>JBEGVG010000128.1:0-2554 GCA_041178445.1 Pseudomonadota bacterium | reverse complement strand
TGATCAACACCTATCTCAAGCCGGCGGCGATGGCGCGGGACAATAACGCCGTGATCGCGATACTACGGCATCTCTATGGCCTGCATGTGCAGCTACGGCAGAGCCAGGGATTGAAACCCTTACCCTGGATCACGCCCTCCTAGATCAGTTTGCTTTCAGCTTGCCCTGAAGGCGCAGCACATAGCCGATCACTTGCGCCACGGCCTTGTAGTGCTCCGGCGGCACCGGCTCGTCGATCTCGACGGATGCATGGAGCGCGCGCGCCAGCGGCGGATTTTCCACCACCGCCACGTCATTGTCTTCGGCGACGGCGCGGATGCGCAACGCCAGCGCATCCACGCCCTTGGCGACGCAGATCGGCGCCGCCATCTGGCCCGATACATATTGCAGCGCCACGGCATAGTGGGTCGGGTTCATGATCACCACGGTGGCCTCCGGCACCCGCGCCATCATGCGCCTGCGGGAACGCTCATGCCGCAGCTGGCGGATCTTGGCCTTGATGTGCGGATCGCCTTCATTCTGGCGATACTCTTCCTTGATCTCCTGCTTGGACATGCGGTTGCGCTTCATGAACTGCATGTGCTGCAGGAAATAATCGCCGCCCGCGATCACCGCGATCGCCGCCAGGGCCGCGATCAGGATCTTGAACAGAAGGTACGACATGTCGGCAATGACGCCGCCGGGCGACTGGGTGAGTATGCTTTCCAGCATGCCGCGCTCGGGCCAGAGCTGGGTCCAGACCGCCAGGCCAACGATCGCCATCTTGGCCAGGCCCTTGACCATGTTCATCCAGCCATCCAGGCCGAAGAGCCGCTTGAAGCCCGCCATGGGTGAGATCTTGGAGAATTCCGGCTTGACCTTGGAGGCGGTGAAGCTGGGACGGCCCTGCACCAGATGGCCGGCAAGTCCCGCCACGATCAGTACGCCGAAGAGCGGCGCCAGCACCAGAGTCGTATGGTAAAGCACGCCGCGGCTGATGGCGGAAAGGCCCGCCCCGTCCACCGGAATGGCTTCGGGATGTTCCAGGAACATGGTGAGCACCCCGACCATGCCGATCATGGCCTGCTTGCCGAACATGGCCAGCGCCACGGTGCTGCCGGCCAGGGTCACGAAGGTGGCGACCTCCATCGACTTGATGATGTCGCCCTGCTCGCGCGCCTGTTCCAGCCGCTTGGCTGTCGGCTGTTCCGTCTGCTGGGAGTCGTCCTTCTCTTCCGCCATGGCTTACAGGAAAACCGCCATCTGGGTTGCGTAGTAGTTGAGGAAGATGGTCATCATCGCCCCCAGCATCGCCATGAAGATGAGAAAGCCACAGACGATATTAATCGGTACGGCGACGAAGAAAATCTGGAGCTGCGGCATCAGCCGCGCCAGAAGGCCAAGCCCGGCATAGACGGCAAAACCGAATACCAGGAAGGGCGCGGCCAACTGGAAGCCCAGTGCGAAGGAGCCCGAGACCAGGCTGATGGTGAGCTGCGCCATGTCTTCGGTGGGAAAGCGCTCGCCCGGCGGCATCATGCGATAGCTGCCCGCGATGGCGCCGATCGCCAGGTGATGCAGGCCGGTGAGAAAGATCATCAAGGTGCCCAGCAGCGACAGGAAGTTGCCCATCACCGCGCCCTGTTCGCCCTGGGTGGGATCGAAGCTCTGGGCATAGGCCAGGCCCGTCTGCGTGGCGATCAGGAAGCCCGCCACATGCAGCGCGCTCATGATGATGCGCGCCATGGCGCCGACCAGGATGCCGATGGTGGTTTCCTGGGCAACCAGAAGGGACAGCGCCATGACGCTCGCCGGCGCGGTCTGCGGATAGGCGCTGGCCACGGTCGGTGTCAGGGCAAGGGAGATGGCCAGGGCCAGGATCAGGCGGACGCGGGCAGGAATGCCGTTATCGCCGATATTGGGCAGCAGCATCACCATGGCGCCCACCCGCGCGAACACCAGCATATAAACGATGATGCCGGCGGACAGGTCGGGCAGGTGGATCTGCATGGGTGCCAAAGCGCCTGTTCAGTAGGCCGCGATGCGACTGGCGATGTCGTTCATCAACCCGCCCATGGCCGAACCGGCAAACGGCAGGGCGATCAGCAGCACCAGGAAGACGGCGACGATCTTGGGAACAAAGACCAGGGTCTGTTCCTGGATCTGGGTGAGGGCCTGCAACAGGCCGATCACCAGGCCGACCACCAGGGCGGTGAGCATGGCCGGAGCAGTGATTTCCAGCAGCACCAGGATGGCGGTGCGGGCAAAGTCGATGGCGTCGGCGGGGTTCATATGGATCTCTTTTTTATTTGGTCGCGCGGCCTAACGCTGACGGTCGGGCTCACGCCCGACCTGCTGGGCCGACGCTCCCGATTAAATCGGCATGTTCATGATGGACTGGTAGGCCTGCACGACCTTGTCGCGCACCGCCACCACGGTATGAGGGTGAGTTCGGCGGAGTTCACCGCATTCACCACATCGACAATATTAGCCTTGCCGGCGACCTGCGCCTGCGCCGCCTGCTCGCCGCGGGCAATGGTCTCGATCGAATCCTTGACCGCCCCCGAAAGGAAGT
>JBEGVG010000127.1:0-17955 GCA_041178445.1 Pseudomonadota bacterium | reverse complement strand
TCCAACTGGAAATACCAGGGCCGGTTACAGAGATAATCCGTCAATTTATCGAGCTATACAGGCCCCTGCTGCCAGGTGCGGGCAGTCCGCATCTCTTCCCTGGCCGATCAGGGGGACCTCGGCCAAAATCAACGATGGCAGAGGATTTCAGGCGAGCGATTTTTCGCCACACTGGCTTGAGGGTAAATCCACACTTTATGCGGCATGTCAGCGCCAAGATTGCAATTGATCACGACCCATCTTTGCTGCCCATCATCTCACAGCGATTGGGTCACGCAGATATCCAAACCACCATGGATTACTACATGCCGAATGGCTCCTTATCGGCATCCAGGGTGATGAACAAGCTGCTGAACGCGAAACTTCAGCGCTCCCCAAAACAACGGAAGAGGAAATAGGGAATTGAGCAACCCGTCCTCGCCGCTGGATCAGTGGCCAGCCACAGATCGCCGTGCCTGGAATCGAGCAATCCAAAGCGGCGGCGTGCTTGATGACAAAGGCCCAGCGTCCCATTGGGCGCAGGCTACCCGACAAACAAACCTGAACAGCTACGGTCGATGGCTCGCCTTTCTTGCCAACCGTTATCATGATCTTCTTCGCGACGAGCTCGAGGCAAGGTGCACACCGATAACTCTTGAGCAGTACGTATTGCAGCTCGGCGCCACTACGGCTCCTAAATCAGTATCGTCCAGCATCACCGGTCTGACGCGTATGGTCCAAGTGATGGCGCCCTACCATGACTGGAGCTGGTTGCAACGGGTTAGCAACAAGCTAAAGGCGCGAGCACGGCCATCCAGAGATAAACGAGCAAGAATACTTCCGCCTGATCACATCATCCGGAAATGCCGTACTGCATTGAATGTCTGCCAAAAAAATCCTCCGTCCCGCAACAATTCCGCGCGCTACAGAAATGTTCTTATGCTGGCAATATTGGCTGCGTGCCCAATTCGCTTGAAAAACATGGCCCAGCTGCAACTTGGTAAGGACCTAGTTCGGCGCGACACCACCTGGCGCATTTCGCTAGCGGCAAGGGCAGTGAAGAACCAGCAATTTACCGAGTTGGAAATACCCGAACTTCTGACTTGCTTCATTGACCGGTACATCCGCGAAATACGGCCGCGCATTTTGGGCGACCGGGCTAACAATCATGTCTGGCTAAACGCGTTTGGCAACTCGATGAAGGAGCACGCTATTTACCTCAAGATCGTGGACATTTCTGAGCGGCTCTTTGGACGGCCAATCAACCCTCACCTGCTCCGCGACTGTGCTGCAACTTTTCTAATGATGGAGTCATCCGACGCAGCATGGGCAAGTCAGGGCTTGCTTGGCCATTCGTCGGCACGAACGACTCAAAAATTCTATGTTCAAGCGCAACAGCTTGAAGCTTCTCGACGAATAAACACGCTACTCCTAAAGTTGGGATCCTGATCACTCCTTCTGTAAGCTGAAACCGGTGGTTGAAGAGACATCGGCAGATCCGGATGGCCCGGCAACGCCAGCACGATGACCCCGCCGGGCAAGCTGTTCGATTGGGCGGCTTGCGACGTCGTCTATGCACATTCGGCGCTCCTCACGATTGGGGTCATAGATCTAATCCTTACCGCGTCCCACTCCCTCAGACTGCTTTTGCTTTTGGTTCCGGCAATACCTTCAATTGGTCTTGATAGTCCGCCCACCACTGCATCATCAGGACGCGCTCATCCCAAAACCTTCCGCGAGCATAGGCCCGACGAACCCCGTTCTTTTCGATATGTGCCAACTGTCTTTCGATGGCGTCCTCCGCCCATTTCCCCGACTCGTTAAGCAACGTGGACGCGGTCGCGCGAAATCCATGAGCCGTCATTTCATCAGCGCCAAAGCCAAGCCGCCGCAAAGCTAGGTTGAAGGCATTTTCGGAAATTGGCTTTTTCCAATTATGCATTGCCGGCAATAGCAGTTCACGATGGCCCGTCAGATTTCGCAGGTGGCCTAACACCGCAAGGGCCTGGCGTGACAATGACACCCGGTGCTCCCTACCCATTTTCGTTTTATGGGCGGGAATTGTCCAAACTGCGCCTCCAAGATCAAACTCAGACCATTGTGCAAATCGAAGTTCTCCCGGCCGCGGGAAAGTTAGGGCAAGCAGTTGTAGACCCGCTTTAATGATCAGTTGGCCGTCAATAGAATCAATCGCGCGTAAAAGCCGACCCAAATGTTCTGTATCCGTGATGGCGGCGCGATGCGTTACCTTCGGAGCTATGGTTGCGCCGCGGAGCGCGATTGTGGGATCGTACTTCGCGCGAGCGGTCGCCACGCCGTATCGGAACACAGCGCCAATCGTGGCTCGCAGCCGCCGCGTCGTCTCATAACGACCCTTCTTCTCGACCTCTTGCAGCACGCCAAGCACGTCAAAAGGCTCGATTTCACTCAACCGGCGATGACCGAGTTGCGGGTAAGCGAACTCGAGTAGCCATTCCTTCTTTTCAATTGTAATCGCAGCAAGCTTTTCAGAGCGGCACTTCTCTATGAACTCGTGGGCAACATCTTTGAAAGTATCGCCTGGCCGCGGCGCACGGCGAGCAGCCGCGGCAGGGTCATCACCCGCCCGTAATAGTCGTCTGGCGTCCTCTCGTTTAATACGAGCTTCCGCTAGTGAGATTTCAGGATAACGGCCAAGCGCAAGTTGACGTTGGCGACCTTGGAAACGGTAGGCGAGTTGCCAGAGGCGCGCGCCTGAAGTCTGCACCCAAAGCTGCAAGCCGCTACCGTCCGACAGCTTTCGCCGCTTTGGACCAGGCTTCGCACTTCTGCAAACTGCGTCGGTCAAGGCCATCGAACGCCCCACGAACGAAACGCGATTTTTGGGTGAGAACAGTCAGAACGCGCGTTCTTCCGTACCAACAAAATACCAACAATCCGCACGGGTAGGCCAGCACACGGGCGAACACCGGCGAACAGTAAGCTGCTAATTTTGCTGATTATTTTGATTTGGGCGACCTTCGGCGAACATCGCCGAAAGTGCCATTGGTGCCCAGAAGAGGACTCGAACCTCCACGCCTTGCAGCGCTAGTACCTGAAACTAGTGCGTCTACCAATTCCGCCATCTGGGCACATCGGGCAGCCCCTGTTGGCAAGGGCCGTCCGAGCAAGGGCGCGATGTTTAGGGGCGGCCTTGCCCCAAGTCAATTGCCGGTTTTTCCCCGGAAAACCCTGTTCTGGGGGGCGTCCGCTGGCCTAAATTGCCTCTTGGGCCGTCAGACTTCATATAGGGGCCCTGATTTGGGACGTTAGACGCATGAACACGAATTTGGTCACGATTTTCGGCGGCTCCGGCTTTCTGGGCCGCCATACGGTGCGGGCGCTGGCCAGGGCCGGTTGGCGCATCCGGGTCGCCACCCGCCACCCCGCTCGGGGCTTCTTCCTGCGCCCGCTGGGCACGGTCGGCCAGATCGATTTCGTCAAATGCGATGTCGCCGACGCGCAAAGCGTGTCCGCCGCCGTGATGGGCGCCAGCGCCGTCATAAACCTGACCGGCATCCTGTTCCAGAAGGGCCAGACCTTCGAGGAAGTGCAGTCCGAAGGCGCAAGCAACATCGCGCAAGCCGCGGCGGCGGCCGGTGCGCGCGCGCTGGTGCATGTTTCCGCCATCGGCGCCGATGCGCAGAGCGGTTCCGCATACGCCACCACCAAGGCGCAAGGCGAACAGAGTGTGCGCGAGGCGTTCCCCGATGCGGTGATCCTGCGCCCTTCCATTATCTTCGGGCCGGAAGACGGCTTCTTCAACAAGTTTGCCAGCATGGCACGCTTCCTGCCCATGCTGCCGCTGGTGGGTGGCGGCCATACCCGCTTCCAGCCGGTCTTTGTCGGCGACGTCGCCGCCGCGATCGTCCAGGCGCTGTCGTCTCCGGCCGCGCGTGGCCGCACCTTTGAGCTGGGCGGACCCAGCATCTATTCCTTCAAGGAATTGCTGCAGATGATCCTGCGTGAAACGGGGCGCAAACGCCTGCTGGCGCCGCTGCCTTTTGCGCTGGCCAGCCTGAAGGCGGCCTTCCTGCAGCTATTGCCCAATCCGATTCTGACCATGGATCAGGTCAAGCTGCTGAAGAAGGACAATGTGGTGGCGCCGACCGCCGCGGGTCTCGCCGATCTCGGCATTACCCCGACATCGGTCGAAGCGGTGATCCCGTCCTATCTCTGGCGCTTCCGGGCCAAGGGCGAATATGCCGATGACATGGGCCAGCTAAGCCAGGGCTAGATAGCCGAAGATCGCCAGTCCTGCCACGATCCGGTACCAGCCGAAGGGCGCCAGGCCATAGCGGCTGATGAAGCCGATAAAGCCTTTGACCACCACCAGCGCCACCGCGAAGGACACGACAAAGCCGATGGCGATGTCATTCCAGGCCGCGGCCGCCAGCGCATCGCGGCTCTTGTAGATATCCAGCACCGTGGCACCCAGCATGGTGGGGACGGCAAGGTAAAAGGTGAAAAGCGCCGCTGCCGGACGCGATATGCCCAGCATCTCTCCCCCCAGAATGGTGGCGCCTGAGCGCGAGACGCCGGGAAAGATTGCCAGCACCTGACACAGACCGATCTGGAAAGCTTTCATGTAAGGCAGGCGGTCGCCATCATGAAAGCGCGGCGTTGGGCGCCGGCGCTCCAGCACCAGAATCAGTATCCCGCCGGCGATCAGGGAAAAGGCGATGACCGGCGCCGCCACGCCCGGCGAGAACAGAACGGTCTTGATAAAGCTGTGCAGCAACAGGCCCGCCACCACCGACGGCAGGAAGGCAATCAGCACCGTCAGGGTGAAATGCTGGGCGTCGCGCGAGGTGGGAAGGCCCACCACCACATCCAGGAATTTGCGCCAATGCACCGCCACCACCGCCAGGATGGCGCCGAACTGGATGACGATGGGGAAAACCTGGCCCGGTGCATGAAAGCCCAGCGCCTCCTCGGCGATCAGCAGGTGGGCCGTGGAGGAGACCGGAAGGAATTCGGTGAGGCCCTCGATGATCCCCAGAATGACGGCCAGAAGAGAATTGCTCATGCGTGCGCCTGCGAAACCGGTCAAACTCCTATCATTCCGGCGGGCCCGATGCCATCAGCGCGGCGCGCGGCTTTTTGCTATGGTGGCGCCATGGGGTGGGGAAGATTCGCAAGGGTCTGGATTGGGCGCGGCTGGCTGTGGCGGTCCGCCATGCTCCTTTTCACCTTGCTGGTTCCCGCGCCGATCCTCCTGCTGCTGATTTTCCGCTTTGTCCCCATCCCCGGCACACCCGACATGCTGCGCAGCCTGGTGACGGGCAAGGGCGTTCATTACATCTGGTCCAGCAACATCTCGCCCCGGCTGGAACGGGCGGTGATCGCCGCCGAAGACCAGAATTTCTGCCGCCATAACGGCTTCGACTGGGCCGCGATTGACAAGGCGATGAAGGACCACCGGCGCAATCCGGACCGCCGGCTGCGCGGGGCGAGCACGATATCCCAGCAAACGGCGCGGACCCTGTTCCTGGTGCCGATGCGCAGCTGGATCCGCAAGGGGCTGGAAACCTACCTGACCGTGCTGATCGAAGCCTTGTGGCCCAAGAAAAGGATACTCACCGCCTATCTCAACCTGGTGGACTGGGGCGACGGAATCTTCGGGGCCGAGGCGGCGGCGCGGAGCTACTTTGGAACCGACGCGTCATCCCTGACCAGCGCGCAGGCGGCCCGGCTGGCCGCCATCCTGCCCAATCCCCACCGCTGGCGGGCGGCCCGGCCAGGCCCCTATGTCGCCCGCCGCGCCGCCTCGCTGCAGGGGCGCAGCGCCATGGTGGTGCGCGACGGGCTGAATTTTTGCGTTCAATAGCAGCCTCGCTTACAACCTGCGCCCATGCGCCGCCTGATTCATTTGATTCTGTCGCCCAGTTGCCGCCTCGCCCGCCTGATGGTGGGGGAAAAACGGGTTGCCTGCGATCCCATGCTGGCCGAGGACGCCCGCAATTCCATGCCTGTCTTCGTGGAAATGGATGGCACCCGGATTGAGGGCGTGTGGGCGATCCTGGATCATCTGGAGGATCATTATGGCGACCATCCCCTCGCCCCGGCGGACGACGCGGCACGGCGCGGCGCGCTGCGCTGGGTGGACTGGGCGATGGGTCCGTTCCACGAACTGGTGACCCAGCGCATCGTCTATGAAAAGGCCGCGCCAAAATATACCGGCGCCGGATTTTCCCGCGCCCCCGACATGAATATTATTCGCGCCGGGCGCGAGGAACTGAAGACGGCGCTGGCCGCCATCGGCAAGGCGGCGGAGACCAATGGCAACTTGGCCTGCCGCGAAACCACGCTGGGCGATCTGGCGGTGGCGGCGCATCTGTCTACCCTGGACTATTTCGGGGAAGTGCCCTGGCATGATTTCGCCGCAGCCAATGAATGGTATGTGCGGATGAAGTCGCGACCCGCTTTCCGCTCCATTTTGTCCGACCGTGTTCCGGGCCAGCCGCCGGTCTCCCATTATGCCGAACTCGATTTCTGACCCCGGAGCATTATCTCGCAAGCGCAGGATCAGCCGGGGTATAGAGGTCGCAATGCGGGATAATGCGACCATTTCAAATCAGATAAAGGCGCAGGCGACCGCCGAAGGTTTCGACCTGGTGCGCTTTGCCGGCGCCAAGGCGGTACCAGAGAATGCCGCACGCCTGAACGAATTCCTGAGCGCCGGATATCATGGCGAGATGGACTGGATGGCCGAGCGCGCAAATTGGCGCGCCGATCCGCAAGGCATGTGGCCGGCCGCAAAAAGCGTGATCATGCTGGGCGTCAATTACGGGCCCGATGGCGATCCGCTGGCGGTGCTGAAGCGGCGGGGCGATGCGGCGATTTCCGTCTATGCCCAGGGCGATGACTATCACGACGTGGTCAAGAAGAAGCTGAAGGCGCTGGCGGGATACATCTTTCAGAGCTTCGGCGCCGAGGTGAAGGTGTTCGTGGACACCGCGCCGGTGATGGAAAAGCCGCTGGCGCAGAATGCCGGGCTGGGCTGGCAGGGCAAGCACACCAATCTTGTGTCGCGCGAATTCGGGTCGTGGCTGTTCCTGGGCAGCATCTTCACCACCCTGGAACTGCCGCCCGATGCGCCGGAAGAGGATCATTGCGGTAATTGCCATGCCTGTCTGGATGTCTGCCCCACCGGCGCGTTCCCCGCGCCCTACCAGCTGGATGCGCGGCGCTGCATTTCCTATCTGACCATCGAGAATAAGGGGCCGATCCCGCGCGAATTCCGCGAGAGCATGGGAAACCGCATCTATGGCTGCGACGACTGCCTGGCGGTATGCCCCTGGAACAAGTTCGCCAGCGCCGCGTCGGAAATGAAACTGTCGGCGCGCGCGGAATTGAAGACGGCGCGCCTCACCGATCTGGCGGCACTGGACGATGCGGCGTTCCGCGCCCTGTTCCGCAAGTCCCCGGTCAAGCGCATCGGGCGCGACCGCTTCCTACGCAATGTGATGATTGCCATTGGCAACAGCAAGGATCCGTCGCTGGCCGAGGCGGCACGCAAGGCGCTGGCCGACGCTTCGCCGCTGGTGCGCGGTGCGGCGGTGTGGGCATTGTCACGGCTGCTGCCGGCCGAGCAGTTCGCTGCCTTGGCGCAAGCGGTGCAGGAAAAAGATGACAGCGTGCGCCAGGAATGGCGCACGTCTAGGGCTTGAGTGTGTCCAGATTGAATTTGGCCTGGGCCACCACTTCCGCGGAGCCGCTTTTCAGCGCCGCCTGAAAATCGCGCCGCGCGCCACCCAGATCGCCCAACTGTTGCCGTAGCAAGCCGCGCTCCAACAACGCCTCCCCGTCGCCGGGTTTCAGCTTCAACGCCGCCTCGATGTCAGTGCGCGCATCGGCATAGCGCTTGAGGGCCCGCCGCGCACTGGCCCGCAGCACCAGCAGATCGGCGCGGCGCGGCGCCAGTTGCAGCGCGGTGCCAAGACGGATATCGGCGTCCTGCCAATTGCGGCGCATCGCCTGGGCGCGGGCAAGATCGGCATAAAGATCGGCATCACCCGGCGACAGCGCCAGCGCCGCGGAAAAACTCTGCGCCGCCTTGGCGCCATTGCCCGCCATCAGCCAGGCATTGCCCGCCTGGGTGAACAGCACCGCACGAAACGCAAGGTCAGGCACCTTGGGATCGGCCGCGGCGCGATTAAGCCGCGCGCCCGCATCGCCATAGCGCTTGAGCTGTATCAGCGACAACGCCGCGCAATGCAGGGCGGGCGCGCCACCGCCCGATTTCGTCCAGCTATCGGCATCCGCCAGCGCCGCCGCCGGCTTGGTGCTGGTCACGGCCAGACAGTCGCGGTAACGCGCCGAATCCAGCGAATCCTGCGCCCTTGCGGACAGTGGCAACACGCTGGCCACGAATGCGGCAATCGCAATGTGTTTTGCGGACATTACAGCAGCTTAGCAGCATTAAGCGCTTGGGATGTCATAAAATCCTGTTAGGCTTGGCGCAACAGGGAAACGCCATATGGCCTTCGCACGGATCGCGGCAGCCGCGCTGCTTTTTATTGCCGTGGCGCTACCGGTCGCAGCACAGCCTGCGGCCGAATATTCCGGCCCGCCTCCCCGCGCCGCCCCGACGGCTGATATCCAGGTGGGCACGCTGCCGGTGATGGACACCACGCCGGCCTTTGATGCCCAGGGCGCCACCAACGCCTATCTCGCCAAAGTCAGCGGCGAGGCCCGCGCCAAATCCGACGCCTATTTCGAGGGCGGCTATGTCCTGCAGTTTGTGGACCTGCTCTATGCGCTGGCGATCGCGGGGCTGCTGCTGTGGTTGCAGATATCGACGCGCATCCGCGACTGGGTGGAAGACCGCACCCACAGCCGCAGCTATCAGGTGATGCTCTATGCCGCCGTTTATGTGGCGCTGACCACACTCGCGGCATTTCCGCTTGCGCTGTATGAAAGTTTTTACCGGGAACACGCTTATGGCCTGTCCAACCTGTCCTTCATGGCCTGGCTGGGCGAATTCGGCATCCAGTTCGCGCTCACCCTTCTGACCGCGATGCTGTTCTTGCCAGTCCTCTATGCCGTGATGCGGCGGGCGCGGGAAAACTGGTGGCTGTGGGGCGCGGGCCTGGCCATCCTGTTTCAGATCATCATGCTGGTGATCTATCCGGTTTTCATCGCCCCCCTGTTCAACCAGTACACGCCCCTGCCCGACGGGCCGGTCAAAACGCGCATCCTGTCGCTGGCCCGCGCCAATGACGTGCCGGCGCAGGATGTCTGGCTGGTGGATACCTCGCGCCAGTCCAATCGCATCTCGGCCAATGTTTCCGGCTTCCTCGGCACCACGCGTATCGCCTTGACCGACAATCTGCTCCAGCAGGGCACCCCCGACGAGGTGCTGGCGGTGATGGGCCACGAGATCGGCCATTATGCAATGGGCCATACCACGCGGCTGCTGCTGCTGATGGGCCTGGTAACGATTGTGGGATTTGCCTTCGTCAACTGGGCCTTCCTGATTGCCTGCGATATCTTCGGCGGCCAGTGGCAGGTGCGAAAGATCCGCGATGTGGGAGGCCTGCCGCTTCTTGCGGCACTGTCGGCGGTGTTTTTCTTCCTGGCCACGCCGGTGACCAATTCGATTTCCCGCACCACCGAATCCCAGGCCGATATCTTCGGGCTGAACGCGGTGCGCAAGCCCGACGCCTTCGCCAGCGTGATGCTGAAGCTTTCGACCTATCGCAAGCTGGAACCGGGCCGATGGGAAGAAATGATCTTCTTCACCCATCCCTCGGGCCGCACCCGCATCGAGGCCGCGATGCGCTGGAAGAAGGAGCATATCGCCGACGCCGATATTCGGCATACGGCGACGCTGCCCTGACGTGGATCTGAAAGCACTTTTCCAGCAGGCCCTCGGCGCCCACCAGGCCGGCAACCTCGCACAAGCAGAAGAGCTGTACGCGCGCCTGCTGACGCAAAAGCTGGGTCACGCCCAGGTCACCTATCTGCTGGGTGCCTTGCGGGCTAGCCAGGGCCGCAGCGCCGAGGCGGTGGAACTGCTGGAGTCCGCACTGGCGGCTCAGCCGGACAACCCGGCGATCCTGCTGCATCTGGGCAATGCCTTGCAGGACCAGCAGCGTTTCCAGGATGCGCTGCAAGCCTATGACCGCGCACTGGCGCTCAAGCCCACTTACAGCGACGCCCTGAACAATCGTGGCAATGCACTGGCCGCGCTGGAACGGTTCGACGACGCGCTGGCCAGCTTCGATGCCGCGCTAGCGATCCATGCGCTGGATGCAGGCACCTGGTACAATCGCGGCATCGCGCTGCAAAAATCCCGGAAACTGGAACAGGCAGTTGCCAGTTTCGACCGCGCTTTGACCATTCGTCCCGAAATGGCGGAGGGGTGGAACAACAAGGGCAGCGTGTTGCTGCTGCTCAAGCGCGCCGCTGACGCGCTGGCCAGTTTTGAGCGGGCGCTGGCGCTGCAGCCGCAAAATTCGCATTTCCGGATGAACCGCGCCACCGCGCTGCAAACCCTGAAACGCTATGACGAAGCGCTGAGGGACTATGACCGGGTGATGGCTGGCGACCCCGATTTTCCCAACGCCTGGGGCGAGGCCGCGAAGGCGGCGCTGTACCAGTGCGACTGGGCGCGCAGGGCCCGAATGGAAGCGGAATTGCCGCAGCGTATTCCGGCCGGCGCCAGGGTTCATCCCCTGGTGCTGCTCAGCTACAGCAGCAAGGGCGCGCTGCAGCGAGCCTGTGCGGAAAGCGCGATACACGACGCCGTTCCCCAGACGCCTGCGCCGCTGTGGCGGGGTGAAAAATACCGACACGACCGGACCCGGGTGGCCTATCTGTCCCACGATTTCCGCACCCATCCGGTGGGACAGCAGATTGCCGGGCTGTTGGAGCGCCACGACCGCACCCGCTTCGAGGTGATCGCCATCGCCGCCGGACCGCCCGATGACAGCGACATCCGCCGCCGTGTCTAAGCCGCCTGCGACCAGTTCCATATGGTGGACGAGGATATGGGCCGCACCGCCGCGCTGCTGCGCGAACTGGAAATTGATGTCGCCGTCGAGCTGGGCGGTTTTACCGAGGGCTCCTTGCTGACCGCCCTCGCCCACCGGCCCGCGCCGGTGCAGGTGAGCTGGCTGGGTTATCCCGGCACCAGCGGCGCCGATTTCATCGATGCCATTCTCGCCGACGAGATCGCCCTGCCCGCATCGCATCAGCCATTTTATTCCGAACGGATCGTCCATCTGCCGGGCGGTTTCTTTCCCATGGACACGACGCGCGCCAGCGCCGCAGCGCCCAGCCGCAAGGAAGCGGGACTGCCGGAAAGCGGATTCGTCTTTTGCTGCTTCAACCACAATTTCAAGATCACCCCGCCGGTGTTCGACATCTGGATGCGCTTGCTGCAGCAGGTGCCGGGCAGCGTGCTGTGGCTGCGCGAGGGCGCAGGCGAGACCTTGCGGCGCGAAGCGGCCGCGCGCGGTCTCGCGCCGGAGCGCCTGGTCTTCGCCGGTCATGTGCCGCTGGAAGTCCATCACGCCCGCCACCAGCTTGCCGACCTGTTCCTCGACACCCTGCCCTACAATGCTCATGCCACGGCGGCGGATGCGCTGGCGGCGGGTCTGCCGGTCCTCACCCCATTGGGCGAAAGCTATCCCGGACGGGTGGCCGCCAGCCTGGTGACGGCGGCGGGATTGCCGGAACTGGTGACGCACAGCGCGGACGACTATGAAAATCTGGCGCTGACGCTGGCGCGCGATCCGGCGCGGCTGAAGGCTTTGCGCGACAGACTGGCGGCGAACCGCGCCACCACCCCCTTGTTCGATACCACGCGCCTGGCACGCAATATCGAAGCCGCCTATCTGGCTTTGCTGGAAAAGGCTTAAGGCAGCTGTTTGGCCAACGTCGTATACAGCGGGCTGGCGGGATCGAGCTTCGACAGCAGCGCGTCGCAGGCCTTGCGCGCACCCGCATCCCAGTCGGCGGTAAGCGATGCCGCCAGCTGGGCCTGGCTTTTCAGGATCACGCCGTCGTCGAGGATTTTCAGGCCGTTGTCTTTCAGCGTCGCGCCTGTGGTGGTGATGTCCACGATCACTTCGGCGGTGCCCGCCGCCGGCGCGCCTTCGGTGGCGCCGGCGCTGGGCACGATGCGGTAGTCCGAAATCCGGGCCTCGGCGAAGAAGCTGCGGGTCAGCTGGGCATATTTGGTCGCGACCCGCAGCCGGCGGCGATGGGTCGCCGCATAGGCGGCGCAGACATCGTCCAGGTCCGCCATGGTCGAAACATCGATCCAGTATTGTGACACCGCCACCACCACATCGGCAAAACCAAAGCCCAGCGGCTTGACCAGGTGCATCCGCCCCGCAAGCTCCGGTGCTTCCTCGCGCAGCAGATCCTCGCCGGTGATGCCAAGGTGAATATCGCCCGCCAGCAGCGAGGAGGCGATTTCGCTGGCCGACAGCAGCATCACTTCGACGTCGGGGAAACCGGCAAAGCTGGCGCGGTAACCCCGCGCGCCGACCGTCTGCTCCATGGTCACGCCGGCTGAGGCAAACCAGGCATTGCAATTGTCTTTCAGCCGCCCCTTGGACGGAATAGCGAGTGTCAGCATCATGCGCCTCCCCCATTCCTGGCGGCCAGCACACGTTCGGTACGGATAGCGCAGCCGATGGCGCTAATCGGCTTCTTGGCCCCCAGCATCTCCATCATCGAGTCATAGCGGCCGCCGCCCGCGATCTGGACCGGACCTTCCTTGTCGCGGGCCGAGAGCTCGAAGACGAAGCCGGTATAATATTCCATGTTGCGGCCAAAATGGGCGGTGAACTGCACCTGCCCCGGATCGACGCCCAGGGATTTCAAGGTCGCAAGGCGGCCGTCCATTGCCGCCAGCTGCGGATCGAGGTTGATGCCCGCGGTCTTGAGCAAGCCGCGAATGCTGGCCAGTGCGGCTTCCGCCGGGCCGGAAATATCCAGCAGCTTGGCGATGGCGTCGGCGACCCCCGCATCCAGCTTGAGCGCGGCGGCTTCGGCGGCGCGGTCCATCGCGCGGTTTATGATCTCTTCGCGCGTGCGTCCGGCCATGGGGGCATCGGCGCGCGCATCCAGCAGCGCTTCGAGCTCGGCGCGGGTGCCGGGCAGCGACGCGGTGCGGTCGCCGTGACCCAGCCAATAGAGCAGCGACTCCACATAGCCCGCCCGCCAGAAGTGACGCTTGAGGCGGGCGCGCCATTGCGCCGGCAATGCCAGCGCATCCACCAGCGCGCCGAACAGCGCCACATCCCCGATTCGCAGCGAAAATTGCTTCAAGCCGGCCACGCGCAGAGCTTCGATGGTCAGCGACAGGATTTCGGTTTCACCCGCGGCGCGGTCTTCCAGTCCCAGCAATTCGACACCGGCCTGGAAGAACTGGGTGGGGCGATGCGGCTCGCCGGGCTGGTGACGGAAGACCAGACCGTTATAGGCGATGCGGGCGGGGAACGGTCGGCCCGCTTCCACCGCCTGGCGGCAGATGGGAATGGTGAGGTCGGGACGCAGACAAAGCTCGCGGCCCGACGGGTCCATCAGGGTGAAGGTGCGGCGGCGGATTTCCTCGCCGGAGCGGTCGAGAAAGATTTCCGCCGGCTGCAGCACGGCGGGTTCTTCACGCACATAGCCGCGCTCGGCAAACAACCCCAGCAGCGCCACAGCCTGCGCGTTGAGCGCATCGATGGCGAGCGTATCGTAATAGGGAAAGGCGGCCATCAGACGCGGCCTTTCAGCATCGCCTTTATCTCTGACACCAGATCGGTGCGCTTGACGCTCTTCTGGGCTTCGCGATTGGCGACCCATTCGGCGCGCGTTTCCACCGACTTGGCCAGCTCCGCACCCAGCGCCAGATCCTTCAGCGTGACTTCGCCCCGGGCGCGTTCGTCGCTGCCTTCGATCACCGCGATGGCGGCGCCGCGCTTGTCGGCATATTTGAACTGGTCGCCCATCTTGCCATTGCCGACATAGGCTTCGGCGCGCAGGCCAACGCTGCGCAATTCCTGCACCATGGCGAAGCTGGAGGCCGCGTCATTCTTGTCAAACACCGTGACCACCGTCAGGGGGGCTTGCGCGGCTTCCATCAGTCCGCGCGACGACAGTGCCGACATCAACCGCGACACGCCGATGGAAACACCGGTCGCCGGAACCTGCTGGCCGGTGAAGCGCGCCACCAGATCGTCATAACGCCCGCCGCCGGCCACCGAGCCGAACACGACCTCTTCACCAGCCTCGTTCTTGACGGGGAAGGTCAGCTGCGCCTCGAACACCGCGCCGGTATAATAATCCAGGCCCCGCACCACGCCGGTGTCGAAAAGCACCCGGTCGGGGCCATAGCCGCAGGCCGAGAGCAGCTTGACGATCTGCTCAAGCTCCTTCAGGCCCGCAGCCCCGATGGCGCTGCTGCCGACCAGGGTTCCGATCTGCCGCAGATGCGCATCTTCGTCCGCCGCATCGGGCGCAACAAAGGCCAGGATGCGATGGGCCTGATCGGGCGAAAGGCCTGCGCCCTTGGTGAAGTCGCCGGATTCATCCTTGCGGCCCTCGCCCAGCAGCGCCGAAACGCCTTCGACGCCCAGCCGGTCGATCTTGTCGATGGCCCGCAGCACGATGCCGCGACGGGCGCGGTCGTCCAGCGCCACGCCGCTGGCTTCCAGCACGCCGTCCAGCAGCTTGCGATTGTTCAGCTTGACGATGTAGTCACCGCGCTTGAGGCCCAGCGCCTCCATCGTGTCCGACAGCATCATCAGCAGTTCGGCATCGGCCGAGGCGCTGGCGCTGCCCACCGTATCGGCATCGAACTGGGTGAATTCGCGGTAGCGCCCCGGTCCGGGTTTTTCATTGCGCCACACGCTGCCGGTCTGGTAGCGGCGGAAGGGCTTGGTCAGGTTCTGGAAGTTGGCAGCGACATAGCGCGCCAAGGGCGCGGTCAGGTCATAGCGCAGGCTCATCCACTGCTCGTCATCGTCCTTGAGCGAGAAGACGCCCTCATTGGGACGATCGACGTCGGGCAGGAACTTGCCCAGCGCATCGGTATATTCGAGGGCCGGGGTTTCCAGCGGCTCGAAACCATAGCTTTCGTAAACCGCGCGGATGGTGGCCAGCATCTTCTGCTCGGCCATGATCTCGGCGGCGCCGCGATCGCGGAAACCCCGCGGCAGCCTGGCCTTTGGTTTGGATTGCTTGGGCGACGACATGGAATCTGGGACAGTCTTTGAAAGTGCGCGGTTTGTACCGGCCCCCTGCCATGGCGGCAAGGAACCGTCATAAAACATGACAAATCAATAGCTTACAAGCGCGGCGGCGTGACCCTTGCCAGCCTCGTGTTGCAGTGCGAATAAAAACCAACCAACAAGGACGCCTGTCTTGGCCCAGAGCAAAGTCTATCCAGATGCCGCTTCCGCGCTGAAGGGGCTCACCTTTGACGGCATGACGGTGATGTCCGGGGGCTTTGGCCTGTCCGGCAATCCGGAAAACCTGATCGCGGCGCTGAAGGAAGACGGCACCAGGAACATCACCCTGATCGCCAACAATTGCGGCGCCGACGGGCTGGGCTTGTGGGTGCTGCTGAACAATGGCCAGATCAAGAAAATGATCTCGTCCTATGTCGGCGAGAACAAGCTGTTCGAGGAACTCTATCTCACCGGCAAGCTGGAACTGGAACTGACGCCGCAGGGCACGCTGGCCGAACGCATCCGCGCCGGCGGCGCGGGCATTCCTGCTTTCTACACCCGCACCGGCGTCGGCACCGTGGTGGCCGAGGGCAAACCCACCGAGGAGTTCGAGGGCCTGACTTATGTGCGCGAGCGCTGGCTCAAGGCGGACATTGCCATGGTCAAGGCCTGGAAGGGCGATACCGAAGGCAACCTGATCTATCGCAAGACCGCGCGAAACTTCAATCCGATGATGGCGACCGCCGGCAAGGTGACGATCGCGGAAGTGGAAGAACTGGTGGAGCCCGGCCAGCTCGATCCCGACAAAATCCACACCCCGGGCATCTTCGTGCAGCGCATCCTCAAGGGCCGCGACTACAAGAAACATATCGAGCGGGTCACCACCCGCCCCCGTCCGGAGAAGAAGTAAAATGGCCTGGACCCGCGAAGAAATCGCCGCCCGCGCCGCCCGCGAATTGCAGGACGGCTTTTACGTCAATCTGGGGATCGGCATTCCCACCCTGGTGGCGAACTATATCCCGGACGGCATGAAGGTGACGCTGCAAAGCGAGAACGGCATGCTGGGCATGGGGCCCTTCCCCTTTCCCGGCGAGGAAGACCCCGACCTGATCAATGCCGGCAAGCAGACCATCACCGAATTGCCGATCACCAGCTATTTCTCCTCCTCCGACAGCTTCGGCATGATCCGTGGTGGCCACATCGATCTGTCGGTGCTGGGGGCGATGGAAGTGTCGGAGGATGGCGACATCGCCAACTGGATGATCCCCGGCAAGATGGTCAAGGGCATGGGCGGCGCCATGGATCTGGTGGCGGGCGTCAAGAAAATCGTGGTGGTGATGGAACACACCAACAAGGCGGGCGAGTCCAAGATCCTGAAAAAATGCGAGCTCCCCCTGACCGGAACGCAATGCGTCGACATGATCATCAGCGACCTGTGCGTCTTCACCCTGGAGCGCGGCAAGCGCGGCCTGACGCTGGTCGAGCTGGCGCCCGGCGTGACCCTGGACGAGGTCAAGGCCAAGACCCAGGCAGCCTTCGTTTCCGCCCTGTAGTCGTCGCTATTTCTTCAGCAACCCGCCGATGGTGGGCGAACCGCTGCCGCTGCATCCGCTTGCGCCATAGCGCAGGAATTTCTGGATGCGCTTACCGTTATCGACTTCCGCGGTGTAGATGTTGCCCTTGCTGTCCAGGCTGACCTGATGCAGCCAGTGGAATTCGCCGGCCATGCGGCCCGAACGGCCCAGCCTTCCAAGCTCCTGCAGGTTGCCGCGATTGACCATGTAGATGGTCATGTTGGTGTTGTCGCCGATATACAGGCAGCTTTGCGCCTTGTCGGGTGAGAAGTTCATCGACACCGCGCTGCCCGGCAGGACCGTGTCGGTTTTTTCGGCGACCAGTGTCTCGGAGACAAAACCGCATTTGCCGGCAATGCCGGTGGGATTGCTGCAGGGCTTGCCCAGTTCCGGGCTGCTCCGATCGAATACCTGCACGCGGTTGTTGCCACGATCGCAGACATAGATCTTGCCGTCATTGGCAACCTTCACGCAGTGAACCGGATTGCGGAAGAAGGCGGGCTTCTTGTTGCCCTTGAGATAATCATTCATCCAGCGCCCGCCCGCGGCAGCCGCTTCATCGTTGATCGGGTTGGCGCCATAGGCGCCGAAATGGCCGATATATTTTCCCGTCTCGGCATCCACGATCAGGATGCGGCGGTTGCCGTAACCGTCCGCGACATAGAGCCGGTTGGTGGTGGGGTCCACCACCATGTCGGCCGGCAGGAACATCAGCGGCGTGCCGTTGAATCCGCCATCGGTGGCGTTGCTGTTGGGCGCGGTGGGCGTGCCGCCGATGCGAAGCTTGAAATTGCCGTCGCGGTCGAACTTCAGGACAAAACCGTCACCGCCCTGTCGGTGGGTGGTCCAGGGGGAATTGGGGCTGACCGGCTGGCGGCCATTGCCCGCGATATAGACGTTGTCGTTGTGATCAACATAGATGCCGTGCTCGCTGTTGGGCCAGATGCAGCCTTCGGCGGCCTTGCACTTGGTCTCCAGCCAGCCCGGATCGGCCGGCCCGCCCCAGGCGCGCAGCAGCTTGCCATCCGAATCGAACGCCATCACCGAAGGCGCGGCGTTGCAGCAGTCGGCGATGGCGCCGTTGGGACGATCAAAGCCCAGCCCGTTCTTGCCGCCTGCCAGATCGGCGGTGTCCAGCGCCGCCTCGTCATTGGTCATGGTGCGGGGGCGGTTGGAAATCCAGACATTGTCATGGCGATCGACAT
>JBEGVG010000126.1:0-90547 GCA_041178445.1 Pseudomonadota bacterium | reverse complement strand
GCCCGAGGAATTTATCAGCGCAGCATATTCGTAATTGCGCTCCGGCGTGTCCTGAAACATCCGGGTGGAAATCACCTCGGAAAAGCCCAGGATCGCATTCAGCGGCGTGCGCAGTTCATGACTCATATTGGCGAGGAATTGCGACTTGGCCAGGCTGGCCGCTTCGGCGCGTTCGCGCCCCCGGTCGGATTCGATCTTGGCCATCACCAGTTCGGCCAGCAGCGAATTGCGTTCTTCCACCAGGACGATCGAGGCGCGGGCACGGGTGTAGTTCTGCTTGGTGATGAAGGCGTTGTACCAGACATAGAACGGCGTCACCATCGCCAGATAGAGTGACTGGGCGCTGTGTTCCTGCAGCGGCACCAGCGCCATCACCGCCGCATAGACAAAGAAGGCCGGTACTGCCAGCTGGCGGCTGGCGCCGGCCACGGTGCCCTGCACCGTAAGCGTCGCGGCCAGCACAATGGCGATCAGCATGTGGTTGAATTCGTTGTCGGGCACCCACAGGTACCAGCCCAGCGACGTCCAGTTGGCGACAAAGAAGAGGTTCGCGGCCGATGCGATCCAGGTCCATTTGCGCGCGTCTTGCGGTGTCAGTTCGCCTTCCGGAAAATGCCGGATCATCAGGAGCTGGGCGCCGACGCCCAGCATCACATGCGCGTACCAGATACCCAGCCATAGCGGCGAAACCCATTGCGCGAACATCGCCGCCACGGCGAGGGCGAATAGCGGGATCGTCTTGCGGTTGTTGTGCAGATTTTCCAGCACGCCGCGCAGCAGCGCGAGATTGATGCGGCTCTCGCGATGCGCTTCGGCTTCGGCGTCTGGTGCCCAGATGGGGTTGTCGGCAGTCATGAAAATCCCGGTGATCGGGGCATTTTGAACGGCCAGACGTTAAAACCGGCTTTGCGCGCAGGAACTTTTCTAAAAAGCGCCTTCAAAAATTAACTAGAAAATCAGTCCCCGCTCGCGGCGGCGACTGTCCCAGTTTAGAACGTCCCATATCGAGACACGCGATCGCATGCCCCGCGACACGCTTTCAAAGTTGAAGGAGAGTGCGATGAGGGTAAGTGTTGTTACGGCCGGCTTTTTGCTGACCAGCGCGTTGGTTTCCGTCACCGGTTTGGCTGCCATCGGACCCGCCCAGGCCCATACCAGCAAAGTCACCTGCATCTGCGAGGACGACAAAAAGGCCAAGGCCAAGCCGGCCCGGCGCAGCGCCGTCCGCAAGCCCGTGCGCCGCGTGGCGTCCCGTCCGGCGATGCGCCAGAGCGGCGGTTACTATGATTACGGTGCCGCCGGCGCCTATCGCAGCGAATGGCATGGCGAATGGCGCGTGGCGCCCGACATGGGGCCGGCCGCCTATGGCCCGCCCCCCGGCGCCTATTACGAGCAGGGCGCGGAATATGGTCCGCCGCCGGAAGGCTATTACGACGAGACGGCCGGTCTGCAGGTTGACCGCGGCGGCTGGAGCGGGGGCGTCGGCGGCGATCCCGAAGGCGGTGGTGGCGGCGGCGGTGGTTTCGGCCAGCTCCATTTCGGCCTGGGCGGCAACCAGGAAAACGGCCCGACCTACAACAACTACAATCAGAGCTTCCAGTACAATCCCAGCCAGGCCGCACCCTTCCGTCCGCGCCTGATGGGCGGGTTCGCGCCGCCTGCGAAGTAATCTTCGACCCCCTTGCGGTTTCAGCTTTCGCGAAGCTTCGCTTCCCACGCTGAAACCACCTCCCCCTTGCCGCGGCTATCGCCGCGAAGGGGGAGGCGGGGTCGTGTTCGCGGATAGTAGAGATTCCCAGTTTGCCCCAACGCGTTGCGTGGCTTGTCGCCGCGTGGCGCGTATGGGCTTTGAACTGTCCGATTAAAAACGTTCGCCGGCCCGGGACGCTCTTTTGGCGACATAGCGTGGGTGATGCGCGTAGATGGCGAACGGGATGGACGCGACATAGATCAGAAGGCCGATGGTCATGGTGGCCCAGGGCCAGACGATCAGCGCCGCCGCCAAAGGGGCGAAACACACGCCCGCCAGAATACGATGCTGACGCTGCAGCTTCATATACTTGATCGACGGAGTGGGCAGCCGGCTGACCATCAGTATCGAGGTCAGCGCGATCATCGCCCCCGACACCCAGGGCTGGTTCACCAGGGGATCGTTCCACTGGAACGAGACCAGCAGCGGCAAAAGCACCATGCAGGCGGCCGCGGGCGTCGGCAGGCCGGTAAAATAGGGATTGCCCTTGGTGGCGCCTTCGTCGCGCACGCTTTCGACATTGAAGCGCGCCAGCCGGATGGCGCCGCAGGCGCAGAAGATCAGGGCGGCGATCCAGCCCAGATGGCCCATCTGCTCCAGGCTCCAGCGATACATGATGATGCCCGGGGCCACGCCGAAGCTCACCAGATCGGCCAGGCTGTCGAGCTGCGCCCCGAAGCGGCTGTCGGCGCCCAGCAGCCGCGCCGCGCGCCCGTCTAGCATGTCCAGGATGCCGGCGCAGATGATGAAGGTGACCGCGACTTCCCACTTGCCGTCGATGGCGAAGCGGATGGCGGTGATGCCCGATGCCAGCGCCAGCAAGGTGATCGAGCTGGGCACCAGCTTGCCGATGGAGATGTCTTCCAGCCGCTCCAGGCGCGCGGCCACGATCTGGCGGGCGCGTTTGCGGCGGGAGATGCGATCGGGCTGGTCCAAGTTCATGCCTCTATGTGAACCGCGCCAGCACGGTCTCACCCGCGATGGTGGTGATCCCGGGCGTCACCAGAATTTCGGTCCCCGGCGGCAAGTAGATATCGACCCGGCTGCCGAAACGGATGATGCCGAACCGTGCCCCGCGCCTGACACTCTGGCCCGGGGTGAGGTCGCAGACGATGCGCCGCGCCACCAGCCCGGCGATCTGCACCACCGCCAGATCGCGCGTCCCGTCATCGTTCCCGCTTATGGAGTCAGGGCGCAGCCGGATCGACATGCGTTCATTGTGGATGCTGGCCTTGTCGAACGAGGCGTTGAAGAATTTTCCCGGCCGGTAGGATTTGGCGATCACCGTGCCCGACACCGGATTGCGGTTCACATGCACGTTGAAGACGTTCATGAAAATCGAAAGGCGGCGGCGGGGTGCCTCGCCCATGTCCAGTTCGGCGGGCGGCACCGCTTCAATGATCGGCAGCAGCTTGCCGTCGGCGGGACAGATGATCAGGCCAGGACCGTCCGGGATGTTCCGCTCGGGATCACGGAAAAAGGCGACGCACCAGATGGTGATGGGCGCCAGCAGCCAGCCCAGCCAGGGTGCCAGCAGAAAGGCCAGCAGATTCACGCCCGCGAAGAGGGCAATGAAGGGATAGCCTTCCTTGTGAATGGACATCCATGGGCTCCAAAGCAAAAGGGCAGCCGATCCGTTTCAGCGGCTGCCCCTTACGGAACGCTAGCTTATATCAGGCGGTGCGGTTGCCCGTGAAGGGGAAGGAACCGAACGAGCCGGCCTTGACGCTGCCGGACAGATTGTCGCCATCCACCGTGCCGGAGAAGTCCAGGGTCATGGGCATGGGCGAAGAGATCTTGGCCGACCAGCTCAGATTGTTGCCGTCCACCTTGCCATTTTCCAGCGGGCCGGAACCCTGGGCTGCCGCTTGCGTGCCGGTCAGGGTGTCGCCGCTGGTGGCCAGGTCCAAGGTGGCCTTTTGCGCGCCCATCGGCGAATTGATGGTGATTTCCCACTTTCCGTCCACGGCCATGGTCATATTCCTCCTGCAATTTGACGCGCATCTAAGGGCGCCATGGACGGGTGCGCAAGAGGGCTGTACAGGTCTTGCGCCCATGTCTCGCAAGACCATCATATTGCCCAAAGGCCGCCGCGCCCGCGGCGGATCACCCTGGATTTTTTCCAACGAAATCCGCATGGACGAAGCCGCCAAAGCCATTGCGCCCGGCGCGGTCGTCAATGTGCGGGGCGAAGATGGGCGGGCCTTCGGCACCGGCTATTTCAATTCCAAGAGTCTGATCGCGGTGCGGCTTTGGTCCGAGGAATGCGACGTCGCCATCGACGCCGAATTTTTCGCCGCCCGGCTGACGCGCGCCCTGGCGCTGCGGGGCGCCGTTTATGACAAGCCCTTCTATCGCCTGCTCCATGCCGAAGGTGACGGAGTGCCGGGGCTGGTGATTGATCGCTTCGGCGACACGCTGACGGTGCAGATCAGTACCGCCGGAATGGAAAAGCAGCAGACCGCCATTCTGATGGCGCTGGATCAGGTGCTGAAGCCCAAGACGGTGATCCTGCGCGCTGACTCTCCCAGCCGCGCGCTGGAAGGGCTCGACTCCTATGTGAAGACGGTAAAAGGCGAAGGCCACCGGATCGCGGTGGAAGAAAATGGCGTGCGCTATATCGCCGATCTGCAGGAAGGCCAGAAGACCGGCTGGTATTACGACCAGCGCGACAACCGCGCCTTTATCGCGGGCCTGTCCAAAGGCAAGAGCGTGCTGGATGCCTATTCCTATACCGGCGGTTTTGGCATCGCCGCCGCCAAGGCCGGCGCCCGCGAAGTGGTCTGCCTGGATTCCTCCGCGCCCGCGCTGGCGCTGGCCGAAGAAAGTGCCCGCGCCAATGGTGTTTCCATTCAGGCGGTGAAGGCCGATGTGTTCGAGGAACTGGCGCGCCTGAAGGCAGCCGGGGAGACTTTCGACATCGTGCTGGCCGATCCGCCGCCCTTTGTGAAATCCCGCAAGGATCTTGAGCCAGGCGCCAAGGCCTATCGCAAGCTGGCGCGTCTGGCGGCCGATGTCACCGCGCCGGGCGGCTTTTTGCTGATCGCTTCGTGCTCGCACAATATCCCGCCCGAACGCTTCGCGGCGGAATGCGCGCAAGGCTTGCTGCGCAGCGGTCGCCGCGCCGCCCTGATCCGCCAGGCGGGCGCGGGCATCGACCATCCGGTGCATCCGCTGCTGCCGGAATCGGCCTATCTCAAGGCCTTGGTTTACGCACTAGATTGAAACCTGGGTGCCCAGTTCGACCACGCGATTGGTCGGCAACTGATAGAAGCGCGCGGGCGACAGTGCCGCGCCTGCGATATGGCGGTACAGCCAGTTGCGCCATATGCCCAGTTCTGAACGCTCCGCCGTCACCAGCGTCTCGCGGCCGATGAAGAAGGTCGCGGTATCGACATCCAGCGCCAGGCCGAAGCGGCGGGCATCCTCCAGCGCCTGGGGCACGTCGGGCGTCTCGTAGAAGCCGTGATGAATCTTGACGGTGTAAAAGCCCTTGCCCAGCTTTTCGACCTCAATGCGCTGGGAAGGCGCCACAAACGGCGTGTCCTCGACCACCACGTTGCAGATCACCACCCGCTCGTGCAGCACCTTGTTATGCTTGAGATTGTGCAACAGCGCGCCGGGCACGATGTCGGTGCGGGACGACAGGAACACGCCCAGGCCCGCGACGCGCGTGGTGCTCTTGTCGGCACGCTCCAGGAACAGCGACAGGGGCAGGGATTCGCTGCGCACCTTTTCCAGATGCACGCGGCGGCCGCGCCGCCACGTATCCATCATCACCACCACAATCGCCGCCAGCAGCAAGGGCAGCCAGCCGCCCTGCGGGATCTTCAGGGCGTTGGCGATGAAGAGGATGAAATCGCTGAACCCCATGGCGGCGAACAGGCAGAAGGCGAACAGGGCCGGCCAGCGCCATTGCTTGCTGGCCACCAGGCCGGCGTTGAAGGTATCGATCACCATCACCCCCGTCACCGCCAGGCCATAGGCCGCCAGCAATGAATCCGAATTGCGGAAGATCAGGACCAGCAGCACCACGCCGATGCACAGTAGCAGATTGACGCGCGGGACGTAGATCTGGCCATAATCGGTGGCGCTGGTGTGGCGCACTTCCATGCGCGGCAGCTGGCCCAGCTGCACCGCCTGCTGGGTCATGGAAAAGACGCCGGTGATCACTGCCTGGGATGCGATGATGGCGACGACGGTCGCCAGGCCCACCATCGGCCAATGGCCCCATTGGGGGATCGGTGCGAAGAAGGCATATGCCGCCGCGGCTGGGTCGCGCAGCAGTGCTGCGCCCTGGCCGAAATAGTTCAGCACCAGCGCGGGAAGGGCCAGGAACAGCCAGCCATACTGGATCGGCTTCCTGCCGAAATGGCCCATGTCGGCATAGAGTGCCTCGCAGCCCGTCACCGCCAGCACCACCGCGCCCAGCGCCACAAACGACACCCAGGGTGCGTGCAGGAACATGTCCAGCGCATAAAGCGGATTGATCGCGGTCAGGATGATGGGGTTGTGCAATATCGAGGCGAAGCCGAAACCTGCCAGCGACAAAAACCAAATAACCATGACGGGTCCGAACAGCCGGCCAAGCTTGTTGGAGCCCCGGCTCTGCACCAGGAAGAGCCCGACCAGGATTATCAGCGACAGCGGTACCACCAGCGGCTCGAAGGCGTGGTTTTCCACCTTCAGGCCCTCAATCGCCGACATCACGGTAATGGCGGGTGTCAGCACGCCGTCGCCATAGAACAGCGCCAGCCCGAATATGGCGCTGATGCCGATCATGTTTTTCATGCGCCGCGACAGGCCGGGCGAACGGTGCGCCAGCGCCGCCAGCGCCAGGGTGCCGCCTTCGCCGTCATTGTCGGCGCGCATGATGATCAGGACATACTTGACCGTCACCACCAGGATCAGCGCCCAGAAGATCAGGGAGAGCGAGCCCATCACCGCCATGTGGTTGGGAACGCCGCCCTGTGTCGCCAGCACGGTGGCCTTCAGGGCGTAAAGCGGGCTGGTGCCGATATCGCCGAACACCACGCCGAGCGCCCCCAGCGTCAGGGTCAATTGCCCGGCACGCTTGGGCTTGGGCTGCTCAGGTACGCCACAGACGGCCGGCAAGGGCGTGGCGATGGGCTCGGGCGACAGGCCGATGTCGGAAGGGGCTGTCACGGGGTGATGCGGCTTTGCATGAAAGGAAAACGCGGCCCCTGCATCCTGGTTTGCCACTTTTCTGTGGTCCGGTGCGGCGGGACCATATGCCTGCCCCCCCGTCCCCTCAAAGAGGGGCGAGGCACAATAGCGCAGATTCGCGCAATTATTTGATCGAATTAGTTTATTTCGCCGACCAGGGCGCGGATTCCCGGCGCCCCGCCCACCAGGCTGGCCACCAGGTCGGGGCGGTCGCCGGTCTGGGGCTCGTCATCGACGTCGCTTTTCGAGCCGATGAAGCCGCGCACCGGATAGACCTTGGAGCCCCAGCCGCCAGTCTTGATGTTGAAGACCCGGACCTGCGACCAGTCATTGTTGGCGCTGACATCCATCACCGGATTGTTCACATAGATCGAACCGTCATTGAGCCAGTTGGCGTGATCGATGCGAATCTCGCGCGCCGACACCAGGTTGCGCACCACCGCGACATGGCCATGCTCCGGGCCGGCATAATCATACAGCACCAGGACGGTGCCCTTTTCCGGCGCGGAGCCGCGCGGATATTTGCCTTCCGCCTTGTCCCACCAGGTCCAGGCATCGCCGAAAATCTTGACCTTGGAATGCAGGCGCGCATAAGGCACGCATTGCAGCGGCTTCTGGCCTTCATTCTGCACGACGCTGCTCCCGGTCTTGCGCGGCATCTCGCTATATTCCATGGGCACGGTGGCGCAGCCTTCCAGGCTCAGCGCCAAAAGCGCCACGGCCGCCAGTTTTGCGATTGTCCGCATGTCCCGCTTCGTCCTCAGCCCGGTCCAAGGCTAAGCCCCCCAAAGAAGGGGTTAGGCCGCAGGACCGAATTTTAATGATTAGAAGACGGCAGAATTCTTTAAGAACCTGTTAAGCGCCGAAAAACAGGCTACTCGCCGGGGGTGATCTGCTGGCGCACCTGCTTGGGCGGGCCCGCCGCGCCCATGGCGCCGATCGACACCAGGCCGGACACCGCGAAGAAGAAGAACAGCGCGTTCCAGTTGGATTCGGCAAAGGCAAAGGCCGGCAAGAGCAGGCCGACGATCAGCTCGGGCGCGCCGCGCCAGCCACCCTTCTGGATTTCGCCGACCCGGGTGGTGCGGTTGAAATCCATGCGGCTGGAGAAGAAGGCTTCGAAGGTGGCGCGGGTATTGGCCAGGATCAGGCCGGAGGGGAACACCACCGCCAGCAGCAGCGACGCCACCAGGTGGCTTTCGCGGTGACGGTCCAGCATGCGCTGGCCCAGATAAAGATAGCCGATGGACGAACAGATGCCGAGCGCGGTGACCAGCAGGCCCAGCCAGGCGACGCCGGGATAATAGACAACGCCCATATACATAAGGGTCAGCGAGATCACGGCACTGGCGAAGGCAAGCGTGTAGAAGCCGAACTGGCACATCTGCATGGTCATGGCCGCCTTCTTCCACACCGGCAAGCTGCTGGCCCAAAGCTTTGGGAGCAGCTTGCGCGCGACCTGGGCATGGCCCTTGGTCCAGCGTGCCTGTTGCGCGCGCCAGGCGGCGGCGGTCTGCGGCAGTTCACCGGGCACCACCAAGTCCGACACCATGGCGCCGCGCCAGCCCTGCATCATGCAGCGCATGGACAGATCGAGATCCTCGGTCAGCGTATCGCCGGTCCAGCCGCCACCCTGTTCGATGGCGACGCGGTTCCAGACGCCGGCGCTGCCGTTGAAGGACAGCGGCAGGCTGGCGCGGAAACGCGCTTCCTGTTCGACCGCGAAATGGGAATCCAGCAGCAGGCCCTGCACCCGCGTCAGCCAGTTGGCGGCGCGGTTGGCATGGCCCCAGCGCGATTGCACGAAGGCCAGGCCGCTGTCGGCGATCAGCACCGGAACGGTGCGGCGCAGGAAATCGGCCGGCGGTACGAAGTCGGCATCCAGCACGGCCACGAAGGGCGCGTCGGAATGGGCAAGGCCGAAGGCGAGGTTGCCGGCCTTGAAGCCCTTGCGGTCGCCGCGGCGCAGGATGTGAAAATTGATGTCACCCGGGATCACGGCGCGGACCGCGGCGGACAGCGCGTCATGACCTTCGACATCGCCATCGTCCAGGAGCTGGATGGTCAGGCGGTCTTTCGGCCAGTCCATGCGGGCGGCGGCGGCGGCAACACGCACCGCAAGATGACCTTCATTGCAGACCGGAAGTTGCACCAGCACGTGCGGCAGCTCGTCGTCCTGGAGTTCGGCGACGCGCAGCTTGGGACTTATGCGGAAGACGCGCACCCATGCCAGTCCTGCCAGCTGCACGGACAGGCTGCAGACCAAAATCAGAATCAGACAAAGGGCCGATTGCAGGAATATCGAAAGACCGTACATGGCGATCGTTCAGGCCCCCAGAAACCCGTTATTGGACCGGCTCGCGCGCCGGACTGCGGCCCCTGTTGGAGCCTGACCGACCCTTGTGTGCCGGACAGGGGCGAACTTCCACTGACCGGAGGTCTTTAGCAAGAGGGTGCAGTGCAAAATGACCCTAAGACAGGGGGGAAATCCCGCAAATTCAAGGTCCTGCGATGGGAACTGGGTGCCAAACCCGCTGCCGGAACTGGGATTTGGCCCCAGCCGTTACTATATTAACCGGACGAACCGCGAGGGGCGCGGACAGGAGCTTGCAATGACCATTCAAAGTGCCTTTTTCGGACCCTTGGCGAAAGGGCTGGCTCTAGCGCTGGCGCTGGGCCTGGCGGGCTGCATGACCCCCACCCCCTACGCCCCGCGGCTGGAAGGCCAGGCCACCGGCTATACCGACCGGGCGCTGGCGCAGAACCGCTATCGCATCACCTTCACGGGCAATACCGCCACGCCGCGCGAAACGGTGGAGACCTATCTGCTGCTGCGGGCCGCCGAAGTGGCCCGGGCCGCCGGCTCGACCCACTTCATGTTCGATACCCGCAACACCCGCGCCAACACCTCGGTGCAGACCGTGCCCTATGGCCCGGCCGCTTACGATCCCTTCTGGGGCCGTCCGCGCTTCGGCTATTGGGGCGGCTGGGGCTGGCCCTATGACCCGATGGTGGATGTGGTGGTGCGCACCAATTACGAGGCCTATGCCGAGATCGTGCTGATGACCGCGGACCAGGCGGCCAAGGAGCCGCGTTCGCTGAGCGCGGCCGATGTGATTGCGCGCCTGGGGCCGGATGCGGCGCCGCCTAACCCCCGGCCTTAGCCCGCAGCACGAATTCGCTATAGCCATCGCGCGAGGCCACGCTTTCCACGGCGTGGCCTTCGCCGTGGCACATGTGCGGGATGTCCACCACCGCCATGGGATCATCGGCCCATACCGCCAGCACGGTATCGGCCGGCAACTGCGTCAGCTTTTTCTTCGCCAAAAGCGCGGGAAGCGGACATTTCAGGCCGCGCAGGTCGAGTGCCTCATCCATGTCCATATCTTGATTAGAACGGGTGCCGGGCTCAAGCTGCGAGCCGGGAGAGAAGCGGGCATGAGCCTGTGATAAAAAAGTGGCCAACCGCGCTCAAGCGCGAATACATCTATATCTCCACGATCGTGCGCACGCTGTGGCTGCTGCGCCTGGTCAAGCCCCATGCCACCCGCAGCATCGTGGACATTGTCGAAGGCTTGGCCCGCAACCGTCCGGGCAACGCCGCAATCTATTGTCCCGACCAGGTCATGACCTATGGCGAGCTGGACGCGCGGGCCAACCGCTATGCCCATTGGGCGCTGTCGGCGGGGATCGGGCGGGGCGATTGCGTCGCGCTGCTGATGGAAAACCGGCCCGACTATATCTGCGCTTGGCTGGGCCTGTTCAAGATTGGGGCGCAGGCGGCGCTGATCAACACCAACCTTTCGGGCGCGGCGCTGGCCCATTCCATTTCCATCTCGGGGGCCCGGCACGCCATCGTCGGCGCCGAGCTGGCGCGGAATTTCCGCGAGGCGCCTTTTGAAAGCAGGCCCATCGAATGGGTGGAGGGCGATAATGGAAATTTGAGCGCGGCTCTGGAAAACGCCCCCGACACCTCACCGGGAAAGCAGCATCGCGCCGGTGTCACGCTGAAGGAGCGCGCCTTCTACATCTATACCTCGGGCACCACCGGCATGCCCAAGGCGGCCAATTTCAGCCATATGCGCATGATGTTCATGATGAGCGGCTTTGTCGGGGCGCTGCGCCCGCGCGAAACCGACCGCCTCTACAATCCCTTGCCGCTTTATCATTCCACCGGCGGCGTCTGCGCCGTGGGTATCGCCTTTTTCTCGGGTGCGTCCCTGATCCTGAAGCGAAAGTTCTCGGCGCATGAGTTCTGGCCCGACATCCACAAATACGGCGCCACCATGTTCGAATATATCGGCGAGCTGGCGCGCTATCTGCTCAACGCCCCGCCATCGCTGCTGGACCAGGGCCACAAGATACGCGCCATCACGGGCAATGGCTTGCGCCCCGAAATCTGGAAGCAGTTGCAGGACCGCTTCGCCATTCCGCGCATCGTGGAGTTTTACGGCTCGACCGAAGGCAATGTCTCCATGCTCAATTACGACGGCACGGTCGGCGCCGTGGGCCGGGTGCCGGACTATCTGGAATGGCTGCTGCCCAGCCGGGTGATCCGCTTCGACGTGGAAAGCGAAATGCCGGTGCGGGGCCCAGATGGGCTGTGCATCGAATGCGAACCCGATGAAGTGGGCGAAACCGTCGGCGGCATTTCCACCCGGCCCGGGCGCGGCTTTGAGGGCTACAGCAACAAGGCCGACAGCGACAAGAAAATCCTGCGCGATGTCTTCAAGCGCGGCGATGCCTGGTTTCGCACCGGCGATCTGATGCGGCGCGACGCACATGGCTATTTCTATTTCGTCGACCGTGTCGGCGACACGTTCCGCTGGAAGGGCGAGAATGTCTCGACCGGCGAGGTCGGCGAGGCGCTGGCGGCGGTGCCCGGAATCCTGGAAGCCAATGTCTATGGCGTGGCGGTGCCCGGCATGGACGGGCGGGCGGGCATGGCCTCGCTGGTGGTGAATGGCTATTTCGATCTGGATGATCTGCCGGCGCGGCTAAAGGCACGGCTGGCGCATTATGCCCGGCCCCTGTTCCTGCGGCTGGCGCCGCAGATCGTCGTCACCGGCACGTTCAAGCAGCGCAAGGTGGATCTGGTGCGCGACGGCTTCGATCCGGTCATGATCGCCGACCCGCTGTATTTCCTCGATCCCGACAGCGGCAAGTATGAGCGCCTGACGCCGGTGCTTCACGCTGACATCGTCGACGGCAAGATAAAATTCTAGCCGAAGTCCTTGGCCAGCGCGGCGCGTGTCTCGGCGCTCAGCACCGCCATATGGCCGTAATTCTTGTGGCTGAGACCCAGCACCACGCGTTCACTGCCGCTTTTGAAGCGCGCGATCTGGTCGGCGGTCAGCTTGAAGCGCAGCCAATGCACCGATGACGTCTTGCCGTCGGGCGTGGTGCGGTCGTCATATTCGGTGGGCGTGGCTTTGATAATGTCGGCGCCGATCTCCAGGAACACGCTTTCCTCGATGCCGCCCAGCGTCAGCAAGGTGGCGTTGCGGCGATTGCCGTCCTCGATCTCCAGCATCATGGTGGCAATCAGTTCGTCGCCTTGCGGGATCAGGGGATTGTAGGCGGCGAGTTCGCCTCCGATCTGTTCGGTGCCGCCTTTCTCGATGCGCAGCATTTCCTGCACCTGCAGCCACATGGTGGCGTAATTCTCGAAATAGAAAGTGGCGAAAGGCCCGACCTCGACCCGCCGCTGTTTCTTCATCGGGATCAGGTTGGCCTTCAGCGCCCTGCGCTGCTGGTCATATTCGGCCGGCGAAAGAATGTCGGCGGGTGTGATCTGGCGCGTCGCTTCAGGCATCTGTATTAACCTCGGCCTCATGCTTCGACAGGCTCAGCATGAGGATTTATCCAATCTCCTCACCCTGAGCTCGTCGAAGGGTGAGAATACAAACTCAGTCTTTCTTCAATCCAAAGGCACGGGCCATGATCTGGATGGGATGCTCGGGTTCGCGCGCCGGAGTCTCGGTATGCGCCACGATGTGCTGCGCCGCCAGCGGGCAGTCCGACACGATATGACCGCGCGCCTGGGTGTTGGCAGCGCGGAAAACCGGACGGCCGACTTTGACGGCGACATCATGGGTCGGCTTGACCACGCCGAAGGTGCCGCCATGGCCCGAGCAGCGCTCGATCACATCCACCGGTGTTTCGGGGATCATCTTCAGCATCTCGGCGGCCTTGGGGCCCATATTTTGCGCGCGGGCGTGACAGGCCAGATGCACGGTGACGCCTTCGGGCAGCGGCGTCATCCCGCCCGGCAGGCCGTCTTTCCTGGCGACGTCCACCACATACTCGTCAATGTCGAATGTGTGCGCGGCGACCTTCTTTACATTCTCGTCCTCCGGCACGATCAGCGCCCATTCGAATTTCAGCATCAGCCCGCAGGAGGCTGTGAGGGCGACGATGTCGTAGCCCTCATCAATAAGCTTCGCCAACTCCTTTGAAACTTTGGCGGCATTGGATGCGACCCGCGCCAGTTCCGCTTGCTCCAGAAAAGGCATGCCGCAGCAGCCGGGATAGGTGACCTTGGTTTCCACGCCGATGTGATTGAGCACGGCGCGTGCATCCATGCCGGTCTCCGGCTTGTTGTAATTGACGAAACAGGTGGCATAGAGCGCTGCCTTGCGCTTGCCGAAGGCAGGCGCGGCGCTGTTGACCATGCCTTCTTCATGCTTGTCGGCGGATACAAAAGTGCGGCTGTGGAATTTGGGCAGCGGCGCCTTGGCATCGATGCCGGTGACCTTTTCCATCACCGGGCGGGTCAGCTTGTTGTCCACATTGCTGGCCCAGTTGACCAGCGGTGCCACGGGCCGCGCCAGCGCGCCATTGCGGTCCATCTCGGCCAGCTGTTTCTGGATGAACTCGCCTTTGTTCTTGCCGGCATTGGCAAAACGGTGGCGCAGCATCAGGTGCGGAAAGTCCAGCATGAAGGGATGCGGCGGCACATACGGGCATTTGGTCATGAAGCACATGTCGCAAAGCGTGCAGGCTTCGACCACCGGCTTGAAGTCTTCCGAGGCCAGATGTTCGACCTCTTCGGTCGGGCTGTTGTCGATCAGGTCGAACAGGCGCGGAAAGGAATCGCAGAGATTGAAGCACCGGCGGCAGCCATGACAGATGTCGAAGACGCGGCGCATCTCCGCGTCCAGCTTCACCGGATCGGAAAAATCCGGATCCTGCCATTTGATGATTTCGCGGGTGGGGGCCTCAAGGCTGCCTTCGCCGGTCATGAAACATCCGCTGCTGAAAATGGCTGAAAGAAAAACAGCCGCGCGAAGCTCTCGGTTCGCGCGGCTGGATCGTCCTAATTCGTCAAACTATTTGCCCAGCATGTCGAGGGCCTTCTGGAAACGGCCGGCATGGCTCTTCTCGGCTTTCGCCAGAGTCTCGAACCAGTCGGCGATTTCGTCAAAGCCTTCGGTGCGTGCCGTCTTGGCCATGCCCGGATACATGTCGGTATATTCGTGGGTCTCGCCCGCGATGGACGCCTTGAGGTTGGCGTCGGTGGCGCCGATCGGCTCGCCGGTGGCCGGATCGCCGACTTCTTCGAGATATTCCAGATGGCCATGGGCGTGGCCGGTTTCGCCTTCCGCGGTCGAGCGGAACACGGCGGCGACATCATTGAAGCCTTCGACGTCGGCCTTCTGCGCGAAATAGAGGTAGCGGCGGTTCGCCTGGCTTTCGCCCGCGAAGGCCTCTTTGAGATTTTCCCAGGTCTTGGTGTCTTTCAGTGCGGGCATGCGCCTCTCCATAAAAACTTTCGGCGCAACATTGTTCCTGCCGTGACGCCCTGTCAACGGGATTAGAACGATTCTAAACTATGAGAATGACTCGCAGCTTGTTGGGTGGTCGCACCGCGAGGCCCTCGGCTGCGCCTCGGGTTCGCGGCTGCTCCGGGCTTAAGCCCGCTTCACGCGCACGACCACGTCCACACGGTCGACACTGAGACCGGGCGGCGGCGCGGGAACACCCGCCACCGCGATGGTTTCGGCCGGAATGTCGATCAGCATGCCTTCGCTTTCCAGGAAGAAATGCTGATGATCGCCGGTGTTGGTGTCGAAATAGCTGCGCGAGGAATCCACGATCACCTGGCGCAGCAGGCCGGCCTGGGTGAAGTGGTGCAGGGTGTTGTAGACGGTGGCCAGCGACACTTTCACGCCCGCGGCCGATACTTCGTCATGCAGGCTTTCCGCCGTCACATGCCGGTCACAAGTCTTGAACAGCAGGCTGGCCAGCTCGACCCGCTGGCGGGTGGGACGCAGGCCGGCATGGCGCAGCCGGGCCGTTGCGGCGGCGGTCATCTCCTTGCCGGATTCACGCAAAGTCTTGGCCATGGGCCTTTGGTCCTTTTGGGGTCCGCAACCTGTGCGGTTGTGGGCAACCCTGCTAAACTAGGCCAAGATATATGTTAGAACGTTTCTAAGCAACTGGGGATCGGTTGGCGGTAGCCCATCCGCCGCTTTTCAGGTAGGGAACCCGGAGGGAAACCCCAGAGTTTTCAAGGGATAGGAAAAGTGGACCAGCCGTTGCGGAAATCCAGTTTCGACCTTCAGGGCCTGTTGGCCTGCGCCCGCGGCGACCTGTTCGGTCCCGGCAACGCCCAACTGCCCATGCCCCCCATGCTGATGTTCGACCGCATCACCACCATCACCGCCGATGGCGGCGAGGACGGCAAGGGCCAGGTGATCGCGGAGTTCGATATCAACCCCGATCTGTGGTTCTTCAAATGCCATTTCGAAGGCGATCCGGTGATGCCGGGCTGCCTGGGCCTGGACGCGCTGTGGCAGATGGTCGGATTTTTCCTGGGCTGGATGGGCGGCAAGGGCCGCGGCCGCGCGCTGGGCGTAGACGAGGTCAAGTTCACCGGCATGGTACTGCCCACCGCCAAGAAGATCACCTATATCGTCAACCTCAAGCGCGTGATCATGCGCAAGCTGGTGCTGGGCATTGCCGACGGCATCATGAAGGTGGACGGCAAAGTCATTTATGAAGCCAAGGGTCTGCGTGTCGGCCTGTTCACCGATGCGGCCGCGGCCCTGGCGGCACAGGGCAACACGGCGCCAGCCTCCGCCTGAACAAATTCCTCACCCCTTCGACAAGCTCAGGGTGAGGACAACTCCAATCCTCATGCTGAGCTTGTCGAAGCATGAGCGCTTAAAAAGGTTCTTATGAGAAGAGTGGTCGTTACCGGCCTGGGCATCGTGTCTTCCATTGGCAACAATGCCGATGAAGTCACCCAGTCCCTGCGCCTGGCGCGTTCCGGCATTGTCGCGGCGGAGGATTATATTCGCCTGGGCTTTCGCTCCCAGGTGCATGGCAGCCTGAAGATCAATCTGGATGAAGTGGTGGACCGCCGCGCCCGGCGCTTTCAGGGCGACGGCGCCGGCTATTGCTGGGTGGCGATGAATCAGGCCATCGCGGATGCGGGCCTGGGCGAGGACCTGGTTTCCAATCCGCGCACCGGACTTATTGTTGGTTCCGGTGGTCCCAGCACAAAAGCCATCGTTCAGGCCGCCGACATTACCCGCCAGAACAATTCGCCCAAGCGGGTCGGGCCCTTCGCGGTGCCCAAGGCGATGTCCTCCACCGTCAGCGCCAATCTTTCCACCTGGTTCAAGACCAAGGGCTACAACTATTCCATCTCCTCGGCCTGCTCGACCTCGGCCAACTGCATCGGCAATGCCTTTGAACTGATCCAGTGGGGCAAGCAGGACGTAATGTTCGCAGGCGGCGGCGAGGAACTGGATTGGACGCTCAGCGAATTGTTCGACGCGATGGGCGCCATGTCGTCCAAGTATAATGCCTCGCCCGAAAGCGCCAGCCGTGCCTATGACCTGGGCCGCGACGGCTTTGTGATCTCCGGCGGCGGCGGCATTCTGGTTCTGGAAGAGCTGGAACATGCCAAGGCGCGCGGCGCGAAAATCCATGCCGAGCTGGTGGGCTATGGCGCCACCGCCGACGGCGCCGACATGGTCGCCCCGTCGGGTGAGGGCGCGGTGCGCTGCATGCAGATGGCGCTGGAAGGCATCAAGGCGCCGGTCGATTACATCAATCCCCACGCCACCTCGACGCCGGTGGGCGACATTCCCGAGATCAACGCCATCAAGACGGTGTTTGGCGCCAAGACCCCGCCGATCAGCGCTACCAAATCGCTCACGGGTCACAGCCAGGGCGCGGCCGGCGTGCATGAGGCGATCTACACCCTGCTGATGATGAAGAACAATTTCATCTGCGAAAGCGCCAATATCCAGACCCTCGATCCGGCCGTCGAAGGCGCCAATATCGTGCGCCAGCGCATCGACAACGCCCAGATCAATGTCGCCTTGTCCAACAGCTTCGGTTTTGGCGGCACCAACGCGTCACTGGTCTTCCAGCGCTTCGAGAAGTGATGTCCCAGAATGGAACAGAAAACCCCGCGGGATCACATCATGGCTGAGGCCAAAACGGGACTGATGCCCGGCAAGCGCGGCCTGATCATGGGGGTGGCGAACGACCATTCCATCGCCTGGGGTATCGCCCAGATGCTGGCCTCGCAGGGGGCGGAGATCGCCTTTACCTATCAGGGTGACGCCCAGGCCAAGCGGTTAAAGCCGCTGGCGGCCTCGATCGGCTCGTCCATCGTGCTGCACGCCGATGTCGAAAGCGACGAACAGCTCGACGCCGTCTTCGCCGCCCTGAAGAAGGAATGGGGCACGATCGACTTCCTGGTTCACTCGCTGGCCTTTTCCGACCGTGACGAACTCAAGGGCCGCTACGTCGACACCAGCCGCGTCAACTTCGCCAAAACCCTCGATATTTCCTGCTATTCCTTCACCGCCGTGGCCAACCGCGCCGCCAAGATGATGACCAGGGGTGGCAGCATGGTAACCCTGTCCTATCTGGGCGCTCAGCGGGTGATGCCCAACTATAACGTTATGGGAATTGCAAAGGCGGCGCTGGAAGCTTCCGTTCGCTATCTCGCGGCCGATCTGGGCCGTGACAATATCCGCGTCAACGCCATCTCCGCCGGGCCGATGCGCACCCTGGCCGGGGCTGCGGTGGGTGATGCCCGTACCGTGTTCAAATGGAACAAGGCGCACGCCCCGCTCAAGCGAACCGTGGAACTTAACCATGTCGGTGGGGCGGCATTGTATTTGCTTAGTGACCTGGCAGGTGGTGTCACCGGCGAAATTCATTTCGTCGACTCCGGCTTCAACGTGATCGGCATGCCGCCGACCGCGGATCTGAACGGATGGACTCCGCCCGAGAATGGCCAGGAGCATCCCGATGGGCGTGCGGATTCATGACGTATTTTTGGCGACAGCTATGACGCTGGCGGTCGCAACACCTGTGCTCGCCAACTGGCAGGACAGGGCATCTTCTCCCGATACAGACCGTCTGGTGCAGCTGCCGCAAACCCGCGCCCGCGCCATGGAAGACGCCCGCACCGGCGAAGGCCGCGGCGACTGGCGCGTCATTCCCCGCGCGATGCAGGCCGAGGGCCGCGCCATTCCCGCCAATGCCATGATCGGCAATTGGCGCTGCCGCCAGATCAAGCTGGGCGGCGTGTCGGCCTATATGGTCTATAATAAGTGGTTCAGCTGCCGCATCCGTCCGTACAATGGCGGGCTGGTGTTCGAGAAGCTCAACGGAACCCAGCGCATGGGCAGCTTCCTCTATCCGGAAAAGGGCGCCTGGGTGTATCTGGGCTCCTCCGCGGTGCGCGGCGAACGCATCGATCCTTATTCCGGCCGCACGCCCTCCATCGGCGCGGCGGTGACGCCCGACGACCAGATCGGTCTTCTCACCGGTATCGGCAACAACCATCTGCGGCTGGAGATTCCGGCGGTGCAGGAGTCGTTGCTGGATGTGGTGGAACTGGTCCGCTAGGCGCGGTCCTTTTGCGTCGTGAGTTCGTCGCGCGTGCTCACGGGCTGCAAGCCCGCTCCGCGCGTTGCCACGCTGTCGCTAGCAACCCTGCTCACGCCGCAAAATCCCTCGCGCCTATGAGATTGCTAGGCGCGCTTTTTAGCGGCCTTGGCAAAGCGTTCAAACAAATAGTGCGAATCCATCGGGCCGGGTGAGGCTTCGGGATGGTACTGGACGCTGAACACGTCCTTGCCGTCCAGCGCGATGCCGCAATTGGTGTCGTCGAACAGCGAGACATGCGTTTCCTTGACGCCCTTGGGCAGGCTGTCGCGGTCCACCGTGAAGCCGTGGTTCATCGAGACGATTTCCACTTTCCCGGTGGTGAGGTCCTTGACCGGATGATTGGCGCCGTGATGGCCCTGCGCCATCTTTTTGGTTTTCGCGCCCAGCGCCAGGCCCAGCATCTGATGGCCCAGGCAGATGCCGAACACCGGCACGTCCGCCTTGATCACGCCCTTGATGGTGGGAATGGAATAGGCGCCCGTCGCCGCCGGATCGCCCGGACCATTGGACAGCAGCACGCCATGCGGCTTGTGCTTGAGGACGTCTTCGGCCGTTGAGTTGGCCGGCACCACGGTAATGTCCGCGCCCATGCCCGCCAGCAGCCGAAGGATGTTGCGCTTGACGCCATAGTCGATGACGGTGACGCGGAAGCTCGGCTTGCCTTCGGTGGCATAGCCTTCGTTCCAGGCCCAGGGCATCTCGTTCCACTTGTAGGTCTGGGGCGAGGACACGTCCTTGGCGAGATCCAGTCCTTCCAGACCGGCAAACGATTTGGCCTGCGCGATCAGCGCCTCGCGGTTGAGTTCGCCTTCCCCAAGGTTGACCACCACGCCATGCGGCATGCCCTTTTCGCGGATCAGCGAAGTGAGGGCGCGGGTGTCGATGCCGGCGATGGCGGGAATATTGTGCTTCTTCAGCCAGCCATCCAGCGCCAGCAGGCTGCGATAGTTGGACGGATGGGCCGCATCGGCGCGCACCACAAGGCCGCGCACCACCGGCGTCACGGTTTCGATGTCTTCGTCATTGGTGCCGACGATGCCGATATGGGGAAAGGTGAAGGCCACGATCTGACCCGCATAAGACGGATCGGACAGTATCTCCTGATAGCCGGTCATGGCGGTGTTGAAGCAGACTTCGCCGATCGCCGAGCCCACCGCGCCAAAGCCGGTGCCTTCGAAGAAGGTGCCGTCCGCCAGCATCAAGCCTCCTTTGCTGAAGGAGGCGCGCGAAAACACGTCCCCCGCGGCGGCGGAGTGGGCTTTTGATGAATCGGTCATGGGAGGCCTCGAATTTGCGCGAAAATAGGGAGCGCATCTGTTCGCGTCAACCCAAACTTATTCAGCAAAATCAACGTGTTGAAATTATCCACGTAATTTTGCCCCCTCCGGCTTCAACTTCCGCTCGGCTGCTCGGTCGTTCCCGACCTCGCAAGTGCCTCGCACGTTGAAGCCACCTCCCCCGCCAGCGCGTACCGCGCGCGGGGGAGGCTGGCCTCTGGAATCAGGTGACTGTACCTTCCGCCCGATTTTGGAGGTTTCTCATGTCCCTGCGCACCCAGCTCAACGACGCCATGAAGGAAGCCATGAAGGCCAAGGACGCCAAGCGCCTGGCCACGGTGCGCCTGGTGCTGGCCGCACTGAAGGACCGCGACATCGCCGCGCGCAGTGAAACCAACAAGGACCTGGTGAGCGACGACGATATCCTCACCCTGCTGGCCAAGATGATCAAGCAGCGCGAGGAATCCGCCACCGCCTTCGATGCCGGCAACCGCCCGGAGATGGCCGCGGGCGAGCGCGAGGAGATCGCGGTGATCCGCACCTTCATGCCGGCCCAGATGGATGACGCGGCGCTGAAGGAGGCCGTGACCAAAACCATCGCCGAAGTGGGCGCCGCATCGGTCAAGGACATGGGCAAGGTGATGGCGGTGCTGAAAGAACGCTTCGCCGGCCAGATGGATTTCTCGAAAGCCTCCGCCACCACCAAAGACGCGCTTTCGGGGAAGTGAGCGTCAAGCTCGCCGTCAGCGATGCCGACATCCGCCGCTGTGCTGGGGTGATGCAGCAGCTGCGTCCCGCCATCGGTGAAGACGAGTTTCTGCTCCGCGCCAAACGCCAGCAGGCGGAAGAAAAATGGCGGTTGGCCTATCTGGAAGAGGGCGGCGAGGTGGTCGCGGTATCCGGCTTTCGCATCATGGACTGCATGGCCACCGGCAAGACCCTCTATGTCGATGACCTGATAACGCGTGAAGACCGGCGCTCAAAAGGCCATGGCGAAACGCTTCTAGGCTGGATCGAATAGCTTGCCCGTGACGAGAAATGCGAATGCGTGCGGCTGGATTCCAGCACCCACCGCACCGGGGCGCACAAATTCTATTTCCGGATGGGCATGCCCATCGTCAGTTTTCACTTTATGAAAAAGCTCTAGCGCTTCAGAATATCCGACAGGGCCCGGCCGACCGCGGCGCTGTAGGTCTTGACCGTCATGATCTCCAGATCGCTGAAGCGGCGCCTGTCTTTCCAGTAGGCGCCCATCGCGGCGACATTCCCATCCCCGAGCGGCGTCATGATCAGGCTTTTGACGAAGGTCGGAAGGTAAGCATCGTAGGGAATGCGCGGGTCCTGGAAGACATCCTCGATCATCGCGGTCTGGGCATTCAGCATCGCCCAGCCAGAGATGCAGGCATGAATGGGAAACGTCCTGCCCTTCCACAAAGGGGCGATGGCGTCTTCCTCGACATAATAGCAAAGCTCGCCATCGCGCAGGATGAAGGTAATGCCGTCGCTCTGGCAGATGCCGCGCGCGGTGGCGCGTACCGCTTCGATCACTGCGGCCTGGTCGTGTGCAATTGCCAGCCGCTCGCGTGCGTCATTCAGCAGGGCCCGGCGGACAGATTCAGAAGGCTCGAAAATGACCATGGAAAAATCTCAGGCGGCAGCCCGCGTGCGTTGCATCGCTTCGCCCACCATGGCCACCAAGGTCTCTACCGCCGCCATTTCCCGCGGGCTGATCACCGGCTTGTCGCGCCAATAGGCGCCGATCGCCGCCACCGGCGTATCCAGGCCAACCGGCGCCATCACCAGGCTGCGCACAAAGGTCTTGCGGTAGACTTCGTGGGGAATGCGTTAGTCGGCGAAAATGTCAGGAACCACAGCGGTCTGCCTGTTCATCATAGCCCAGCCCGAAATGCAGCTGGTCATCGGGAACTTCTGCCCCTTCCATAACGGGCCGATGGCGTCTTCCTCGACATAATGACAATGGCTGCCGTCGCGCAGCACGAAGGTGACGCCGTCGGCGGAAATCACATTGCGCGCCGCGGACCGCACCACCTCGATAACCTGGTCCTGGCTGGTGGTCCCTGCCAGCCGGTCGCGTGCCGCGTCCAGCAGTCTCCAGCGGGGGTCATCCTTGGACTCAAAGGGTAACTGATAGGTCATGCCCGGCCCCCGACTCGCTCTTCGGGGCAAAAAATATCGCCGTTTTCTGAAAAATGCACAGGCTGCGGGGCTGACGGGCGCCGGAACTGGCGTTTGACCCGCGCAAACTCGCGCTTTTGTGCCTAAACTGGGCCCATGCGCTATGGCGAAGGATTGCTGGAGGAAATCCGGCGGCGGACCGATCTGGTCGCGCTGGTGGGCCGGCGCGTCAAGCTGGTCCGCAAGGGCCGGGTGATGTGGGGCTGCTGTCCGTTCCATGCCGAAAAGTCTCCCAGCTTCAAGGTCGAGAATGAGCGCCGGCTCTACAAATGTTTCGGCTGCGGCAAGGGCGGCGATGCCTTCAAATGGCTGACCGAAACCGAAGGCCTGTCTTTTCCCGAAGCCGTCGAGAAGCTGGCGGCGGAAGTGGGCGTCGAACTGCCCAAATGGTCGCCCGAAGACGAAGAGCGCGAGCAGAAAAAGAAGTCGCTCTATGACGTGGTCGAGCTGGCGGCGAAATTCTACGAAGCGCAATTGTACGAACCGGCAGGCCGCGAGGCGCGCGACTATCTCAAAGGGCGCGGGCTGGACAGCGCGGCGGCCAAGCAGTTCCGTCTGGGTTATTCGCCGGGCGGCAACAATGCGCTGATCAACCATCTGACCGCGCAGAACGTCACCCAGGACGATATCATCGCCGCAGGCCTGGCGCGCCCCGCCGAAGACGGCCGCCCCATGCGGGACTTCTTCTACAATCGGCTGATGTTTCCCATCGGCGATGGGCGCGGGCGCATCGTGGCGTTCGGCGCGCGCGCGCTGGAAGCCGATGCCAAGCCCAAATACATCAATAGCGGCGAAACCTCGCTATTTTCCAAGGGTTTGCAGCTCTACAATTTCGCAGGCGCCCGCGCCGCCGCCATCAAGGCCGGCACCATTATCGTGGCCGAAGGCTATATGGATGTGATCGCCCTGGCGCGCGCAGGCTTCACCCATGCCGTGGCGCCGCTGGGCACCGCGATGACCGAAGACCAGTTGCACCTGCTCTGGCGCACCGCGCCCGAACCGATCCTGGCATTCGACGGTGACGCCGCCGGATTGAAAGCGGCGCACCGGGCCGCCCATCTGGCGCTGCCGCATCTGAAGGCCGGCTACAGTTTGCGTTTCGTCTTCCTGCCCGATGGCGAAGACCCGGACAGTTTCATCGCCCATAACGGCGCCGGCGCCATGTCGGTGCAGCTGGAAACCGCGCTGCCGCTATCGCAGCTTTTGTGGCGGACCGAAACCGAGGGCAAGGACCTCTCCACCCCCGAACGCCGCGCCGGGCTGGAGCACAACCTCAAGGAGATCGTGGACCGGATTACCGACTCCAAGGTGGCCGACTATTACCGCCGCGGCTTCGACCAGCTGGTGTTCGAGAATTTCAAGAAACGATCGCCCCAACCAAGGGGCGATCGTGCGCCCGCCCGCGCCCCCTTCCGCCCTGGCGGCAAGTTCCGGGGCGACTTCAAGCCCCGCCCCCTGCCGGGTTCCCCGGAGGCCGTCTCCTCCAGCGTCCAGTCCAGCGCCCTGGTCCGCTCCGGCCAGGCGGGGGTCCGGGCGGCCAAAGAGACGGAACTTGGACGTCTTCTGGTTGAATCTCCAGAAATCGCACTCGCGGAGGCTGAATCTCTGGCTGTTTTGGACCTCCAGGACCCTTCGCTTGACAGGCTGCGCCACGAACTTCTAAACCTCGCCGCCTCCGGCTCCAGCCTTGAAAAAGCTGGGGTTCAAGCCCATTTCACGCGTAAGGGAATGGCCGAACTGCTCGTGCGTTTTGCGGGCCATCCGGCCCTAGACCCTCTTGCCAGTTTCCAGCGTGCCGTCTCGGATTTGCGCGAGCTGGCGGGGCGCCCGACCGATGCGCGGCGCCTGCTGGAACGCCGCAAGGCTCTTTCAGACCGGCCGAACGATGGGCGCGGCAACATTTAGGGTAGTTCAAGCGTGACGAAAGCCTCTTCTAAGAAACCGGCAAAGCCCCTGAAAAAGCCGGCAGCGAAAGCCGCGGCCTCCAAGGCATCGCCCGCGAAAAAATCCGCCAAACCCCCAAAGGCCGCTGCCAAGCCGGCAAAGGCTGCCAAGTCCGATTCCAAATCCAAGGCAGCCGCCATCAAGCTGGCGCCCAAGAAGGCCGAAAAGATCGAGAAGCTGACCAAGGCGCAGATCGCGGCCAAGGCCAAGGAAGAAGCCAAGCTGGCCAAGGCCAAGGGCAAGGTTGATCCCAAGGCGGCGCAGGCCGTCATGTCGCCCACCAAGTCCAGCAAGATCGCGCCCAAGAAGCCGGGCGAGAATGAAGCGCCGGGTGATGCGGACTCCCCGCTGCTCGACATGTCGGATGTCGGCGTCCGCAAGATGATCGCCAAGGCGAAAACCCGCGGCTATGTCACTTATGACGAACTGAACAAGGTGCTGCCGTCGGACAAGACCTCGTCCGAGCAGATCGAAGACACGATGGCGATGCTCAACGAAATGGGCATCAACGTCATCGAAAGCGAAGAGGCCGAGGAAGGCGAGGAGGGCGGTGCCGTCGTCGCCGCCGAGGGCAGCAAGGCGCTGGCCACCACCGCCAAGGCCGGCGAACAATATGACCGTACCGACGATCCGGTGCGCATGTATCTGCGCGAAATGGGCAGCGTCGAGCTGCTCAGCCGCGAAGGCGAAATCGCCATCGCCAAGCGCATCGAGGCCGGGCGCGAACTGATGATCGGCGCTTTGTGCGAAAGCCCGCTGACCTTTGAAGCGCTCACCGTGTGGCGCGACGAACTCAACGAAGGCAAAGTTCTCTTACGCGACATCATCGACCTGGAAGCCATGTATGGCGCCGGTCCCGATGGCCAGCCCGCCAATGTGCCCCCTCCGGTCGGTCCCGATGGCCAGCCGCTCAACCAGGCAAATGGCGCCGCGCCGGCTCCCGAGTTCAAGAAGCCGGAACCGCCCAAGCCGGCGCCCGCGCCCAAGCCGGCCGAACCGAAGGCCGAAGGCGAAGGCGGCGAGGGTGGCGAGACCCCGGCCGCCGATGACGGCGACGATTTCGACGATGAAGGCAATCTGCCCTTGTCGGCCATGGAAGCCGCGCTGAAGCCGCAGGTGCTGGCCTCGCTGGACGCCATCGCCAATCTCTACAAGAAGCTGGGCAAGCTGCAGGACGCGTCGGTCGAAGCCGCGCTGGCCAGCGACGAGCTTTCCACCGGCCAGGAACGCCGCTTCAAGAAGCTGCGCAACGAGACCATGGATCTGGTCAAGTCGCTTAAGCTCAACAACAACCGTATCGAAGCGCTTGTCGACCAGATGTACGGCATCAACAAGCGGTTGGTGGGCCTGGAAGGCAAGCTGCTGCGTTTGGCCGAAAGCCATGGCGTGGAGCGCTCCGAATTCCTCAAACAGTATTTCGGCAACGAGCTCGACCCCAACTGGACCCGCCGCGTCGGTCGCCTGTCCGGCCTGGGCTGGCACGATTTCGTCACCGACGAACGCGACAAGATCAAGGCCCTGCGCGACGACATCCAGGCCATGGCTTCGGAAACCCGCCAGTCGGTGTCGGAATTCCGCGGCAACGTCCAGACCGTGCAGAAGGGCGAGCGCGAATCCGGCGTCGCCAAGAAGGAAATGATCGAGGCCAATCTGCGCCTGGTCATCTCCATCGCCAAGAAATACACCAACCGCGGCCTGCAGTTCCTGGACCTGATCCAGGAAGGCAATATCGGTTTGATGAAGGCGGTCGACAAATTCGAATACCGCCGCGGCTACAAGTTCAGTACCTATGCGACCTGGTGGATTCGCCAGGCCATCACCCGCTCCATCGCCGATCAGGCGCGCACCATCCGTATCCCGGTGCACATGATCGAGACCATCAACAAGCTGGTGCGCACCAGCCGCCAGATGCTGCACGAAATCGGCCGCGAACCGACCCCGGAAGAACTGGCCGAACGTCTGGCCATGCCGCTGGAAAAGGTGCGCAAGGTCCTGAAGATCGCCAAGGAGCCGATCAGCCTCGAGACCCCGATCGGCGACGAGGAAGACAGCCATCTGGGCGACTTCATACAGGACCCCAATGTGGTCCTGCCGATCGATGCCGCCATCCAGGCAAACTTGCGCGAAACCACCACCCGCGTGCTGGCGACCCTGACGCCGCGCGAGGAACGCGTGCTGCGCATGCGCTTTGGCATCGGCATGAACACCGATCACACGCTGGAAGAAGTCGGCCAGCAGTTCAGCGTGACCCGCGAGCGTATCCGCCAGATCGAAGCCAAGGCGCTGCGCAAGCTCAAGCACCCGTCTCGGTCGCGCAAGCTCAGGTCGTTCCTGGACAACTGATGCAACTCACGCTGCTCAAAGGCAAGATTCACCGCGCCACGGTGACCCAGTGCGACCTTCATTATGAAGGCTCCATCAGCGTGGACAGCGCGCTCCTGGAACGCGCCGGCATCCTGCCCCACGAGCAGGTCGATGTGCTGAACATCAACAATGGCAACCGCTTTACCACCTATGCCATCCCCGCGCCCGCCGGCTCGGGCGTGATCGGCATCAACGGCGCCGCTGCCCGCCTCGCCCAGAAGGGCGATCTGGTGATCATCATCGCCTATGCCCGCATGGAAGAGTCGGAGGCCAAGAGCTGGCAGCCGCGTATCGTGCTGGTGGACAGCGCCAATCGCCCGATGGCGCCCAATCTTCGTATCCTGGAAACCTGAGAGAAACCGTAACGTATGGCCGGCTTTAAAGAGACCAAGTTTAACGATCGCATGGATACGGCCGCCAAGGCGCGCGCCGAAATGCTGGCCAAGGCCAAGGCCCGGGCGGAAGCCGCCAAGGTGAATTTCGAATCCAAGACCGAGGAACGCAAGAAGATCGCCGCCGCGCGCGAGGAACGCGCCGCCAAGCGCGCCGAGGAAAAGCGCCTGGCCGCCATTGAGGCCGAAAAGCGCCGCAAGGAAGAAGAAGAACGCCGCAAGCAGGCCGAGATAGACGCCAAGGCGCAGGCCGAGCGCGAGCATGCCGAACGCATCGCCGCCATGGAAGCGCTGGAGCTTGAGCAGAAGGCCAAGCGCGACGCGCGCTATGCCGCCCGCAAGGCCCAGAAAAAGAAGGGCGGCCGCTAAGGCCTCTTGCGCGCAAAGTTCCCGCGCGATTTCTATTCCACTCGGCGCTCGACCTGTTCTAAGCTTTTGAACGGGTTGAGGTTACTCCCCACGCAGGTGCCGATGCGCGAAGTTCCCCGCTTCGTCCGGTGAATCGTTCATTCAAACAGGAAGGGCCAGAACATGGCGCTTGGCGAAGACAAGGTTTTCAAATATCCGGCGGAGGACGAGTGCCTGGTGCGCCGTCTGGGTTCGGGCGTGATGGCGGCCTGGCCGCATCTGCCGCCCGAAGCGCGGGAGAAAATCCTCAGCGAAGCCAAGCTGGCCTGGGACCGGGAGCATTTCGTCTCCAAGCTGCCCGACAAGCTGGCCGCCATCATCAAGCGGCGGCAGAGCTAGGCGCCCGTTTCGCGCGAAGCGGCTAGGCGCGCAGCGACAGCAAGATCAGCACAATGCCCAGCAGCGACACCGTCCAGATCGCGCTGCGCAACACCGGAATGCCGGCGGCATAGACCGGCACATAAAGAAGGCGCGCCCAGAAATACAGATGCGCCCCCCAGGCGCTGAGTTCGCTTTCCTTGTTCAGGATGGTGACCAGCACCACGGCGACAGCAAAGAAGACGAAGGTCTCGCGGAAATTGGCGAAGGCGCGCTGGAAGCGCCCGGTCAGCACCGACACCGGCGCGCCCTCGCTGTCACGCGGCGACAGGTTGTGGGCGACACCCTTGTCCCGCGTGGACAGCGCGGCGGCTATCAGAAGCTGTGCCAGTCCCAGAGCCACGCTCCAGCACAGCATCTGGAGTTCAATCGTGCCGGTGAAGAGTTCCATCACGCCCTCCGGTAAAATGGGGATTATAGCGACAAAATGGCCCGCCAGAATATCGGGGGGTATGGTAATGGGCGCCGCGCCGCCAGGGCGATGGTGGGCTTCGGCCCACCTCGACAGGTTTTGGCGGCCGACCTAGGATTTCTTGCTTTCGCGACGAGGACAACATGCGCTGATTGATCATGACTGCATTTGGATTTCTGGTTCTGGCCACACCCTTTTGCGCGGTACAGGCGCAAGGGCAGGGCGGTTACGCCAAGGGCTGTCCCGGCGCCGAAACGGTGCGCATGTCGAGCGAGGAACGGGCGCGGGCCCGCGCTGAACGCCGGACCAACGACATGAGCGGCGGCCGCTCCTCCATCGACAAGTCCTGCAAGACTTGGGAAGGCGGCAACACCATCGACGGCGCGCAGCCCGGCTCGATCCAGTGGCGCCGTCCCGTCAGGAATAATTGAAGCTGACCGAAACGCGCGGGCCACGCGCCGCATTGGGCTGAACGCCATGGCGCAGCCAGCTTTCCCATAACAGCAGCATGCCCGTCTTGGGCGTCACATCGACAAAGCTGCGATTCTCGGGCCGGGCGTTATTCTTTTTGGGCGGCGCGGCCATCAGCATGGCAAGGCGCGGGTCTTCGAAGCGGATGGCGCCGGATTTGGGCGGCACCGTCACATAATAAGTGCCGCTGATCACCGAATGGGGGTGGATGTGCGGGGCATGGATGGCGCCCTTTTCCATCACATTGATCCAGATACTGTCGAGGCTGAGCTTCCTGCCGCCCAGGTCGAATTGCAGCTCGCGGGCGAAGGCGCCGACCTGCTTGGCGATGGCGCGTTCCAGTTCGGCAAAGATGCAGGCCCGGGTGGTGAGGTCGTTTAGCGAGGCATAGGAGGTGTAACCGCCATAGCCGTGCTCCCTGGCCCAGCGCTGGCCCGCGCGGTCCTCGGCGGCGATTCCCAGACAGGTTTTTTCCAGGTCCTGTGCCACGCTGATACGGCCCCGGTGCAGTCTGGTCACGAAAAGCGCGTCGGACATGGTTTCCCCGTTAGGGTTTATTTGAGTCTTGGACGCTAAGCTGGCGTCAAATAGCAAGGCAAGTGGGGCACGTCATGGATTCCGAAATTCCCGTTCCGGTCACCGCCGCGGTGTTTGCCGTGCTGGCCGTCCTGTTGTCGGGTTGCATGGTCTATGATGCCACCAGCGCCGTGGTCAGCGTCGGCGCCAGCGCCGTCAGCACCACCGCCAGTGTCGCCGGCGATGTCGTGACCTCGCCCTTCGACAGCGACGACAGCGAAAAAGACTAGAACCGGAGCGACCGCGAACCCGAAGGGCCTCGCGGCGCGACCATTAGAAAGAGTTCTTCCGTTCGCGGATTTTGCCGAACACCGTAACGGTATCCTCCTGCTCCATGCCCAGGCTTTTGCGGATTTCCGCCGAGTCCGGCCTGAGGAACGGGTTGGTCTGTTTTTCCAGCCCCAGCGTCGCAGGCACTGTCGGTTTCCCCGCTGCGCGCAGGGCGTTCACTTCATCCATGCGCGCCTTCAGCGCTTGGTTGCCGGGTTCGAGCGTAAGCGCGAAACGGCCATTGCTCTGGGTATATTCGTGGCCGCACCAGATCCTGGTGTCGTCCGGCAGTTTCATCAGCTTGGACAGGCTCTGCCACATCATCGCCGCATCGCCTTCGAACAATCGTCCGCAGCCCAGGGTGAACAGCGTGTCGCCGGTAAAGGCATGGCCGTCGATCACAAAGGTGATGGCGCCCCGGGTATGGGCCGGCACTTCCAGCACCTGCACCCTGTGGCCGCCCAATTCCAAGTCCGAACCTTCTTCCACGCCGCTGTCGATGCCGGGAATGCGGGCCGCGTCCTTGCCCGGCCCGACCACCACCGCGCCGGTTTCCGCTTTCAGCGCCAGATTGCCGCCGGTGTGGTCCAGGTGATGATGGGTGTTGAGAATATGGGTCAGCTTCCAGCCGCGCCGCGCCAGCGCCGCCCGTACCGGCTCGGGCTCCGACGGGTCCACTACCGCGCACACATCGCCGGTCTTCACCAGATAGGCGTAATTGTCGGACAGGCAGGGGACAATTTCGATTTCAATCGGATCGGAAGGCATGGCGTCTCCTTGGGCGCGCGAAGACTAGCAGAGACGTGTCTATGAACAACCGCCGGGAAAGGGTTTAATCGCGCCATGCCGCAGGATGTGCGCGAACTGACCGATTTCTACCAAGCCCGTCTGGGCCAGCTGGCGCGGCGCGCGATCTTGCGCCGGATCCAGAATTTCTGGCCCGAGATGCGGGGCCGCCGGATGCTGGGTTACGGCTTTGCGGTTCCCTATCTGGCTGCGTACCCCGATGCCGAGCGTGCCATCGCCGCCATGCCCTCGCATCTGGGCGTCATCAGCTGGCCACACGGCAAGAATGCCGCCGTGCTGTGCGAAGAAGATTGCCTGCCGTTTCCCGATGTGTTTTTCGACCGCATCCTGATTGTGCATGGATTGGAGGGCGCGGAGAGGCTGCGGCCATTGCTGCGCCAACTCTGGCGGGTGCTGGCGCCCGAAGGGCGCATTCTTTTGATCGCGCCCAACCGCGCCAGCCTGTGGGCGCAGGTGGACAGCTCGCCCTTTGGCTGTGGCCGACCCTTCTCGAAAATGGAACTGGACGGAATCCTCAAGGGCGCGCTGTTCCACCCCTCGCGCTGGGAGCGCGCGCTGTATGCCCCGCCTTTCGCCACCATCACCCGCAGCGGCGCGGGCTGGGAGCGCGTGGGTGCGCGGCTGTTTCCCGGCCTCGGCGGGGTACATGTGGTGGAGGCGACCAAGTCGCTTTACGCCGCCGCCACGCTGGGCGGGTTGGCCCAGACCGCCAAGGCAGAATTGAAAGCGGCTTCCGATTTCAGCTTTTCTTCAGAAGAAAAATAGCGCCCTGGGCGAACAAGTTGGGGCCCATGTAATTGTCGGTCAGCCGCGCAGGGTTGATCCGCGCGGTTCGGCCATGGGGATTGAGCGCATGGGCCTCGACGATCGAGGCGCCGCATTCGCGGGTCAGATCGACGAAATCGGCCAGGGTGCACAGATGGATGTTGGGCGTTTCCGACCAGGAATAATCCAGCGCCGAGGTGCGCGGCATCCGCCCGCCCGTCAACAGCGACAGCCGCACTTTCCAATAGCCGAAATTGGGCAGCGAGACGGCGGTGCGCCGGCCGATGCGCAGCAAATGGTTCAGAACCGCGCGGGGCTTTTCCGTCGCCTGGATGGTCTGAGACAGGATCACCGCATCGAACACCTGGGCGGGATAATCGACCAGATCGCTGTCGGCGTCGCCCTGCACCACGGCCAGGCCGCGCGCCACGCAGGCATTCACATTGGCCTGGGAAATCTCGATGCCGCGGCCGTCGACATTCTTGGTGCGCACCAGATGCTCCAAAAGCGCGCCGTCGCCGCAGCCGACATCCAGCACCCGGCTGCCGGGACGGATCATGTCGGCAATGGCGGCAAGATCGGGACGCAGACCGGAAGCGCTCATATCAAATCGCTCGCCGCGTGATTGAGAAACCCTCTGACGGTGGCGAACATTTCGGGCTCGTCCAGCAGGAAGGCGTCATGGCCCTTGTCGCTGCTGATTTCGACAAAGCTCACCTGCGCCGCCACGGCGTTGAGGGCATGGGCAATGCGCTTGTTCTCAAACGGCGGGAACAGCCAGTCGCTGGAAAAAGACACAATGCAGAAGCGCGCGGCATTGATGCGGAAAACTTCCGACAAGAGGCCGCCATGCTCCTCGGCCAGGTCGAAATAATCCATGGCGCGGGTGATGTAGAGATAGGAATTGGCATCGAAGCGGTCGACAAAGCTGGCGCCCTGATGATGCAGATAGGATTCGATCTGGAAGTCGGGCGTGAACTGGAACGATTTGGCGTCGCGGTTCTGCAGGTTGCGGCCGAACTTGTTCTGCAACGCCATCTCCGAAACATAGGTGATGTGCGCCGCCATGCGCGCCACCGCCAGCCCCTTGGCGGGGCGGGTGCCGTGCAGTTGATACTCGCCGCCCTTCCAGTCGGGATCGGCCATGATCGCCTGGCGCCCGACTTCGTGGAAAGCGATGTTCTGCGCCGAGTGGCGCGCGGCGCAGGCAATCGGCACCACGGCGCGCAGGCTTTCGGGATAGGACGCCGCCCATTGCAGCGCCTGCATTCCGCCCATCGAGCCGCCGACCACCGCCAGCAGTTTTTCGATTCCCAGATGATCGACCAGGCGCTTCTGCGCCCGCACCATGTCGCGGATGGTGACCAGCGGGAAATTCAGCCCGAAAGGCTGGCCGGTGGCCGGATCGGTTTCCGCCGGGCCGGTCGAACCCATGCAGCCGCCAATGACATTGGCGCAGATCACGAAGAAGCGGTCGGTGTCAATCGGTTTGCCGGGACCGACCATGGTGGTCCACCAGCCTGGCTTGCCGGTGATGGGATGATCCGATGCCACGAACTGGTCGCCGGTCAGGGCATGGCAGATCAGGACCGCATTGCTCTTTTCGGCGTTCAGCGTGCCATAGGTCATATAGGCGATGGTGAAGGGCACGAGGCTGCGGCCGCAATCCAGCGGCAAGGGCGCGTCGAAGGTGACCGCCTTGCCGACATTGGCCGCGGGGGCCTTCACCGGACGCAGAAAGCGGGGAGCCTCGGTCATCGCCTCATCCAACTGGGGAAACGGTAGGTAAGGGACGGGGGCCAACCAGTCAACGAATGCCAGCCCTGCTTTGCTTTTGGGACCGCCCGGCACTATCAATACGGCCCTTTTTGATGGGGCGGTCCGGCTTTGGCCTAACGCCCTTTTGAGCCTTTTTTTGCACGATGAACCCGACGCCCAAGCCCGGCATTCTGGACATCTCGCCCTATGTCGGCGGGCGGGCTGCCGTGCCCGGCGTCGCCAAGGTGGTCAAGCTGTCGTCCAACGAGTCGCCGCTGGGCCCGTCGCCCGCCGCGCTGGCGGCGCTGGACCAGGCCAAGGCCAGTGTCGCGCTGTATCCCGAAGGCTCCGCTTTGGTCCTGCGCGAAGCCATCGGCGAGGTCTACAAGCTGGACCCGGCGCGCATCGTCACCTCGGGCGATGGCTCGGACGCGTTGCTCACCATGCTGGCCAACGCCTATCTGCAGCCCGGGGACGAGGTGGTATTCAGCCAGCACGCTTTCCTCGTCTACAAGATCGCGACGCTCGCCAACAGCGCCCGTCCGGTCGTGGTGCCGGAGAAGAACAGCAATACGGGCCTGAAGGTCGATGTCGACGCCATGCTGGCGGCGGTGACTGGCAAGACCCGCATGCTCTACATCGCCAATCCCAACAATCCGACGGGGTCGTACCTGACGCGGGACGAGATGGCCAAGCTCCATGCTGGCCTGCCCAAAAGCGTGCTGTTGGTGATCGATGCGGCCTACAGCGAATATGTCACCGCCAAGGATTATGAGTCCGGCATCGAACTGGTGAACAGGTTCGACAATGTGGTGATGACCCGCACCTTTTCGAAACTGTACGGGCTTGCCGGCCTGCGCATCGGCTGGATGTATGCCTCCGCCGCCATATGCGACGTGATCAACCGCATCCGCGGACCGTTCAACACCGCCCTGCTGCAGCAGCTGGCGGGGGCTGCCGCCGTGCGCGACCGCGCGCATTTCTGGAAAAGCGTGGAGCACAACAACACGTGGCTGCTCTGGATTACGGCGGAAATCCGCAAGACCGGCCTTCGGGTCGATGACAGCGTGGCGAATTTCGTGCTGATCCATTTTCCGCAAGGGGCCAAAAGCGCGGCGGCTGCCGACGCTTTCCTCAGCAAGAATGGCGTTATTCTGCGCGGGGTGGCCAGCTATGGCTTGCCGGACTGTCTGCGCATGACGGTGGGCAGCGAGGACGAGAACCGGCTGGCAGTGTCGCTGCTTCAGCAATTCATGGCGACGTAAGATGGAAGCTTTCAGCAAGATCGCCATTATCGGATTGGGCCTGATCGGCTCGTCCATCGCCCACGCGACGCGGCGCGGCAAGCTGGCGAAAGAGATCGCCGGTTTTGATATCAGCGCCGATGTGCGCGCCCGTGCCGCGGAGATCGGATTTTGTGACACGGTGGCCGATGACATTGCGGCGGCGGTAAAAGGCGCCAGGCTGGTGATCCTCTGCACCCCTGTGGGCGCCTACAAAAGCGTCGCCGCCGCCATCGCGCCGCATCTGGACAAGGGCGCCATCCTGTCGGATGTCGGCTCGGTCAAGAGCGCGGTGATCCACGATGTCGGACCGTTCGTCCCGCCGGGTGTGCACTTCATTCCGGCCCATCCCATCGCCGGCACCGAATTTTCCGGTCCCGAGGCGGGCTTCGCCAGCCTGTTCGACGGCCGCTGGACGATCCTGACACCGCTGCCAGGCGCGGATTCGGGCGCGGTGGCGCGGCTGCGCGGCTTCTGGGAATGTCTGGGCAGCCAGGTGGATGAGATGGAAGCGGGGCATCATGACTTGGTGCTGGCCATCACCTCGCACCTGCCGCACCTGATCGCCTACAATATCGTCGGCACCGCCCATGACCTGGAAGCGGTGACCGAAGGCGAAGTGATCAAATATTCCGCCAGCGGCTTTCGCGATTTCACCCGCATCGCCGCCAGCGATCCCACCATGTGGCGCGACGTCTTCCTCAACAATCGCGAGGCGGTTCTGGAAGTGCTGGGCCGTTTCAACGAGGACCTCAGCCAGTTGCAGCGCGCGATCCGCGAAGGCAATGGCGAGCTTCTTTTCAACACCTTCAGCCGCACCCGCGCCATTCGCAAGGCGATCATCGAGATCGGCCAGGAAAGCGCCGCGCCCAATTTCGGCCGCGACCAGAAAAAGCCCTAATACAAGGGTGAGAGTGCTTCGGTAGCCAGTTCTGGCTCGACGGTCTGCGACAGCGTTTCCTTGCCGCCAAGGCCGCGCCACAGGCCCATCGCCATGGTCCAGGGGATCTCACCGCGCAAGAAGGGTGCTACGACATCGGCCTTGTCCAGGCTGGCATAGGCCTGGACCAGCTTGCGCGGCTTGCCGAAGCCGGTCACGTCATCGGCGCGCACCATCAGATTGAGATTGTTCCCATCACGCTGCAGATGGAACTGGAAGCGCCGGGCGGTGTATTGCGGGTTCCCGGCATTGACCAGATCAAGGTCGAAACGCATCAGGCCGTTCGTGCTGGTGATGCTGCTGCCATGGATGCTGCCCGCTTCGAACTGGATGGCATGGCCGGCGCCGCCCGCGCCTGTCCAGGAAAGGCTCTGGCGGCCCGCCGCTTCATACACGGTCTTGCTGCGGCCATAGGTCAGGGCATGCAGGGCGAATTTTTCCGTCGACCAGGAAAAAGGTCCATAGGCGGCTTCGCCCTTGATCTGGAAGTTGGTGAAGTTGGCGTCCACCCGGAACGGGAAGCCGCCCACCGTCACAGCCTTCCAGTCCAGGGTAATGCCGGGCACCACCGGCTGGCCCTTGATCTCGGCCAGCTTTTTCTCGAAGGCGCTGGCCGCCTGCCACCAATGAAAGATCACCCAGGCGGCGAGAATCAGAACCACCAGGAAGGGCGCGTATAACCAGAAGCGGCTGGAATATTGCATCGTATCCGTTAGCTACACTTTGAGTAGCCGCAAGACAAACAGGAATCGCATCCCTCCAGCTTGACGAAGCTGGCATCGCCGCAGCGCGGGCAGAACCGGGCGCGGGCGCCCTCCACCGGGATCTGGGCATCGGGCAGGATGGAGGGCCCGCGCTGGCCCAGGAATCCGATCTCGACCAGATGGCGTTCGATCACTTCACCGATCGCCGCCAGCAGCGAAGGCACATAGCGTCCGTTCATCCACTGACCGCCGCGCGGATCGAAGATGGCTTTCAACTCGTCCACCACAAAGGAAACATCGCCGCCGCGCCGGAACACCGCCGAGATCATGCGGGTGAGCGCCAGCGCCCAGGCATAGGCCTCCATATTTTTGGAGTTGATGAAGATCTCGAAGGGCCGCCGCCGCCCATCTTTCTCGATGTCGTTGATGGTGATGTAGAAGGCGTGATCGCTGTCCAGCCATTTGATCTTGTAGGTACGGCCCAGCAATTCCTCCGGCCGGTCCAGCGGCCTGGTCATGTAAACAACGCCACCGCGCGGTTCGGGCCCCCTGGGTTCGGGTAAGGGCAGCGGCAGTTCCGGCTCGGCTGTATCGCGCGCGATCAGCGCCTCGGCGGGGATGGCATGCTGGGGTTCGTCCACCGACAGCACCGAGCCCGTCACGTCATTGGGACGGTAGGTGGTGCAGCCCTTGCAGCCTGAGTCATAGGCTTCGAGATAGACATGGACGAATTCGTCGAACGAAATCGACGCCGGCACATTGATGGTCTTGGAAATGGCGCTGTCGATAAAGGGCTGGGCGGCAGCCTGTACCGCCAGATGGTCCGACGGGGCCAGGGTCTGGGCGGTGACGAAATAGGCCGGCAGAGCGGCATCGGCGCCAAAACGGGCATGGAAGGCGCGCACCGCATAGTCGCTGACGGTTTCCTCGCGCTTGCTGCCGTCGGGCTGGATCACCTTGCGCTTGTAGCTGAAGGCGAAGACTGGCTCGATGCCGCTGGAGACATTGTCGGCGAACAGCGAGATTGTCCCGGTCGGTGCGATGGAGGTGAGCAGCGCATTGCGGATACCGAACTTTGCAATTCCGTCCCGGATATCGGCGGGCAGGGCGGCGATATGCGGGCGGGCGAGATAGTGGCGCGCGTCGAACAGCGGGAACGCGCCCTTCTCCCGCGCCAGTTCCATGCTGGCGCGATAGGCGGCATGGCTGATGGCCGCCAGCCAGGTTCGGATCAAGGCGATGCTTTCCGGCGAGCCATAGCGCACCCGGCAGAAGATCAGGGCATCGGCAAGTCCGGTGACGCCCAGACCGATGCGGCGCTTGGCCTTGGCTTCGGCCTGCTGCTGCGGCAGCGGGAAGCGCGACACGTCGATGGCATTTTCCATCATCCTGACGGCGGTGGCGACCAGCCGTTCCAGCTCGGCCATGTCCAGCGCGGCATTGTCTTCAAACGCATGGCGCACCAGCCTGGCCAGGTTGATCGAACCCAGCAGGCAGGCGCCATAGGGCGGCAGGGGCTGCTCGCCGCAGGGATTGGTGGCGGCGATATTTTCGCAATAGGCCAGGTTGTTCTGGCCATTGATGCGGTCGATGAAGATCACGCCCGGTTCGGCATAGTCATAGGTCGAGCGCATGATGCGCTCCCACAGGGCTTTTGCCTTCACCGTGCGATAGGTCCTGCCGGCGAAGGTCAGATCCCAATCGGCATCGGCCCGGACCGCCGCCATGAAGGCGTCGCTCACCAGCACCGAGAGATTGAAATTGGAAAGCCGCCCCGGTGTGCGCTTGGCGGTGATGAAATCCTCGATGTCGGGATGATCCACCCGCAGCGTCGCCATCATGGCGCCGCGGCGGCTGCCGGCGCTCATGATGGTGCGGCACATCGCGTCCCACACTTCCATGAAGGAGACGGGACCGGAGGCATCCGCGCCCACGCCCTTCACCAGCGCGCCCCTGGGCCTGAGCGTGGAAAAGTCATAACCGATGCCGCCGCCCTGCTGCAGCGTCAGGGCCGCTTCGCGCAAGGCGCTGAAAATCCCGTCCATGGAATCGGTGATGGTGCCCATCACAAAACAGTTGAACAGCGTCACGGCGCGGCCCGTGCCGGCGCCCGCCAGGATGCGTCCGGCGGGGAGGAACTTGTGGCCCGCCAGCGCATGGGCGAATTCCTGCGCCCGGGTGGTGCGCTGCTCGGCAGGTTCGGCCCGCGCCAGCGCGAGGGCGACGCGCGCCCAGCTGTCCGCCACGTCACGGTCCAGCGGGGTGCCGTCCGGCGATTTCAGCCGGTACTTCAGGTCCCAGATGCTGGCGGAAATATCGCTCATGGTCTTGTAACAACCATATCAGGCGGGGGTTCGCCACAGCTATAGATAGGCATGGTTGCCTAACGCACAAGACGCGCAAAGGTTTGAAATGTCAGGGTAAAAGTGCAGCGCTGGCGGTCTCGATACGGCTTTGCAGCAGCGTCATGAATTCGCCCCGCTTCAGGCCCGGCGGGATGACCTCCAGAAATTCCAGGGTGATGGCGCCCGGATGCTTGAGGAAGCTGGTCCAGTAGACGCCGGAATTCAGTGCCACCGGCACACAAGGTACCTCCAGCATCCCGTAAAGCCCCGCCACGCCTGGCTTGTAGTCGGGCGGTGCGCCGGGCTTCTTGCGCGTGCCTTCTGGAAAGATCAGCACCGAGCGCCCCTCATCCAAAACCTGTTTCGCCGCCTGGCTCATCTTGCGCAGCGCGCTGGCGCGCGCGCTGCGGTCGATCGGAATCGCCGCCGCCTTCCACACAAACCAGCCGAAGAAGGGCACGAACAGCAGTTCGCGTTTCAGCACGATGCCGGGCCTGTCCAGCACCAGATACAGCGCCAGCGTATCCCACATGCTCATATGTTTTGACGCGACCAAAACCGGGCCGCGCGGCGCCGTGCCGCGAACTTCAAAACCGATTCCGGCAAACACCTTCAGGCCCCAAAAGGTGGCGCGCGCCCATGTACGTGACAGCCAGATGGTTGCGCCGCGCGGCAACAGCAGCACCGGCCAGAAGATCAGTGACAGGATGATGGAAAGGGCGGCGAACCACACCAGGAACAGCAACGAGCGGAAGGCTGTCATCCGCCCGCCAGCCGCGTGGTCACCATGCTGGCGAGATATTTGAAATATTCCCGGTGCAGGAACTGCGCCGTGCGCGGCCGTTGCCACCACTGGCCCAGTGCGACGCCGCTCTGCTCCACCGGATAGGGAATCAAAGTGATGTCGGGCATCCGGGTCGAGAATTCCTTCAGGGTGCGCGGCATGTGATGGCGGCCGGTGACAAGGATCAGGCTGTTGAACTTGTGCTCGCGCGCCCAGAGTGCGGCTTCCTCGGCATTGCCATGGGTGTCTTCGGCGGCATAGCCGATATCGGCGCAGCAATCGAACCGCGGACCGCCGCCGGAAATCCTGCCCACCGTTTCCTTGGTCACGGACAGCGCCGTGCCGCTGACCAGCAGCCGCTGCGCGACGCCGCTTTCCAGCATGGACACAGCGGTCTCCAGCCGCTCGTCCCCGCCGGTCAGTACCACGATGCCATCGGCCTTGGGGCTGGCGGCGGGCGCGATCGGAAGATTGCTCACGAACAGCACAAAGCCGATCGCATAGGCGAGCAAGGTCAGAACAATAACAGCCAGGAAGACGCGCAAAGCAAAGCTCCTTGCGCCTGAGGATAGCAAACCGCCTTTGCCGCGCTCAAGCAGGCTAATAAATGGCTTTAACCACCGACAAAACGGAAAAACGCGCCGTGGCCCAGGCGATCAGCGAGGTGACGATGGGCACCGTCGCCAGCCAGGGAATTTCCGTCCATTTCAGCGACAAGGGCGGCAGGAACGGGACGGCTTCCAGGCCGAATATTTCCAGCCCGCCCGCGGCCAGGAAGAACAATGCGGCGAAAGCGGTGCCCAATGCCGCGGCAAAAAGAGCGGAGAGAAAATAATGCCACTCCACGGCGCGGGCGATAAAGCTGGGCAGCGCCCCCATCTGGTGCAGCAAGGCAACCATTTCGTGATGCGCATCAAGCCCTGCGCGGGTGGCGAAGGATACCGCCGCGGCCGTTGCGCCGGCGATCAGCAGCAAAATGCCGTAAGCCGACCAGCGCACCGCATCGGTCAGCCCGCGCAGCCGCGCGATCCAGCGCCGGTGATCATCGACCGTGGCATGTGGCGCGGCGCGCTCCAGATCGGCAGTGAGCCTGGCGATATCGACCTGGGCACCCGGCGTCACCGCGGCATCGACCAGCCGGGGCAGCGGAATGCCTGCCACCACGCCATCCTTGCCGATCCAGGGTTCGACCAGGGCATTGAGCTGTGCATCCGACAGGCGGTTGGCGCGGGCGATACCGGGCGTGGCATTCAGCACACGCAGCACCGCCCGGGTTTCCGCTTCAAGGGCACTGGCCGGATCGGCACCTGTTTCCGGCGGCATCACCTGCACGGTGATGCGATCAGAGAGTCCGCTCTGCCATCCTTGCGCGGCGCGGGTGGCGACCAGCGATGCGCCCAGGGCAAGTGCCGCCAGGAACGCCATCACGGCGATGACAAAATCCAAAGGCGCGGCGCCCTTGTCCCTTGGAAGAATGTAGGTGGTGCGTTCGCTCATAGGAGGGCACTCATGTGTTGGCCCGCAATTCCACCAGCCGGCCTTCGATCAGCCGAATCTCGCGCGCCCGCGTCGCTTCGATCAGGGCGCGGTCATGGGTGGCGATCAGCACCGTGGTGCCCAGCCGGTTGAGCTCGGCAATCAGGCGGATCAGCCGCGCGCCCATTTCGGGATCGACATTTCCGGTGGGCTCGTCGGCGATCAGAAGATCGGGCCGCGCCACCACGGCGCGGGCGATGGCGACGCGCTGCTGCTCACCGCCCGACAAAGTGGCGGGCCGTGCCTGCATGCGGTCGCCCAGCCCCACCCAGGACAGAAGTTCGCGCACGTCATGGGTAAAATCGCTCACCTTCTTGCCCGCCAGCCTGAGGGGCAGCGCGACATTGTCGAAGGCGGACAGGTGATCGAGCAGGCGGAAGTCCTGAAACACCACCCCGATGCGGCGGCGGATGGCCGGCAGGTCGCGGCGCCGGGCGGTGGCCAATTCGGTGCCGAACAGGGTGATCAACCCGCGGCTGGGCGGCTCGGCGACATAGATCAGCTTGAGCAACGTGGTCTTGCCCGCGCCCGACAGGCCGGTGAGGAAGGTGAAAGAGCCCGGTTCCAGCGAGAAGTTGACATCGCGCAGAACTTCGGGCCCCGAGCCATAGCGCATCCCGACATTTTCAAAACGAACCATGGGGGGACCTTACCCATGACATCGCTTGCGGTCATGGCCCCCGACCCCTATTTTCTTCATGTTTTTCAACAGGCCGGACATGATTCTCACCTGTCCTTCGTGCGACACGCGCTATGCCGTGGACGGGTCCAAATTCCCCGCGGCGGGGCGTACGGTGCGCTGCGCCAAATGCGGCCATAGCTGGCATCAGGCCGCCGAAGCCCCCGAGGAGATCATCCCTGATAGCGCAGCGCCGCCCGAACCCCAGGCGCAAAGCCATGGCGCCGCGGTCGAGGCGCCTGCCGCCGATTCCTATCCGGTGAACCCGTCGCCCACCCGCGCCTATGCGCCCATATCGGCGGCGCCCGAGCCGCGCAGGCCGCTGGGGCCCAAGCTGGCGGTGGTGGCGGGCTGGGTCGGGCTTATCGTGGTGGTGCTGCTGATTGCGGTGTCGGCGGTGCGCTATCGCCAGGATATCGCGGTGATCTGGCCGCAATCGGCGGGTGTCTATTCCAGCCTGGGCCTGCCGGTGAATGCCAGCGGCATCGATTTTCGCCAGGTGCGCTACCAGCGGGAAAATGAAGACGGGCAGATCGTGCTGGCGGTAAACGGGATGATCGTCAATGCGGGATCGCGCGAACTGCCGGTGCCCCAGACGGTGCGCGTCACGCTCAGCGACGCCGACAAGCGCGAATTCTATCACTGGAATTTCAAGCCAGGCGCCATGGTGCTCAAGCCGGGCCAGTCGATACCGTTCACCACCCGGCTTTCCAGCCCGCCCGCCGCGGCGCGGCATCTGGAAGTGCGCTTCGCCAAAGACGGGCCATGAACCCGCCCGCGATCCTGTTTTCCGCGCAGCAGATCCAGGAACGGGTCGGGATGATGGCCCGCACCATCGCGAGCGCACCGCTGCGTCCCGACATCGCCATGCCGGTTCTGGTCGGCGGCTTTGTCTTTGCCGCCGATCTCTTGCGCGCCCTGGCCTGGGAAGGCGTGCCGCTGGATGTCGAAATGATCTGGCTGCGCTCCTATGGCGACAAGCGGGTGGCCAGCGCCATCTCGATGGTGGCGGGCCCGTCCGAGCAAATAGCGGGCCGCCATGTGCTGGTGATCGATGGTGTGCTGGATGCCGGACGCACGATCGCCAAGGCGGTGTCGCTGATCGAAGCGGCGGGGGCGGCCAGCGTGCAGGTGGCGGTGATGCTGGACAAGCAGCGCCGCGACGCCGTGGCGAAGGCCGATTATGTCGGCTTCACCGTGGGCGATGATTTCGTCATCGGCTATGGCATGGATGATGCGGGCAAGTATCGCGGCCTGCCCTATATCGGCAAGGTTTAGCTGACTTGACTGAGAAATATTTCTCTCCATGGCCGGCCTTGAGCCGGCCATCCAGAACTGGCGAGTTCCGCGCGGTGTTTCTGGATGGGCGGGTCAGGCCCGCCCATGGTGAGTTGAGGAAGGTCGGATTGCGAATCAGAACGCCTTGAGCAGCCGATCCAGATAATCGCGCTCGGCCTGCGGGCGGTTCATCTGGGCGGCGCGGCGGCGCAGTTCCTGCAAAATCTCCCGGGACCGTGCCAGATCGCTGGCGCCGGGAATCTTCACCCCCGAGTCGCCGAAGGGCACCGTGCCGCGGCCCAGCGGATCGCGCCCGCCCTGCTTCTCGCCGGCCTGTTGCTGCTGCGCCAGTTGCTGTGCGCCCTGGCGCAGGGCTTCCAGCGCTTCATTCTGGGCGCTGCCGGCATTGTCCAGATCCTTGCGGCCGAGCGCACCCTGGGCATCGCCCATCGCCTTGCCGGCTTCGCGCAGCTTCTGCGCCGCCGGCCCGTCCATGCCCTTGAGCGATTCCTGCAACTCCCTTTCCAGCGCCTGCTGCTGGCGTTGCAGGCCTTGCGGACCTCCGTCTTTCGGATCGCCCTGGCCCTGGCGCTGGCGGAAGGTTTTGTCCTGCAGCGAGCGCTGCTTGCCCATCAGCTCGCCGAATTTCTGCAACCGCTCATTGTTCTGCGCGCTCTGACCTTCACCCTGGCCCTGGCCGCCCTGGGTAAGCCGCAGATTTTCCAGCATGGATTGCAGCATCGCCAGAAGTTGCGCCGCCTGCTGCCGCTCGCCGGCTTCCGTCATTTTCTGGATGGTCTCGAGCAGGGTCTGCAGATCCTGCTGGCCCAGCTTCGTGGCATCGGGCGAGGTCGGCGTCTGGCCGGGCGGCGGATTGGCGGCCAGCGCCTGCATATAGCGCTGCATCGCTTCATTGTAGCGCTTGAACAGTTTGTCGATCACTTCCTGCGGTGCACCCGCCGCCATGGCGGCGGTCAGCATTTGCTGCAGCTTGCGCAGCTCTTCAGCCGCCGACAGCAGCCCGCCGCGTTCCAGCTTCAGCGCGGTTTCCCACAACAGCCGCTGTACCCGCTCGATATCGGCGTCGCTCTTGGCATTGCGCACGCCGTAAAAGGCATTGCGCATGGCCAGGTAGATATCGTGCTGGCCTTCGTAGAAACGTTCTGGCTCAATTGCCAGGGCATCGAGGGTCATCAGAACAGTGCGCCGCCCATTGGCATCAAGCGTAGTCAGATTCTGACGCTGCTCAATCAGGGCGCGGGCCAAAGGATCGGTGAAGACGCGCGCCGGCAAGCGGAAGCTGACGGGCTGGCTGACGCCTTTCTGGCCAATGGCGTCGCGCGCTTCCAGATGTGCGTCCACCATCATTCCAGCATAAGGATGGCTGGTGAGATCGACAAAACTTTCCTGTGTCACCGATTTTTCCGCCGTGCTGGGCAGCGGCAGATCGGCCACCAGCGGCTTCGCATTCTTGCGATCCTTCGGAACCATAATCGCACGGACACTGGCGATGCCGTAATCGTCGACACCCCGGAAGGAGAACCGCGTGGCCAGTTGCTCGGTGCGGGAGGGCGTGCTCATCAGCGCGACGGTAGGCAGACGATCCGGCGCTGCCAGAATGTTCCATTTGCCGATGGCGTGACCGCCCACCTGCACCCGCACCCGTGCATCGGCGGTCAGGATCACATTGCTGGAATATTCCCCGTCCTCGCCGGCAAAGCGCGGCGCGGCGTTGGTGCCCGCGGTCAGGCCGGGGGTGCGCGACGCGCCATGCACGCGCAAGTTCAGCACCGAGCCCTGTGGCGCGGCGATGATATTGGCATCGCCGACCCGCAAGCTGGTCAGCGGCATTCCGGTATAGGGCGGCGGATCGATCCAGGCGTCGATACTGGCGGCCGCGCCCCCGCCGCTGTTAAAGGCGCCGGCCAGCCGCGCCCCGGTATCGCCGCGCGCCATCACCAGACCGGCCGCCAGCGCGATCAGCAGATACCAGCGCAATCCTTGCGGATCGCGCTGCGCAATATCGGCGCGTGGCAGGGCCAAGCGAAACTTGCTGGGGAAACCGCGCTGTCGGTGCAGCTGCCACAGGCTTTGCGCAAACGGGTCGCTGCCCACCAGCACATCGTCGCGTTCCGACACCGGGCGATGCGGCAAACCGCTGTCGCGCTCCAGCCGCCGCGCGCCGTCGATCGGGCGCGGCCAGGCAAAATCCTCAAACCCGTCGTAAAGCGACAGGGCGCTGGCGGTGATGGTGGCGGCCAGCAGCAGCGCCTGCAGCGGCCAGGGAATGAAGGCAAAGATGCCGGTCAATGCCAGCGCCAGATAGAAGCCGATAAAGCCTGCCGCCGGCCACAGCCGCGGCAGCAGCCGCTCGATGCCAAGGACGATGCGCGCCAGGAGAACCCGGCGATCCAGAGGATCAGCCAGCCAGCCAGTCGGGAATGCGGTCTTTGGCGATAAGATCGGCATGGCTTTCTCTGGGGCGTACGATGCCCCATTGCTCGCCCGCGACCAAGACTTCCGGCGCGCGCGGACGGGCATTGTAGTCACCCGCCATCACCGCGCCATAGGCGCCGGCGGACAGGATTGCCACAAGATCGCCCGATTTGAGTTCCGGCAACGCCCGGTCGGCGGCGAAAAGATCGCTGGTTTCGCACACCGGCCCCACCACATCATATTTGGGACGCGGCGAACCGGCGGCGGGTTCCACCACCGCCGCGATCTCGTGATGGGCGTCATACATGGCCGGGCGGATCAGATCGTTCATGCCGGCATCGATGATCAGGAAGGTCTTGGCATCGCCGCGCTTGACGTAGATCACGCTGGCAACCAGCACCCCGGCATTGGCGGCGATCAGCCGTCCGGGCTCGAAGGACAGCTGGCAGCCAAAATCCTTTGTTACGCGCGTGACCATGGCGCCATAGGCCGCCGGATCGGGCGGCGGGCTGTTGTCGTGCTGATACGGCACACCCAGGCCTCCGCCCAGATCGAGGCGGGTGATGGCATGGCCGTCGGCGCGCAGCTGGGCGATCAGTTCTCCGACACGCTTGAAGGCGGTTTCGAACGGCTCCAGGTCGGTGAGCTGGCTGCCGATATGCACATCCACGCCGACGATCTCGATGCCCTTGAGTGTGGCCGCATGGGCATAGACTTCGCGCGCATGGGCGAAGGGAATACCGAACTTGGTCTCCGCCGTGCCGGTGGTGATCTTGGCGTGGGTCTTGGCGTCAACATCGGGATTGACGCGCAGGGTGATGGGCGCGCGCGTTCTCGCTGCCAATGCAACCTCGTTCAGCGCCACCAGCTCCGGCTCGCTTTCGACATTGAACTGGTGGATGCCGGCGGCCAGCGCGGCGCGCATCTCGTCGCGGGTCTTGCCGACTCCGGAGAATACAATCTTGCTTGCCGGTATGCCCGCCGCCAGCGCCTTGGCCAGCTCGCCGCCCGACACCACATCGGCGCCCGCGCCCAGACGGGCTAGGGTCTTGAGCACCGCGAGATTGCCATTGGCCTTGACCGAAAAAGCGATCAGCGAGCCCGCCGGGAGCGCGCCGGAAAATACTTTATAATGCCGCTCCAGAGTGGCGCTGGAATAGCAATAGAAAGGCGTGCCGACCTTTTCAGCCAGCACATCCAGCCGCACGCCTTCCGCGCACAGCACGCCATCCTTGTACTGGAAATAATTCACGTGGCTCGCTTCTTCTTACCGGCCCAGAGGAAAAGGCGGCTTGGAGGGATCACGCTCGTCGCGCGTCGTGCTTTGACCGTTGGGCTTCACCAGATCGTTCTTCACACCGCAGGCGGCGACCAGAAACGACAGCGCCACGACAATCAGTGCAGCTCTCATTTGAACACCCCTTTCCAATAGGCCAGCTGTTCCTTGACCCGCGCCGGCGCGGTGCCGCCCAGGCTCATGCGCGCCTTCACGGAGGATTCCAGCGACAGGACCTTGAAGACCTCCTGGGTGATGTCGGGATCGATCGCCTGCATATCGGACAGCGGCAACTGATCGAGGGTGACGCCCTTGTCCTCGGCGGCTTTGACGATCGAGCCGGCAATGTGATGGGCTTCCCGGAACGGCTTTTTCAGCACGCGCACCACCCAATCCGCCAGGTCGGTGGCGGTGGGATAGCCGGCTTCCGCCGCGCTGAGCATCTTTTGCGGGTTCGCCGTCATGTCGGCGATCATGCCCGCCATGGCGGCCAGCGAGATCTCCAGCGTGTCGGCGGCGTCGAACACCCGTTCCTTGTCTTCCTGCAGGTCGGTGCCATAGGTCAGCACCAGGCCCTTGACCACGGTGGCCAGCGCCACGAAATCGCCCAGCACGCGCCCGGTCTTGCCGCGGATCAGTTCGGCGGCATCGGGATTTCTTTTCTGCGGCATGATGGACGAGCCGGTGGTGAAGGCATCCGACAGCCGCACAAAGCCGAAGGCGGGCGTCGACCATTGCACCAGTTCACCCGCCAGCCGCGACAGGTTCACCGCACTGATGGTGCAGGCCGCCAGATATTCCAGCGCGAAGTCGCGCGCCGAGATCGCGTCCATCGAATTGCGCATCGGCCGCGCAAAACCCAGCGCCTTGGCGGTGGCCTCTCGGTCGATGGCAAAGGTGGTGCCTGCCAAAGCGGCAGCGCCCAGGGGCGACTCATTCAAACGCTTCTTGGTGTCCTCGAAGCGGCCGCGATCACGCCCGAACATCTCGACATAGGCCATCAGGTGATGGGCAAAGGTCACCGGCTGGGCCACCTGCATATGGGTGAAGCCCGGCATGATGGTGTCCAGATGCTGCTCGGCCTGGGCCAGCAGCGTCTTTTGCAGCACGATCAGGTCTTCTTCGGCTCTGGCGCAGGCGGCGCGCACCCAGAGGCGAAAATCGGTCACCACCTGGTCGTTGCGCGAACGCGCGGTATGCAGCCGCCCGGCGGCAGGTCCGATCAGCTCGGCCAGCCGCGCCTCGATGTTGAGATGAATATCCTCCAGCTCGCGCTTGAAGACGAAAGTTCCCGCGGCGATTTCCTTCTCGATCGTGTCCAGCCCGGCCATGATCGCCTGGCCGTCATCCTTGGAAATGATCCCTTCGGTTGCCAGCATGCGGCAATGGGCGCGGCTTCCGGCCAGGTCTTCGCCCGCCAGGCGCTTGTCGAAATCGATTGAGGGGGTAATCTCCCTCATGATGGCGGCGGGGCCGGACGCAAACCGTCCGCCCCACATTTTGTTGGTGCTCATCTTTTCATCCAAGGGCCATGATCAAGAAAATCATCATCAGCCTGTCCGTGATTGCCGCGATCGCGTTCGGGTTTCTATATGGGAAAGGCCTGCTTTCTGTCCATCAGGGGCTGGAGCCGCCGCCCTCCCTGGCTGTGCTCAAGTTCGAGAAAGAGCCCAAAAACGCCCCTTCCGTGGGCTTTACCGACGGATCGGGCCGCCGCCATGCGCTGGAGTCATTCCGGGGCCGCTATGTGCTGCTCAATCTCTGGGCCACCTGGTGCGCGCCCTGCGTCGCCGAATTGCCGGCGCTGGTGCGCCTCCAGGCCCGCGCCACGGGCCTTCGGGTGCTGGCCGTCAACACCGACCGCGGCCATGTCGATGCCGCCGCCTTCCTGAAGGCCAATAATGCGCGCGAGCTGGTGCCCTATCGCGACAGCGACGTCACCATGCTCAAGACCTTCAAGGCCTATGGCCTGCCATTGACGGTGCTGATCGATCCGGAAGGCAAGATCGTCGCCCGCGCCGAAGGCCCCGCCCATTGGGACGCCCCCGAAGCGATAAAATATTTTCGGCGCGTTACCGGCAGCTAGCGCGTGGGAACAGGATGTTCCCCGCGATAATCGTAGAAGCCGCGTCCGGTCTTGCGGCCCAGCCAGCCGGCTTCGACATACTTCACCAAGAGCGGGCAAGGGCGGTATTTGGAATCCGCCAGGCCTTCATACAGGACCTGCATCACCGACAGGCAGGTATCCAGGCCGATGAAATCGGCCAGCTGCAATGGACCCATCGGATGGTTGGCGCCGAGCCGCATCGCGGTGTCGATGGCATCCACATTGCCCACGCCTTCATACAGCGTATAGACCGCCTCATTGATCATCGGCAGCAGGATGCGGTTGACGATGAAGGCGGGGAAATCCTCGGCATAGGCGGCGGTCTTGCCGACGCGCTTGACGATCTCCAGCGCCGCCTGGAAGGTTGAATCATTGGTGGCGATGCCGCGGATCACTTCCACCAGCTGCATCAGCGGCACCGGATTCATGAAATGCAGGCCGATGAAATTCTCCGGCCGATCGGTGACCGATGCCAGCCGGGTCACGGAAATCGACGAAGTGTTGGTGGCAATCAAGGTCTTGTCGGAAATCCGCGTGCAGAGATCCTGAAAGATTTTCTTCTTGATGGCTTCATCTTCGGTCGCCGCCTCGATCACCAAGTCGCGGTCCCGGAGATCGTCCAGCGTCTGGGTCACGCGGATGCGCGCCAGCGCCGGTGCAATCTGGTCTTCGGCGATGACCCCTTTCTGGGCCTGGCGCTGCATGTTCTTTTCAACGCGCTCGATCGCCTTGGACAGCGCGTCCTTGTTGATGTCGTCCAGCACCACGTCATAGCCGGCCAGCGCCAGCACATGGGCGATGCCGGTGCCCATCTGCCCCGCACCGATTACGCCAATTTTCTCAACCGCCATATCGCTTGCCTTTACTTGTACCCGCGCTTGCCGAGCTCTTCATCGATCTCGGGCAACGCTTTGAACAGATCCGCCACCAGACCGTAATCGGCGACCGAGAAAATCGGCGCCTCTTCGTCCTTGTTGATGGCCACAATGACACGGGAATCCTTCATGCCGGCCAGATGCTGAATGGCGCCGGAAATCCCCACCGCGATGTACAGATCGGGCGCCACCACCTTGCCGGTCTGGCCCACCTGATAATCGTTGGGCACATAGCCTGCATCCACCGCGGCGCGGCTGGCGCCCACGGCGGCATGCAGCTTGTCGGCAATGGAATCCAGCAGCTTGAAGTTTTCGCCCGATCCGAGGCCCCGCCCGCCCGACACGATGATCTTGGCCGAGGTCAGCTCCGGACGCTCGGACTTGGACAGGACTTCACCGGCGAAGGTGGAAAGGCCCGGATCGGAAGCCGCCGCGATTTTCTCGACCGCGGCGCTGCCGCCTTCGCTTGCCGCCTTGAAAGCAGTGGTGCGCACGGTGATGATTTTCTTGCCCGCGGGCGCCTGCAAGGTTTCGATGGCATTGCCGGCATAGATCGGCCGCTCGAACGTGTCGGGCGAGATCACTTTCAGGATTTCGGAAACCTGCGGCACATCCAGCTTGGCGGCGACGCGCGGCAGGATGTTTTTTCCCGTCGTGGTGGCCGGCGCCAGGATGGCGTCATACTTGTCGGCCAGCGACAGCAGAAGCACTTCCATCGGCTCGGCCAGTTGCCGCCCATAGGGCGCGCCCTCGGCCAGCAATATTTTTTCCACGCCTGCGATCTTGGCGGCGGCTTCGGCCACGGCGGCGCAATTCTCGCCCGCCACCAGGATGTGTACCGGGGTTGAGACGGCGGCGGCCGCCGTCACCGTCTTGTGGGTGGCGTCTTTCAGCGAGACGTTGTCATGCTCGGCGATAACCAGCGAAGCCATCAGATGACTCCATCCGCTTTGAGTTTGTCGAGAAGTTCGGAGACGCTGGCGACTTTGGCGCCCGCTGCACGCTTGGCGGGCTCGGTCACTTTCAGCACCTTGAAGCGCGGCGTGACATCGACCCCGAAGTCGCCCGGCGTCTTTTCCTCGATCGGCTTCTTCTTGGCTTTCATGATGTTGGGCAGCGAGGCATAGCGCGGCTCGTTGAGGCGCAGGTCGGTGGTCATCACCGCCGGCAGTTTCACCTCCACCGTCTGCAGCCCGCCATCGATCTCGCGGGTGATCTTGGCGTTTCCATCACCCAGCTCCAGGCTGTGGGCGAAGGTGCCCTGCGGCCAGCCCAGTAGCGCGGCCAGCATCTGGCCGACCTGATTGGCGTCATCATCGATTGCCTGCTTGCCGGTGATCACCAGCTGCGGCTGTTCGGCTTCGACAAGGGCCTTGAGGATCTTGGCGACCGCCAGCGGCTCCACCGCCGTGTCATTCTTGACCAGGATGCCGCGGTCGGCGCCCATGGCCAGCGCGGTGCGGATCGTTTCGGATGCCTGGGCGGGCCCGATGGACACCACCACCACTTCGCTGGCCTTGCCCTTTTCCTTCAGGCGCACGGCTTCCTCGACGGCGATTTCATCGAACGGGTTCATGGACATTTTGACGTTGGCCAGGTCCACGCCGCTCTGGTCCGCCTTGACGCGAACCTTGACGTTGTAGTCGATCACCCGCTTGACGGGCACCAGAACCTTCATGGTGCTTTTTGATCCCCAATGGACGCGCCTTTCATCGTTCGAAGAACGGTGGCCGTCCGGTTGTTGTGCGGTGCAAAAAGTATGGCCGCAGGCGCAAGCCTGTCAACGAAAGCGGACAGTCCTTGACTGAGTTCCGCTGCATTGCAGCAAAACTGGTTAAGCGCGGGGAGAATTGTGCGTCAATCCGCCACAGGTTACTTCAAGGTCGCCATGTAGGCGACCAGATCGGCCTGCTGGTTCTTGGAGGTGATGCCGGCGAAGGACATCTTGTTGCCGGGTACCATTCTCTGGGGCGCGGCGGACCATTTGATCAGATTGTCTTGGGTCCAAATGATGTTGGCGGCCTTCAGCTGCGGGGAATAGGCATAGCCGGGGCGGGAGGCCGCCTTGCGGCCGACAATGCCGAACAGATTGGGGCCCAGCGTGTCGCTGCCGCCCTTGTCGGCGGTGTGGCAGACGGCGCAGCGCTTATAGACATTCATGCCCTTGACCGGATCGCCAGCCGCGTTGGCCGCCAAGGTCGTGGCCGTCAGCAACGCCGGAACGACGAAACTTTTCGCAAGCATAGAATGAGCCTTTTCATAGGGTGCCCTAAGGGACGTCTCCATATCCGATCCTGACGGCGAAAACAGCCGATTTTTTGTCGGACAGGTCTTTTTGGGGTTTCTCAGGCGTTGACGAGCTCGACCTGGACCACATCGGTCCGGGCCACCTCGAAGGTTGCGGCGCAGATCCCTAAGTAAAACTCCCAGTTCCGCAGGAACTGCTGGTCATGGCCCAGGGCCTTGATAGCGCTCTCTTGGGCCTGCATCCGCACCAGCCATTCGCGCAGGGTGCGGGCATAGTCCTTGCCGAAACCGAAGGCCCCCGCGAATTTGAGCCCGGCCTTCTCGGCTTCCTCGCGAAAACGCGCCAGCGAGGGCAGCATGCCGCCCGGAAAGACATAGTGGCGGACAAAGTCGCTGCGGGTGCGATAGCCGGCAAACAGTTCGTCGCGGATGGTGATGGTCTGGATGACGGCCCGCCCCCCGCGCTTCAGTCGCTGCGCCACGGTGGCGAAATAGGCGGGCCAGTAATGCTCGCCCACCGCCTCGAACATCTCGATGGAGACGATATTGTCGAAGGTGCCGGTGGAGCGGCGGTAATCCTCCAGCCGGATGTCGGCGGCGCCGTTCAGCCTTGCGGTGGCGAATTTGTGCTGGGCCGGTGAAATGGTCAGGCCCGTGACATTGTGACTGTCGGCGGCCGCGCGTTCCGCGAAACCGCCCCAGCCGCAGCCGATTTCCAGCACGCTGGCCTTGGGGGTATCGAACTTGGACAGGATGCGCTCATACTTGTTCTGCTGGGCGCGGTAGAGATCCGGCGCGCCGTTATAGAGCGCCGAGGAATAGGTCATGCTGGGGTCTAGCCACAGCGAATAGAAGTCGTTGCCGACATCGTAATGATCCTTGATGTTGCGCGCCGAGCCGGAAATTGAGTTGCGCCGCACCAGGGCATTGTGGATCACAAAGCCCAGGCGGTTGATCCAGTTGCCGTCCGAGAAATCATCGAAATGGTCGAGGTTGAGCAGGAACAGGGCGACCAGATTCTCGACATTGTCGGTGTCCCAGCTGCCCGCGATATACTCCTCGCCCAGCCCGATATCGCCGCGCGCCATGATCCGGCGCAGCACATCCCATTCGTGGATATGAAAGCGCGCCGAAGGGCCCGGATTGGCGCCGCGGCAGATGGTCACCTCGCCATTGGGGGCGATGAATTCCAGCGTGCCATATTCCAGCGCGCCGATCGCCTTGCGCCAGCTTTTCTCGATATAGGAGGCGGGTATCAGGGCCATCATGAAATCTCGGCAAAACGTATCCGGGGCAAGATTAAGCGCCAACCGCCTTCAAAACAATTCTGCTGGAACCGGATCGGCGGGCGGGAAAGCCGGAAGGGTCAATTTTTTCTGCGCCGCATTGCCTCGGGAGGCCGAGGTCGTACTGGCCTCCCAGGGGATGACGGCGCCCATCGCCCTGGCCACGGCGACGGCGCTGGCCAGTCCATCTTCGTGAAAGCCGTGGCCCAGATGGGCGCCGGCGAACCAGGTGCCACGGCGGCCCTGCAATGCGGCGATCTTGGGCTGGGCGGCGATGGCGGCGGTGTCGAATACCGGATGGTCGAACTGGGCGGTATCAAAGATCAGCTCTTGCGGAATTTCGCGTTTGGGATTGAGGCTGACAAAAAGCGGGCGGCTTTCGTCGATGCCCTGCAGCCGGTTCATCCAGTAGGTCACGGTGATCCTGGGATGCAGGAATTCCCCGTCGGAGGAGTAAACCCAGCTGGCCCAGCAGCGCCGGCGGCGCGGCATCACGCTTGTGTCGCGGTGCAGGATGGCGGTGTTCTTCTGATAGCGAAAGCAGGACAGAGCGGCGCGTTCGTCGGCATCGGCGTCCTGGAGCAACGCCAGCGTTTCATCGCCATGGCTGGCCATCACCACCTCGTCATAGGTTTCGCAGCTGCCCTGACTGTCGCGAATCTGCACCTTGCCGCTGTCTTTTCCCGAAGTTGGGCGGGTGACGGAAACGGCGCCGCAATTGGTACGAATGCGATGCGCAAAATCTCTTGTCAGACGCCTGACATATTCCTGTGACCCGCCGGTGACGGTGCGCCATTGCGGCTGGCCGGAATAGGAGAGCAGATGATGATTGGCGAAAAAGCGCACCAGCGTGCGTGCCGGGAAGTTCATCATTTCGCAGGGCGGACAGCTCCAGATCGCGCCCGACATCGGAAGCAGATAATAGCGGCGAAACCAGTCGCCCAGCCCCAGCTTGGCGATCAGGCCTTCCAGAGTCAGGTCTGGATGACGATCCACCACGGCCTGCGCTTCTCCATTGAACTTCATCACATCGCGCACCAGCAGGCCGAATTTCGGCCGCAGCAGATTGCGGCGCTGGCCCAGCACGGCGTTGAGGTCACGCGCGCCCCATTCCAGCCAGCCGTCGCGGATCGACGCGGCGAAGGTCATGTCGCTGGCATGGGTGGCGACGCCCAGATGGGCGAACAGGCCGCACAGGTTGGGGTAGTTGGGACGGTTGAAAACAATGAAGCCGGTATCCACCGGGATGGCGGTACCATCATAGTCAACGGTAACGGTGCGGCTGTGTCCGCCGATCCGGGCGGCCTTTTCATAGACCGTCACGTCGTGATCGGGATGCAGCAGGTAGGCGCTGCCCAGCCCTGAAATACCCGTACCAACAATAGCGATTTTGCGCATGATTTCGCCTTTGCTGGAAGTTACGCGATCATGGCGAGGACGGATCACTCCAACCCGCACCGATCCAATCGGGTTGCCGGTGCGTAGAACTGGCAGGGAAAACTGCAAGATGAGCTATGTCGTCGCCTATATCACGGCCGCCCTGGTGATGGGCGGACTGGATTATGTCTGGCTCACCAATGCCTCCGGGCCGATCTATCACCGTGCCCTGGGGGCGGTGATGGCGGAAAATCCCAACATGACGGCCGCGGTGGTCTTCTATCTCATCTATATCGCCGGCATCCTGATCTTTGCGGTGCGCCCGGCGCTGGCCAGCGGTGACTGGAAGACGGCCGCCCTGTTCGGGGCGCTGTTCGGCTTTTTTGCCTATGCGACCTACGACCTGACCAATCTGGCGACCCTGAAAGTCTGGTCGCTGAAAGTCTCGATCATAGACATTGTGTGGGGCACCTTCCTGACCGGCGTCACCGCCAGCGCGGCGGCATTCGCCGCCATCCGCTTCGCAAAATAAAGCCGCGGGCGGCTTTGGCCTGCGGGCAGGTCAGCTGTTGGAGGGCAGACCGCTCAGGGCGGTGATCTCATTCTTGTGCGCGTCATAGTTCACGGACGCCGCATCCAGCACCACGATTTGTTCTTTGGCGCCCAGCATCGCGACGGACACGCGGGTGGGCCTTCCTTCCGCAGACACTTCGACCCTCTGCACCGCCCCAACTGTCTTGCCGCTGCTGTCCAGCACATTGGCGGTGGCGATCTTGGGGGGCGGATTGGTGATGGTGGAAAGCGTGCCGCTGACCGCGCTGTCTGACGGCATCGCCGTCAAAGGTGCCGAGCTGGGGTGTTGACCGCCACTGGCGCCGGCGCCGCATCCTTTGCTGCCTGAATGTTCAACTGGCGGGTCGCCTCCTTTTCCGCCGGCGTGGACTCGCCGGCCAAAGCCGGGGAGCCCAGCGCCAGAATGGCGGCTGCGGTCATGGCGATCCTGCGCGTGTTCATGGCGTGCTCCTTAAAATGAAAAGGGCTTGGCTGGAAAACGGCACGGTCAGCCGCTTGTTCCGCCTCCCGCCATGGAACTTGACGAAACCTCTGATTTTTTGCGGGAACCGCCCGGGTTCGCGGGTGTTCCTTCCTGATATATCTGAAAGGATTTCAAAGATGCTTGGAACAATTCTGATTGTCGTTCTGCTGCTTCTGCTGCTGGGCGCATGGCCGTCATGGCCGCACAGCCAAGCCTGGGGTTACTACCCATCCGGCACCCTGGGCCTGGTTTTGGTGATCGTGCTGGTGCTGGCGCTGATGGGACGGCTTTGACGCATTCGAGCATGTCCAGGAGGCATGCATGACAAAGAAGAAACTGTTCGGCGACATCAAGCAGAACCCGGCGCGGATTTATCGCGCGCCGGGGGATGTGCTTCGTGATCGCCGCTTCGGCGATGCGGAGCGGTTGGAAATTTTAAGGGCGTGGCGCGACAGCGCGGATGGAACGGCAGACCCGGAGGAGATCGAAGCGCTGATCGCGGAAATAGAAGGCCGTCTCGATGCTCCCAACAATCATGCGGCGGAATAGCGGATACGGATAATGGATACGAAGGATACGAAAATGCATACCGAAGAAGGCCATGTGGTGTTGAATGCGCAGGAAGCCCGCCAGGGCAAGGAGCTGGGCGTGATGCGCTATGTGCTGTACATCAGTCTGGCACTGTCGGTGATCGCCGGCATCGTCCTCTACGCGATCTTTTTCGCTTAAGCGGTCAATACGCCGCGAGCGCTGACAGGTCCATCAGGGCGCGTCGCAATTCCACCGGCCCGAAGGGCTTTTGCAAAACCACATGGCCGCGGAATTCCTCCGGCACGCCGCGCGCGCCATAGGCCGTTGCGAACAGGAATGGAATCTCGCGCGCCTCCAGCTCGGCGGCGAACGGAAAAACGGTCTTTCCGTTCAGATGCACATCCAGCATGGCGAGATCAAATGTGTCGGTATCCAGGAAACGCATCGCGTCCTCCAGCCGGGGCACCACGGCGGCGACTTCGTAGGCCAGTTCGCTGACCATATCCTCGATCAGCATCGCGATCGTCATCTCATCCTCCACCACCAGCACCCGGGGGGCGGCCAGGTGCAGGCTGCCGGGCATTCCCGGCACGGGTTGCAGAGGGGGCGAGGGGGCGCGCATTAGAATTCAACGCATCCTAGCGGCGGAAGTTTCCCGCGTCGCTGTGGTCCCTGTCTAAGCCGCTGATAGGGTTACTTATTCCTTATGCATCCGCATCTAACTTGACGGTTCCTTCCGCTGCAGTCACCAAGGGCCATCAATTCGCTTTGGGACTTTGCGCAGGTGGCCATCCCTCAACTCTCCGTTATCGTTCCGACTTTCAAGGAAAGCGGCAATGTGGCCGAGCTGGTGCGGCGGCTGGATCTGGCCCTGGCGGGAATCGCCTGGGAGGCGATCTTTGTCGACGACAACTCTCCGGACGGCACCGCCGCGGCGGTGAAGGAGATCGCGGCCAGCGATCCCCGGATCCGCTGCCTGCGCCGGGTGGGCCGCCGCGGCTTGGCAGGGGCCTGCATCGAAGGCATGTCCTCCAGCGCCGCCCCCTTCGTGGCGGTGATCGATGCCGACCTGCAGCATGACGAGAAGGTGCTGCCGGCCATGCTGGCCAAGCTTCAGGGCGGGGCGGCCGACCTGGTGGCCGGCACCCGCTATGTCGAAGGCGGTAGCGCCGCCAGTTTCTCGCAAGGGCGCGGCGCCATCTCGCGGCTGGCCACCAAGCTGACCCACCGGCTGGTGGGCACCAATCTCAGCGATCCCATGTCGGGCTTTTTCATGATGCGGCGCGACCGTTTCGACGAGATCGCGCCGCGCCTGTCGCCGGTGGGTTTCAAGATCCTGCTGGATATCGCCGCCACCGGCGGCGGCAAGCTGCGTATCGCCGAACAGCCATACAGTTTCGGCGAGCGGTTCGACGGCGAAAGCAAGTTCAACGCCCAGATCGGCGTCGAATTTCTGGGGCTGCTGCTGGCCAAGACCACCGGCGACCTGGTGGACCCGCGCTTCATTTTCTTTGCCATCGTCGGCACCATCGGTCTTTTTGTGCACCTTGTGGCGCTGAGGCTGTCGCTGTGGCTGCTGCCGACCGACCTGCCGGAGCTGTTCCGCTGGGCCCAATTCATCGCCACCTTCATCGCCATGACCAGCAATTTCCTGCTCAACAACGAGCTGACCTACAAGGATCGCCGGTTGAATGGCTGGGCGATGGCGCGCGGCTTTGTGCTGTTCTGCCTGATCGGGTCGGTGGGCGTTCTGGCCAATATCGATCTGGCCTCCTGGCTGTATATCGACAATTCGCGCTGGCTGCTGGCCGGCACGGCGGGCGCCATCATGAGCGCCTTGTGGAACTATGCGATGTCGACGCTCTTTGTCTGGCGCGCGCGTTAATGTTGCCCCCTCCGGCCTTCGCAACTTTGCTTGGCACCTTTGCTGGCGCAAAGATGCCTGCGCGTTGCTACGGCCACCTCCCCCGCCTGCGTGCTGCGCACGCGCAGGGGAGGCGGGCCTGCGTCTGGTCCCAACCATGATTCCGGTTCGCGTCAGTCTGGCGCTGATTGTGGTGCTGATCGGCTTGCGCGCCGTCATGGCGGCAGTGCTGCCGCTGTCGGCGGATGAGGCCTATTACTGGCTGTGGTCCAAGCGCCTGGCCTTTGGCTATTACGACCATCCCCCAATGATCGCCTGGCTGATACGCGCCGGCACGTCCTTGTTCGGGGACACGGTGCTGGGGGTGCGCTTTGCCGGCATTGTTTTATCGCTACCCGCAAGCTGGCTGGTCTGGCAGTCCGCAGGCCTGATCCTGAAAGACGCCAAACGCGCCGCGCTGGCGGCGTTGCTGTTCAACCTGACCTTGATGGTTTCGGTGGAAATGCTGGCGGCGACGCCGGACATGCCCTCGGTCGTTTTCGCCGCGGCCTTTGTCTTTTTCCTCGCCAAGGTGCAGCAAAGCGGTGACGGTCGATGGTGGCTGGCGGTGGGCATCGCGGGCGGGCTGGGCCTGCTGTCCAAATATTCCGCGCTGTTCCTGGGCCTGGGCACCCTGTTCTGGCTGATCGCCGATGCGCGGCATCGCAAATGGCTGATGACGGTCTGGCCGTATCTGGGCGCGGCTCTCGCGCTTCTTATCGTCACGCCGCATCTGATCTGGCAGGCGCAGCATCAATGGATGACTTTTGCCTTCCAGTTCGGGCGGGTCGGCGGCGGCGCTTTCACCCTGCGCTTCATTGGCGAGTTCCTCGCCGCGCAGGTGGGGCTGGCCACGCCGCTGATTTTCCTTCTGATGGTGATCGGCCTGTGGCGCGCCACCAGGCGCGGTGACGCCAAGACCGGTAATGACCGCCTGCTGTTGGCGGTCCTGACCTGGACAGCCATCGCCTATTTTCTCCAGCACGCCCTGCATGACCGCATCCAGGGCAACTGGCCATGCTTCCTCTATCCGGCGCTGGCGATCCTGGCGGCGGATGCCTTCCGCACCGAGGGCAAATCGCGCTGGCTGTCCTTTGCCGCCGCGCCGCTGGCAGCGCTGCTGCTGCTCATCACCTACAACCAGGCGGCGCGCTGGTATCCGATACCGCTGAACAACGATCCGCTGGCGCGTCTGCTGGGCCGCAATTTCGCGCCCATCGGCGATGTGGTGGGTGCGATCAGCAAGGCGCGGCTGGCCGATGCCATCCTGACGACCGACTACCAGACCACCGCATGGCTGCGCTTCAACCAGCCGCAGGTCAAAGTCATTCAGGTCACCGAAACGCAGCGCTATCCGCAAGCTCCGGCGGCCGACGCAAAATTGCTGCAAGGGCGGCTGTTCTATCTGGCGGAACTTCGCCGCGACCGGCACCGGGAGGTGCGCTCCTCCTTCGACTATACCGGCTTTCCCACCCAGCTCCAGGGACCGGGCACCCTTTACGTGCTGTACCCGGTCGGAAAACCCCGAAGTTCCAAAATCGGGAAGATGCCGTGAGCCAATCCGCAAAAGAAAAAACCGCGCTTTCGCGCGGTTCGGAGCGGCCGGCAACCCGAGCGCTAGCGAGGGCCTGACCGGCGCGACCATAAAAGAAAAACCGCGCTTTCGCGCGGTTTTAGTAGAGAGAGCGGACACCCGAAGCGGGCTGTCGAAGGGGCTGGGGGCGTTCCGGATCGGACGTCCGCTCGCCTCAGATAATGGCCGGCGGGAAAAAGCGTTCCTTGGGCTGAGAAAGATTTTTAGATTCTCTCCGCCACCGCCATCTGGGCGGCCGGATCGGACGCTTCCGCGGCACGGCGGTCGGCGGAACCAAACAGCACAACGGCCAGCAGCACGCCGGCGATCAGGCTCTCGACAGGGTGTTCGTAGACAAAAGCGGGAATACGCATCGGCACTCTCCGTTCGACTCGAAAACAGACTCAGAAAAACTAGACTTGAAAAATCAGACTGGCGGACGGCCACGCAAAGCGCCGGAAAAGGCGCTCACAATCAGAAGGATCACGAAAACCACCAGCAGCAGCTTGGCGATGGTCGCCGCCATGCCCGCCAATCCGAAGAAACCCATATAGCCCGCGATCAACGCGAGAATGAGGAAAGCAAGCGCCCAACCAAGCATGACGGTTTGTTCCCTGAGCCAGAGTTTACGTCACAAAAACGTCGTGGTCAGAGCTTGGGTTCCCGCCTATCCACAGGCTGGACGATAGCGGTGGCCGCTATTTGGAACCGGTGTTGCGGTTGAGAAACATGCTGAGGGCGCTCACAAGGCCGGTACCGAGAACGGCAAGCCAGGGCTTATCCCTCGCGACTGCAGCAAGCAGCGTGCGCATCAGTTCACTGGCGGGCGGTGGCGGCGGCGGCTTGCGCGGACGCGCGATCGTGCCCGCCACAACCCAGATCAGCGGCGGCACCAGCAGGATCGCGCCAGCCAGCGCATAGCCTCCCGCGACGCCAAGGGCCTGCACCAGCGCATGCGCCAGCGCCATCCCCAGCAAGCCGATGCCGAAGAACGCCATTGCGATGGCGGCGGCGGCCATAATTGCCTTGGCGGTCAGTCGCGCGAACATGTCAAATCCCCATCCTGCTGCCGCTTTATACGACAGCGCTGGTTAACAGGGAAATGCCCCGCGGCGCGGCGCAATTCATCACAGGGTTCTAGCGTCTGAGGAAAATGGCGCCCAGAAAGGCGCCGATGCCGCCCGCGATCAGCAGGGACTGGATGGGCTGGGCGCGGACATAGCCTCTGAGCTCCTCGGCGTTTTCCTCGGCCCATTCTTCCGCCTCGTCCTTGTATTCCAGGGCGGCGGTCTTGGCTTCCTTGGCGGCTTCCTCAGCCAGCGCCACGGCGCGGTCGGCGATCTCCTCGGCCGAGCGCATGGCCAGCGCCGCGCGTTCCGACGCCACTTCGCTGACATCGCCGTAAAGGCCCTTCATGTCATTCTGCAGGGCGCCGAAATCGGCGCGCAGAGCGGCGAGGCGGGCTTCGATATTGCCGTTCGCCACGGACTTTTTCTTGGCGGTCATGATTCAAACTCCAGTTCAACGAATGAAAACGCACCGGCGGCCTATGCGGCTTCTTTCGCCACCGGATGGAAAAACAGCGCCTGGCCCACAGTTGCCTGCACGGTTTCCGGCAGGAAGGGCTTGGCGATCAGATAGGTAGGTTCAGGACGCTCGCCGGTCAAAAGCTTTTCCGGATAGGCGGTGATGAAAATCACCGGAATGTCGAACGAGGCCAGGATCTCGCTCACCGCGTCGATCCCGCTGCCGCCCTCGCCAAGGTTGATATCGGCCAGCACCAGGCCGGGGCGTTCGGATTTGGCCTTGGCGACCGCGTCGTCCTTGGTGGCGGCGATGGCCACGACCTTGTGGCCCAGTTCGGTGACCAGATTTTCCAGGTCCAGGCCGATAATGGGCTCGTCTTCGATGATCAGAACCTTGCTGGCCAGCTGGGTATCGATGGTTTTCTGGGCGCCCAGGATGGCGGCTTCGACCTCTTCAGGGCTTTCGTCGATGATGAAGGCGGCTTCCTCCAGGCTGAAGGCTTCCACGGCGGTCAGCAGCAAAGCGGCCCTCTTGGAGGCGGACAGCGATTTTAGCCGGCTTTCCGGGGTCTTGCCGCCGGCGGCCTGGCCCGAGGTCTGGGAAGTCTCGTCAAAATGCTCGGCGCCCGACTGCCAGATGGCGTGGAACAGGCGATAAAGACCCACCCGGGGGGGGACCCCCTCCGTAAGGCTTTGATCTCCCTCCAAAAGTGCGGTCAAGGCGGCACGGACATGGGCATCCCCGCTGGACTGCGACCCGGTCAAGGCGCGGGCATAGCGGCGCAGATAGGGAAGATGCGGCGCAACGGTTTGCGACATGCTCATGGGGTAGTTGGCTCCTTCGGCCTCAAATAGAAAAGCTCGGATCAGGAACTTACGCCAGCCCAAAAAGTTCCCTAGCTTGCCGGAACCATCATGGAGGCCGTTCGTTTGGAACCTTGGGAAGGGAACTGGTCATGGGGCTAAAGGCAGGAATTCCGCGCCACCTGATTGCCAGGTGTCCGCGCAAAGCAGGAAGAAGTGGTTCGGCTCAATATGACGCAGCAATGGGATACCACCGTGTCTGAGGACAAGCCCAACGAGAAGGCGCGGGCGACCCGCGCGCGCCAGCGGGCCATCGGCCGCGAGCTTCGGCGCATGTATGACGATGTGGCGCAGGAGCCCGTGCCGGACGATTTCATGGACCTGCTGCGCCAGATCGACGAAGCCGGCGATAAAACAGGGAAGGGCAAGGTGTCGTGATGCCCACCTCCACCCCGTCCATGCATGCACAGAAGCCGGAGAATCCCGACTTCAAGACCGAGCTTCTCGGCCTGGTGCCGTTTCTGCGCGCTTTTGCGCGTTCGCTGACCGGCAACCAGGAAGCCGCCGATGATCTGGCGCAGGAAACGCTGGTCAAGGCCTGGCAGAGCCGCTCGAGCTTTATCCCGGGTACCAATCTGAAAGCCTGGCTGTTCACCATCCTGCGCAACCAGTTCTATTCCGATCGTCGCCGCGCCTGGCGTCAGGCGCCCTGGGATCAGGACGCGGCCGAGCGCATCCCGGGCGGCGGCGAAGATCAGGTTCACAGCGCCGAACTGTCCGATACGGTTCGGGCGTTGAAGCATCTTTCCGACGAACAGCGCGAAGCGCTGATCCTGGTTGGTGCGGGCGGCTTTTCCTATGAAGATGCCGCCGCCATCTGCAAATGCGCCGTAGGCACGGTCAAGAGCCGGGTTGCGAGAGCGCGCAAGACCTTGATAGAGATTCTGGACGGCGGCGAGGCACTGAGCGATGTGTCGCGGCCCGCCGGGGGAGATGCCGCTCGTGAAATTATGGCGCAGCTTGACCAGCTCAGCCCCGGGCGCGCCGATCAGCTCACCGGAAAAAAGCGTACCAAGTAACTCCTCTCATGCCGCGATGAACAATCCGGGCCCCGAGCCTGGCTGGACCTTGCGCCAGCGGCTGCAGGTCATCATCACTCTGGCGCTGGTCCCGGTGATTCTGGTCAGTATTTTTCAAGGCGTGTCGCGCACACGGCTCGACATCGCCAATGTCCATGACAGTTTGATGCAGTCGGCGCGGACGGTGGCGGCGGGCCACCAGAATCTGCTCGCCGCCGCCGATCAGGTGCTGCGCGCCGTGGGCAGTCTTTCCGAAGTGCGCTCCATGAGCGGCAATTGCGATGGCGTCCTGGCCGATACGCTGATCGGGGTGCGGTACTTTTCCAACCTGACGCGCATCGACGAGAATGGCCGCGTTGTCTGCTCGGCCATGGCGCTGGCCCGCGGCCAGAATGTCGCCGACTATGAAGTGTTCCAGGCGGCCAAAAAAAGCAACGACATGACGGTGTCGAATGCGATGACAAGCCGCGTCACCGGCCAGCCGGTGATCGGCGGCATGCTGGCGCTCCACAAGCCCGATGGCAGTTTCGACGGTACTGTCGCGATCACGCTGGATGTGCACTGGATCGACTATATGATGCGCTCCAGCAAGCTGCCGCCGGGCGCGGTGGTGGCGGTGTTCGACCGCGCCGGCAAGGTCATCGCCACCAACAACAAGGATGTGGCCGCCGCGATCGCCCGCGCCGATCCCAAGACCGGCGCGCCGCAGGAAATCGACAGCGCCGTGGATTCGCGCGGCGACACCTGGCGCTATGGCAATGCGGCGCTGATGGGCAACGCCATCTTCGTCGCCTTTGCGATGGGCGAGAGCCAGCTGTTCGGTCCCACCTATCTGCATGTCGGCCTGGCTTTCGCGCTGCCCATCCTGATGATCGGCTTTGCCTGGGTCGCGATCTGGCTGGCCACCGACCGCCAGGTTACCCAATGGATCAGCTATCTGCGCCGCATCGCCCATGCCTATCGCAGCGGCCATTATGTCATCCGTCCCGACCTGGCCGAGGCGCCGGTGGAGTTCAAGCTTCTGGGCGACGCTATGAGCGAGATGGCGGAAGGGATTCAGGACCGCGACCGCCGCCTGCGCGAGGCGGTCAACATGAAGACCACCCTGATCAAGGAAATCCATCACCGGGTGAAGAACAACCTGCAGATTGTGATGAGCCTGCTCTCCATCCAGGCCAATCAGGTGCAGGACATGGCCGCGCGCGAGGCGCTGCTGCAGGCCCAGACCCGCATCAATGCGCTGGCTCTGGTGCACCGCATCCTCAACAAACTGGAAGATCAGTCCACGCTGGACATACGCGATCTGCTGGACCAGCTCGCCCACCAGATCGCAGGCGGCATGAGCAACGACCAGGTGAAGGTCGAAGTCGATGTGCCCAGCCGGGTGGTCACGGGCAGCGTGGCGGTGGCGGTGGCGCTGTTCACGGTCGAGGTGCTGACCAATATCTTCAAGCACGCCTTCCCCGAAGGCCGGGAAGGCGTGATCCGGGTCACGATGGAGCCGCTGGAAGGCGGCAAGCTGAAGCTGGCCATCGCCGATAACGGGCTGGGCTTTGCCATGGAGGGCAGCCGCAAAAGCGTCGGCTCGCGCCTGATCAAGACTTTCGGTCTGCAGCTGGGCGGGGTTTCAACCGTCCATTCCGAGCCGGGCCGCGGCACGGTGGTGGATCTGGTCTTCCCCGATCCCGACCTGAAGGCTCAGGACGGGCCGCAAGTTTAAATTTCAGCGCTGTTATGCATTTGGGGCTATTTCCGCCCGCGCCCCAATGGTTATGTTCCGGCTCGGTAAAATCAAAGCGGGCTGGACATGGCTGACAATTTTGACGTGATCGTGATCGGGGGCGGCCCCGGCGGCTACAATGCGGCGATCCGGCTCGGCCAGCTGGGCCTGACCAGCGCCTGCATCGACAAGCGCGGCAGCTTCGGCGGCACCTGCCTGAATGTCGGCTGCATCCCCTCCAAGGCGCTGCTGCATGCCAGCGAGCGTTTTCACGAAGCCAAGGAAGATTTCGGCAAGCTGGGCATCAAGGCCAAGGTCGAACTCGATCTCACGGTCATGATGGCGCAGAAGTCCAAGGTGGTCGGCGAGCTGACCAAGGGCGTCGAATTCCTGCTCAAGAAGGCCAAGTCCGAAGCCATTGTCGGGGAGGCGCGCATCACCGCCCCCGGCAAGGTCGAAGTCAAAGGCGCGGATGGCAAGGTCCGCAGTCTCACGGCCAAGAACATCATCATCGCCACCGGCTCGGATGTCGCGCCGCTGCCCGGCGTCACCATCGACGAAAAACAGGTCGTCTCCTCCACCGGCGCGCTGGCGTTGACCTCGGTGCCGCGCAAGCTGCTGGTGGTCGGCGCGGGCGTAATCGGGCTGGAGCTGGGTTCGGTATGGAAGCGGCTGGGCGCCGAAGTGACGGTGGTGGAATTCCTCGACCGCGTCACGCCCGGCATTGACGGCGAGGTGGGCAAGGCGTTCCAGCGCATCCTCACCAAACAGGGTTTGACCTTCCAGCTGTCCACCAAGGTCACGGGCGTAGAAAAGAAGGGTGGCGGCGGGCTCCGGGTCACGGTCGAAACGGCGGCTGGTGGCGACAAGAGCGTGATCGATTGTGACGTGATGCTGGTCGCCATCGGCCGCATTGCCTACACCGCCAATCTGGGCCTGGCCGAAGTCGGTGTCACGTTGGACAAGCGCGGCCGCGTCGTCACCGACCCCCATTACAAGACCAATGTCGCGGGCATCTATGCCGTCGGCGACTGCCGCGAAGGCCCCATGCTGGCGCACAAGGCCGAAGACGAAGGGGTGGCCTGCGCCGAACTGATCGCCGGCAAGGCAGGTCATGTGAATTACGATGCGATTCCGTCGGTGGTCTACACCTTCCCGGAAGTCGCCACCGTCGGCAAATCGGAAGAAGAGCTGAAAGCGGCGGGCGTACAGTACAAGGTCGGCAAGTTTCCCTTCACCGCCAATGCCCGCGCCAAAATCATCGCCGCCACCGACGGGATGGTGAAGATCCTGGCCGATGCCAAGACCGACAAGGTGCTGGGCTGCGCCATCATCGGGCCGGAAGCCGGCAATCTCATTGCGGAGGTTGTTTTGGCTATGGAGTTTGGCGCCTCATCGGAAGACATCGCCCGCACCTGCCATTCGCATCCGACGCTGACCGAAGCGGTTCGCCAGGCGGCGATGGGTGTAGAAGGCTGGACGATGCAAATGTGATCAGCGCGGACCTTTTGCGTCCTGAGTTCGTCGCTGCGTCGCTTATGGGCTATTTCGCCCACTTCGCTCCTTGCTCCTGCTCATGCCGCAAAATTTCTCGCGCTGAATCTATTTTTTAGCTGCCAACTTCACATGCTCCGGCCTCGGTCCGATACCGATCAGCCGCGCCGGAAACTGCCGCGCCCACGGCCAGGCGTTCAGCAGCCGCACCACCCATGGCACTTTGGGCGTTTCCTTGGACCGCAGAGTCGGCGCCAGCATCATGTCCTGCGCGAAGACCTGGAACCGCTGGATGAGGCGGGTGGGAAATTCCCGCCGCTTCTGCACCTTCTTCAAATCCGAGAATTTCGGCACGCCTTTTTGCAGCACCGGCCCGACAATGTTGGCCGTCGCCACCGCATCCTGAATGGCCAGGTTGATGCCAACCCCGCCCGCCGGCGACATTGCATGGGCGGCGTCGCCGATCATCAACAGGCCGGGCCGCGCCCATTGCTCCAGCCGGTTGACCGCCACGGTCAAGAGCTTGACCTGATCAAAGCCAGTGATGGTGTCCACCCGGTCGGCGGCGAAACCGGCGATCCTGCGCAGCCGCGCGCGAAAGGCGGTGATGCCTTCGGCGCGGATTGCATCATGTCCGCCCTTGGGAATGCCATAGGCGCATTGCCAGTAATCGCCGCGATAGATCATCACAAAGAACACGCCGCCCTGGATGCGCCCCACCAGATCGACCGGATCGCCCGTACGGTACGGCAGGCTGAGCCACAACACATCAAACGGCGCGCCCATGTCCTTGACCTTCAGCCCCGACTTGTCGCGCAAGATGGAGTGGCGGCCATCGGCGCCGATGGTCAGCCCGGTGCGAATCTGGATATTGCCATTCGGCCCTGTTGCCAGCACGCCGGCTATTCTATCACCTTGCGCAATCAAGTCCCGCGCCTGGGTCTGCATCAGCAGGTGAAAGTTCGGATACGTCTTCGCCTCATCGGCGATGAAATCCAGAAAATCCCATTGCGGCATCAGGGCGATGAATTTGCTGACCGCGGGCAGCCGGCTGAAATCGCCGATGGTGAAATGCTCCTCGCCGAAATCCAGCGTCACCTGGCGAATCTTGGCATGGGGCAGCTCCAGGAACCGCTCCAGGAACCGCTCCAGCAGCCCCATCTCATGCAGAATTTGCTGGGTGGAGGGATGCACCGTGTCGCCGCGAAAATCGCGCAGGAAGTCGGCATGCTTTTCCAGCACCGTGACATCGACCCCGGCCCGGGCCAGCAGCAAGCCGCACATCATGCCGGCGGGGCCGCCGCCGGCGATGACGCAACTGGTCGAAAGGGTTTCCATGCCCGCCCCGTGGAATGCCGGAAGTCTATTGTAAAACCGGGAGGCCGTACTACATTTGCAGTGCAACAATTTATCAGAAGGAGGTGATCCAGTGTCTCATTGTCACTATCTGCGGACGTCGAAGGCCGCGAACTGGATTCTTCTCGTGAAGGACAGCGCCGCGTAAGCGACGGTCACAGGTCGACAATGTGAGGCCGTCTCCCGCCTGGAGGCGGCCTCTCTTGTTTGATAAGACCGGCTTGTTTTTGGCGCACAGCCTTGTTTATTGGAGCGCATGAACGGCGCCGAAACCCTGGTCCACACCCTGGCCGACAGCGGCGTCGAGATCTGCTTCGGCAATCCCGGCACCTCCGAAATGCATTTCGTGGCGGCGCTGGACCGCGAACCCCGGATGCGCGGCGTGCTCTGCCTGTTCGAGGCGGTGGCGGCGGGCGCGGCCGATGGTTATGCCCGCATGGCGGGAAAGCCGGCAGCCACCCTGCTGCATCTGGGGCCCGGCTTCGCCAATGCGATTTCCTTCCTGCACAATGCCCGCAAGGCGGGCCAGGGCATCGTCAATATCGTGGGCGATCACGCCACCAGCCATTCCCAATATGCCCAGGCGCCGTTGACCTCCGACATCATGGCGATCTGCGGCGGCGTGTCCGACTGGCTGCATCAAAGCCGCACCCCCGCCGAGGTGGCCGCCGACGGCGCCCGCGCGGTGCAGGCGGCGAGGCGCGGCCAGATCGCCACCCTGGTGCTGCCCGCCAACTGCGCCTGGGAAGATGCGCACAGCTCCGCGCCCGCACTGCCCGCCTTGAGGCTGGGCGTGGTGGCGCCAGAAACAACCCGGAAAATCGCCGCCGCCCTCCGGAACGGCAAGCGCAGCCTGCTCTTGCTGCGGGGCCGCTGCCTGGAACGCGCCGGGATGGAAGCGGCAGGGCGCATCGCGCACGCCACCGGCGCACGCATCGCCCATGACTATTTCACCCCGCGCATCACCCGCGGGGCCGGGCTGCCCGGAATCGAGCGCGTGCCCTATTTCTCCGAACAGATCGTGGAGTGCCTGGCTGGGCTGGAGCAGATCGTGCTGGTGGGCGCGCCGCCGCCGGTCACCTTTTTCGCCTATCCCGACAAGCCCAGCTGGGTGACGCCGAAGGGCTGTGAACTGTTGACCCTGGCCGCGCCCGAGGATGACGGTACGGCCGCATTGCTTGCGCTGGCCGATGCGCTGGATGCCCGGGCGCCCGGCAACATCATCCAGCTTGTGCGCCCTGATGTGCCAGCCAACGGCGCGCTGACCAGCGATGCGATGGGCGCGATCATCGCGCGGCTGATGCCAGAGGACGCGATTCTGTCAGACGACTCGCTGACCGCTGGCCCGGGCCTGCAGAAATATCTCGTCCATGCCCCGCGCCATGACGCGATCTTCCTCACTGGCGGCGCCATTGGCGACGCCAAGCCCATGGCGATGGGTGCGGCGCTTGCCTGCCCCGACCGTAAGGTGATCGCGGTGTCGGGGGACGGGGCGGCGATGTATTCGCTGCCCGCGCTGTGGAGCATGGCGCGCGAGAAGCTGGATGTGGTGACCATCATCTGCGCCAACCGCAGCTACAATATCCTCAACATCGAACTGGGAAGGGTGGGCGCGATCAATCCCGGCCCCAAGACGCTGGCCATGCTCGACCTGCACGATCCGGTGCTGGATTTTGTGAAAATCGCCCAAGGCCTGGGCGTGGAAGCCAGCCGCGCGGAAACGACGGAACAGTTCGCCGCCCAGCTCGCCGACGCGATGACCCGCAAAGGCCCACGCCTGATCGAAGCGGTGTTGCAGCCTTGAATTTGGAGGTGGTGGCCCCGGCCCCGTCCGCCCGCAGCGCCGCAAGGCGCGAGGACGGACAATCAAATGAACAGACCGGGGTCACCAGAACGAGTGTAGCGAGTGATGGTGGCCCCGGTCTGAGTCGAACAGACACGTCCCTTTCGGAACAACGGATTTTAAGTCCGGTGCGTCTACCAGTTCCGCCACGGGGCCGTTCTTTATTGTGTGCTTAACGTAATCGGCGCGCGCGCGAAATCATGCCGATCACATTGGCAGGGCGCTGTTGGCCTTGGGGTCCTCTAGGCATCAGCGCTCGTACCTCGTTACTAGCTTGACCTTATCGCAGACTGTGCAGCGGTCTTTTACCCGCCGGAAGTCCCGAGTCAGGCCAAACGCGCTCGTGATGGGATTGATCTGGTTTCTAGGCGAAATGTGCAGAACGCCCGCTATGCAATCATCGCACTGAAAATGGGGTGCTGCGCTCTTCAGGTAACCAAACACTTGTTCGGGCACCGTCTGGCCTTGGGGTCCTTTAGGCATGACGGGGTCCTGTTACCCAGTAGCGGACCTGATTGCCGCCTTCATCTTCGAGGATGGCGAAATACTGATCAAAGTCAAAACGTTGGAAATGTCCGGAAACCTTGGCCTCCGCGTCTTTGAGATCATCGGCACCTACGTCATGCGCCTGGCTGACCCTTCCGGTAGTCGCGCCTTTCGCTGCGCGGCGATAAACTTTGAACATGTAGACCGGCATGTCCGGACCCTAGCCCCCGGCCCCCAAACCCCGCAATCTCAGGATTCGGCCAAACTGTACCAGTGCCCAAAGTACGCACGGAGATGGTGTAACCCATTGAAAAACATGGGTTACAAATCGCACACTAAACCATAGGTTGCAGGCGTTTGACTTCGAAAGGTCGCTGCATATAGTGCGCGACCTTTCCGGCACCAAGCCGGTGCCACACGCCTGAGGACCAATGAGCAAGCGCCAAAATTCCAAGTACAAGATCGACCGCCGCATGGGCGAGAATATCTGGGGCCGCCCCAAGAGCCCGGTCAACAAGCGCTCCTATGGTCCGGGCCAGCACGGCCAGCGCCGCGCCAAGAAGCTCAGCGACTATGGCACGCAGCTGCAGGCCAAGCAGAAGCTCAAGGGCTATTACGGCAACATCACCGAGCGCCAGTTCCGCAAATATTACACCGATGCCGCCCGCCGTCCCGGCGACACCGGCGAGAACATGATCGGCCTGCTGGAAACCCGTCTCGACACCGTCGTCTATCGCAGCAAGTTCGTGCCGACCCCGTTCGCCGCCCGCCAGCTGGTCAGCCACGGCCATGTGAAGGTCAATGGCCGCCGCGTCACCATCGCCTCCTATCACGTCAAGGAAAGCGACACGATCGAGCTGGGCGCCAAGGCCCGCGAAATGGCGCTGGTTCTGGAAGCCTCCAAGAGCGCCGAGCGTGACACGCCTGACTATCTGGAAGTGGCCGAAGGCAAGTCCACCAAGCTGCTGCGCACCCCCAAGCTGGCCGACGTCCCGTACGCCGTGCAGATGGAACCGCATCTGATCGTTGAATTTTACTCGCGCTAACGCGCGAGGGGGCGAATTCTATTCGCGCCGATCGGTTCGACAGACAAACAAAAAGCCCGCCAGGAATGGCGGGCTTTTTTTATGCGATGGGGGTCTGGCGCGTTACGCCGATTCCAGCGCGATGCCATGCTGTTCCAGGAAGGGCCCCAGCTCGTCCTGCTCGAACATTTCCTTGACGATGTCGGCGCCGCCGACGAACTCGCCCTTCACATAGAGCTGGGGAATGGTCGGCCAGTTGGAGAAGGTCTTGATGCCTTCGCGCACGTCCTGGTCTTCCAGCACGTTCACGGCTTTGAACTTGACGCCGATGTGGGACAGGATCTGCACTGTCACTGCCGAAAAGCCGCACTGCGGGAAGGCCGGCGTGCCCTTCATGTACAGCAGCACATCGTTGGTCTTCACATCTTCGGCGATGCGGGCCTGCACATCAGACATTTGGGAACTCTCATCTAATCTCGGCTATGATCTAAGCATGGGGCGCTGAAGGGTCAAGACGGCCGAAAAATGCCCGATTTTGCGATGGTTTTTGATGAATCCTGCCCTGCCGCCCGCCCTTGCCGCCGCCCTGGATGCGGCGTTGACCGGCGTGCCCCGCAAGGCCCTGGCCGCGAGTGCCCAGAAGATGTCGGCGGGCTATCGCTCGGGCCAGACATCGCGCGCCATTGTCAGCCCGCAAGACGCCAGCGCCTATGCCGTGGCGCGCATGCCGGCCACCTATGCCGCCTCAACCGCCGTGTTCGCGCGGCTTCAGGAAGCGATGCCGGAATTTTCGCCCGCGACGGTGCTGGATGTGGGGGCGGGCACCGGGGCTGCCAGCTGGGCCGCAGTCACAGCCTGGCCGCAGATCGGATCGCTCACCATGCTGGACCACAATCCGGCGCTGCGAAACCTGGCGCGCAGTCTGGCGGAAGCCGGGCCGCCCGTATTGGCAGGTGCGGAGATTTTGGGCGGCGAGCTTGGCAGTGTGGACACGAAGGCAGACCTGATCGTGGCCAGCTATGTGCTGGCGGAATTGCCGCAAGACAAAGCCCCCATGATCGCAACAGACCTGTGGCGCTGGAGCGCTTCGGCGCTGGTATTGATCGAGCCGGGCACGCCCCAGGGCTTCGCCCGCATCCGCGCCGCCCGCGCCGCTCTGATCGCGGCGGGCGCGCATGTGGCGGCGCCCTGTACGCATGACGCGGCTTGTCCGGTGAGGAGCGTCGGCGAAAGCCGGAGCGACCAGAATAAAGCGGGCGACTGGTGCCACTTTTCCCAGCGCCTGCCGCGCAGCCGCGATCACATGCTGCTCAAGTACGCGTCGGTGCCGTTCGAGGATGAGCGCTATTCTTACGTCACGGTGACGCGGCAAGCAGCGGCGACGGGCGCGCGCATACTCAGCACCCGGCTGGAAACCAAGCCGGGCCTGACGTTCAAGCTATGCGATGAAACGGGCTTGCGGGCGCATTTTGTCGCCGCGCGCGACAAGGACGAATACCGCCGCGTCAAGAAACGCGGCTGGGGAGATCTGTTTTAGTCTTTCGCGATGGTCTGCAGCTGCAGCGCATGCAGCACGCCGCCCATATTGCCCTTGAGCGCCGCATAGACCATCTGGTGCTGGGCCACGCGGGTCTTGCCCTTGAAGGCGGCCGACTTGACGGTGGCGGACCAGTGATTGTCGTCGCCGGCCAGGTCCTTCATCTCGATCTCGGCGTCCGGAAACGCCTCGCGAATGAACTTCTCGATATCGCTGCCCTTCATGCCCATCGGATCACCTAATTGGTCACGGGGATTTCTTCCCCCGACATGAAATTTGGGAACCAGTTTTCGAAACCGTCCTTCAGGCTGGCGATGCCGGCGCTGGTCTTGTCGTCCAGGATCAGCCTGTCGCCGCCGGTCTTGCCCAGCTCGGCCACGGTGATGAAGGCGGCGCGGGCTTCCTTCACGATCTTCTCGGCTTCGGCGAAGGGCGCGGCAATGACATAACGCGCCTGGTCCTCGCCGAACCAGAAGGGGATGGCGTCGGGCAGGGCGGCGACGCCGACATTGGCGCCGATGCCGCGCGGCATCGCCATTTCGGCGATCGCCACCAGCAAGCCGCCATCGGACACGTCATGCACCGTGTCCACCCGGCCGGCCTCGATCAGCCCCCGCACGAAATCGCCATGCTTCTTTTCCAGTCCCAGATCGACCTTGGGGACGGCGCCTTCTTCCTTGCCTTCGATCTCGCGCATGTAGATCGACTGGCCCAGATGGCCCTTGGTCTCGCCGATCACGATAATCACGTCGCCTGAACGCTTGAAGGCGAGCGTTGCCATCTTGGAGACGTCCTTCATCAGGCCGACGCCGCCAATCGCAGGGGTGGGAAGGATGCCTTCGCCGTTGGTCTCGTTGTAGAGCGAGCAGTTGCCGCCGATCACCGGGAAATCCAGCGCCCGGCAGGCCGCCCCGATGCCGTCGATGCCGGCGACGATTTCCCACATGATCTCGGGCTTTTGCGGATTGCCGTAATTGAGGTTGTCGGTGACGGCCAGCGGCGTGGCGCCAACCGCGGTCAGGTTGCGCCAGGCTTCGGCCACGGCCTGCTTGCCGCCTTCGAACGGATCGGGGCGGCAATAGCGCGGGGAAACGTCGGTGGTGATGGCCAGCGCCTTGTTGGTGCCATGCACGCGCACCACGGCGGCGTCGCCGCCCGGCACCTGCACCGTATCGGCCATAACGGTATGGTCATACTGCTCCCACACCCAGCGGCGCGAGGCCATGTCAGGCGAGGCCAGGATGGCTTTCAGCGACGCCAGCACATTCTTCTTCTTATCGAAGGCGGGCTCGCCAGTGGCGGGCGCGCGCTCGGTATAGGGGCGTTCATAGACCGGGGCTTCGTCCGACAGCGCGGTGATCGGCATGTCGGCGACGACCGCGCCTTTATGCTTGACCACCAGACGGCTGGTGTCGGTGGTGATGCCGATGACGGCGAAATCCAGTTCCCACTTCTTGAAGATGGCTTCGGCCTGGGCTTCGCGGCCGGGCTTGAGCACCGCCAGCATGCGCTCCTGGCTTTCCGACAGCATCATCTCATAGGCCGTCATATTGGCTTCGCGCTGGGGCACCTTGTCCAGGTCCAGCTCGATGCCGCTGCCGCCCTTGTCGCCCATTTCGGCGGAGGAAGAGGTCAGGCCCGCCGCGCCCATGTCCTGAATGGCGATGATGGCGTCGGTCGCCATCAGTTCCAGGCAGGCTTCCAGCAGCAGCTTTTCGGTGAAGGGATCGCCGACCTGCACGGTGGGGCGCTTTTCTTCCGACGCATCGTCGAATTCGGCCGACGCCATGGTGGCGCCGTGAATGCCGTCGCGGCCCGTCTTGGAGCCGACATAGACCACCGGATTGCCCGCGCCCTTGGCGGCGGACAGGAAAATCTTGTCCTGGCGCGCCAGGCCGACGCACATGGCATTGACCAGGATGTTGCCGTTGTAGCTTTTATGGAAATTGACTTCGCCGCCCACCGTCGGCACGCCCATGCAATTGCCATAGCCGCCGATGCCCGACACCACGCCGCTGACAAGATGGCGGGTCTTGGGGTGATCCGGTTCGCCGAAGCGCAGCGCATTCATCATGGCGATGGGGCGCGCGCCCATGGTGAAGACGTCGCGCATGATGCCGCCCACCCCGGTCGCCGCGCCCTGATAGGGCTCGATGAAGGACGGGTGGTTGTGACTTTCCATCTTGAAGATGGCGGCATCGCCATCGCCGATATCGATCACGCCGGCATTCTCGCCCGGGCCCTGGATCACCCAGGGCGCCTTGGTCGGCAGCTTTTTCAAATGGGCACGGGTGGACTTGTAGGAGCAATGCTCGCTCCACATCACGCTGAAGATACCCAGTTCCACCATGCTGGGCTCGCGGCCCATCAGCTCCAGGATGCGCGAATACTCGGCATCCGAAAGTCCGTGCTCGCGGACCATTTCCGGCGTGATTTTTGTCATGACAGGTTTTCGATCAAGCTTTGGAACAAAGCGCGGCCGTCGGTGCCGCCCAGAACCTTGTCCACCACCCGCTCGGGATGGGGCATCAGGCCCAGCACGTTGCGCTTTTCGCTGAGGATTCCCGCGATGTCGCGGGCCGAACCGTTGGGATTTTCGCCCCTGGCGTAGCGGAAGGCGACGCGGTTCTCGCCTTCCAGCCGGTCCAGCGTTTCCTCATCGGCGAAATAGCAGCCTTCGCCATGGGCGACCGGAAAGGTGACGCACTGGCCGTTTTCGTATTTGCGGGTGAAAGCCGACTGGGTCTCGCTCACTTCCAGCCCCACCGGCTTGCAGACGAATTTCAGCGCCGCGTTGCGCATCAGTGCGCCGGGCAGCAGATGGCTTTCGGTCAGGACCTGAAAGCCGTTGCAGATGCCCAGCACCTTGCCGCCCTTGTCGGCGTGTCGCTTCACTTCGCGCATCACCATGGACTGGCTGGCCATGGCGCCGCAGCGCAGGTAATCGCCGTAGGAAAAGCCGCCGGGCAGCACCACCAGATCGACGTCGGGAAGCTCGCTGTCCTGGTGCCAGACCATGGCGGGCGTCTTGCCTGACATCTCCTCCAGCGCGACCTTGGCGTCGCGGTCGCAATTGGAAGCCGGGAACACGATGACGGCGGATTTCATTACTTCAACTCGATCTCGTATTTCTCGATCACAGTGTTGGCGAGCAGCTTTTCGCACATCGCCTTGAGGTCTTCCTTGGCCTTGGCCGCATCGCTGCCGGACAATTCCAGATCGATCACCTTGCCCTGGCGCACTTCGCCAACGCTGTCGAAGCCCAGGCCGTTGAGGGCATGGCCGATGGCCTTGCCCTGCGGGTCCAGAACGCCATTTTTGAGAGTGATAAAAACGCGGGCTTTCACGGCAAAACTCACTGTACGAGGACGGGACCTTTGTTCTCGCCTTGCACCGATTCGGGCATGATGCCCAAGCGCCTTGCGACTTCGGAATAGGCTTCGACCACGCCGCCCATGTCGCGGCGGAAACGGTCCTTGTCCAGCTTCTCGTTGGTGGTGACGTCCCACAGCCGGCAATTGTCCGGGCTGATCTCGTCGGCAAGCACGATGCGCATATAGTCGTTTTCCCAGAGGCGCCCGAATTCCAGCTTGAAGTCCACCAGCTTGATGCCGGCGCCCAGGAACAGGCCCGACAGGAAGTCGTTCACCCGGATGGTGAGATTGACGATGTCGTCCAGATCCTGCGGGCTCGCCCAGCCGAAGGCGGTGATGTGTTCTTCGCTGACCCAGGGATCGTTCAGCCCGTCATTCTTGTAATAATATTCGATGATAGAGCGGGGCAGGGCGGTGCCTTCCTCGATCCCCAGCCGCTTGGACATGGAGCCGGCGGCGACGTTGCGCACCACCACTTCCAGCGGGATGATCTCGACTTCCTTGATCAGCTGCTCGCGCATGTTCAGGCGGCGCACGAAATGGGTCGGCACGCCGATGCCCGAAAGCTGGGTCATCAGATATTCGCTGATGCGGTTGTTGAGGACGCCTTTGCCTTCGATCGTGTCTTTCTTGGCGCCGTTGCCGGCGGTGGCGTCGTCCTTGAAATACTGGATGACGGTGCCGGGCTCGGTTCCTTCGTAAAGGATCTTGGCCTTGCCTTCGTAGATGACGCGGCGGCGTTTCATGGGAATATCCTCGAAAAAGGGGCGGCTCCGCCCGCGGCCCCGCAGGGTGCAAACTTACCGGATGGGGGGGCGTTGCAGCAATGTTGCCAATACGCATACCCACATCCATATCGGAACATGGCGCAATCTTGACATGATGCCATGCCAGGATGCAGAAAATTGAGCGATTACAGGGAGTTGAATATGGTCACGGGTATGGACGACCGCCGCAAGGGCTTTGAATCCAAATGGGCGCATGACGCGGAACTGCGCTTTAAGATCGAAGCGCGGCGCAATCGCGCACTTGGCCTGTGGGCGGCCGACAAAAAGGGCCTTTCCGGCCAGGCCGCCGAAGACTTCGCCGACAGCGTTGTCGCCGCCGATTTCCAGGAGGCGGGCGACGAAGACGTGTTCCGCAAGCTGCGGTCTGAGCTGGACGTGTCGGTGTCCGACGCGGTGATCCGCGACAAAATGAAGGAAGCCCTGGAGGCTTCTGTGGCCGCACTCGCGCCCAAGTAAGCCGCCGACAGTTAGCCGAAAACGCGCTTGAAGATCGTGTCCACGGCCTTCAGGTGATAGCCGAGGTCGAACATGGCCTCGAGCTTGTCCGCCGGCAGCGCTCTGGAAACGTCGGGATCGGCTTTCAGCAGATCCAGCAGATTGCCTTCCCCGTTCCAGGCGCGCATGGCGTTCTTTTGCACCAGCCGGTAGCTGTCCTCGCGCGCCAGGCCGGCCTGGGTCAGCGCCAGCAGCACGCGCTGGCTGTGCACCAACCCGTGGGTGGCGTCGAGATTCTTCTGCATCCGCTCGGGATACACGACCAGCTTTTCGATCACGCCGGTCATGCGGGCCAGCGCGAAGTCCAAAGTGATGGTGGCGTCGGGGCCGATGTAACGCTCGACCGAGGAGTGCGAGATGTCGCGCTCATGCCATAGTGCGACATTTTCCATCGCGGGGATGGCGTAGCTGCGTACCATGCGGGCCAGGCCCGTGACATTTTCGGTCAGCACCGGATTGCGCTTGTGCGGCATGGCCGACGAGCCTTTCTGGCCGGGCGAGAAATATTCCTCCGCTTCCAGCACTTCGGTGCGCTGCAAGTGGCGGATTTCCACCGCCAACCGTTCCAGCGACGAAGCCACCACGCCCAGCGCGGCGAAGAATGCGGCATGGCGGTCGCGCGGAATCACTTGCGTCGAAACCGGCTCGACCGCCAAGCCCATTTGCTGGGCGACATGCTCTTCGACCTGCGGATCGATATTGGCGAAGCTGCCCACCGCCCCCGATATGGCGCAGGTGGCGATTTCGGCGCGCGCCGTCACCAGCCGCGCCCGGGCGCGGGTGAACTCGGCATAATAGGTCGCCAGCTTGACGCCGAAGGTGGTGGGCTCGGCATGGATGCCATGGCTGCGCCCGATGGTGGGCGTCATCTTGTATTCCAGCGCGCGTTTTTTCAGCGCCGCCAGCAGGGCATCGGTGTCGGCGATCAGCAGATCGGCGGCGCGGGCCAGCTGCACATTCAGACAGGTATCCAGCACGTCCGAGCTGGTCATGCCCTGATGCACGAAACGCGCTTCGGGGCCGACGATTTCCGACAGATGGGTCAGGAAGGCGATGACGTCATGCTTGACCTCGCGCTCGATCTCGTCGATCCGCGCCACGTCGAACTTGGCGTCCCTGCCCTTTTCCGAGATCTTCTTGGCAGCGTCCTTGGGCACCACGCCCAGCTCTGCCAGCTTGTCGGTGGCGTGCGCCTCGATCTCGAACCAGATGCGGAATTTGGTTTCGGGCGACCAGATCGAAACCATCTGTTCGCGGGCATAGCGGGGGATCATGGGAGCACCGAAAGAAGTTACGGGTGCTTCTAGCGCGTCGGAGGAGGGTGCGAAAGGGCCGTTATTTTATAATAATCCCAGGGACTTGAAGCTGGAATGGCCGGCCCGTCCGATCACCAGATGATCGTGCACCGCGATGCCCAGCGCCTTGGCGGCGGTCACGATCTCGCGGGTCATGGCGATGTCGGCCTTGGACGGCGTCGGATCGCCGCTGGGGTGGTTGTGCACCAGGATCATCGCCGATGCGCTGAGCTCCAGCGCGCGCTTGACGATCTCGCGCGGATAGACCGGCGCGTGATCCACCGTGCCGCGATTTTGCACCTCGTCGGCAATCAGCACATTCTTGCGGTCCAGGAACAGCACGCGGAATTCTTCGCGTGGCGAACGCGCCATCGCCGCCGTGCAGTAATCCAGCAGCGCCAACCAGGATGATAACGCGGCGCGGCCTATCACCCCGGTCTTGCCTAGCCGCTGGGCGGCGGCCTCCACGATCTTGAGATGGTTGGCGACATTCTCGCCCACGCCCGGAATTTCCATCAGCCGGGCGCGGGGTGCGGCGATCACTTCGGCGAAACTGCCGAACCGCGCCAGCAGGGCTTTCGCCAAGGGTTTCGTGTCACGGCGCGGCAGCGCGGCGAACAGCGTCAATTCCAGCAATTCGTAATCGGGCATGGCCTCGGCGCCGCCCTTGAGGAAACGCGTCCTCAACCTTTCCCGATGTCCCGCCGTGCCATTATCGTGGGAATCCGTCACGGATCAGAAATAGGGCGGCTTATGCAGGCCCTTGGGCGACAGGGTGAAAATCTCCACGCCTGTTTCGGTCACGCCCACGGAATGTTCGAACTGCGCCGACAGCGAACGGTCGCGCGTCACCGCGGTCCAGCCGTCATTCAGCACCTTCACGCCATAGCCGCCCAGATTGATCATCGGCTCGATGGTGAAGAACATGCCCGGCATCAGCGCGATGCCATGGCCCGGCTTGCCGTAGTGCACGATGTTGGGCAGGGCATGGAACACCTTGCCCAGCCCGTGACCGCAGAAGTCCCGCACCACGGCGCAATTCTCCTGGCCTTCGGCGAAGGACTGGATGGCATGGCCAAGATCGCCGGTGGTGTTGCCGGGCTTCACGGCGGCGATGCCACGCATCATGGCGTCATAGGTAATGTCGACCAGCCGCTCGGCTTTGCGCTTCACATCACCCACCGGGTACATGCGGCTGGTGTCGCCATGCCAGCCATTCAGGATCACGGTGACGTCGATATTGACGATATCGCCGTCACGCAGCGGCTTGTCGTTCGGAATGCCGTGGCACACGACATGATTGATCGAGGTGCAAACCGTGTGGCGATAGCCGCGATAGCCCAGGCAGGCCGGAATGGCGCCATGGGCGACGACATAGTCATAGGCCACCTTGTCCAAGGCTTCGGTGGTGACGCCCGGCTTGACCAGCGGCACCAGCAGGTCCAGCACCTCGGCGGCCAGCCGGCCGGCCTTGCGCATGCCGTCAAAGTCGGCCGCCTCGTGCAGGGTGACGGCAAAATGGGCCTTGCGCGCCGCTTCAAAAATCTCGGATTGGGGTACGATGGTCATGATGGAAGCAATATAATGGCCGTATTGGCAAAACCCAACCTGTTTCCCAACCTGTTCAGGGGCGTATAATTTGGCGATCCAAGCGGCCGTTCTGGTGATCGGCGATGAAATCCTGTCCGGACGCACCCAGGACACCAACACCAATTACATCGCCAAGTTACTCACGGCCCTGGGCATCGACCTGCGGGAAGCCCGGGTGGTGGGCGATGCCGAAGACGAGATTGTCGCAGGCCTCAATGCCCTGCGCGCCAGATACGATTGTGTCTTCACCACCGGCGGCATCGGACCGACCCATGACGACATCACCGCCGATGCGGTGGCCAGGGCCTTTGATGTGGGCATTGGCTATCACCCCGAGGCCTATGCCCTGCTGGAGGCGCGCTATCCGCCCGGCGAGTTCAACGAGATGAGGAAGCGCATGGCCCGCATCCCGCACGGGGCGGCGCTGGTGGCCAACAGCGTCTCTGGCGCGCCCGGCTTTCACATCGGCAATGTCTATGTGATGGCGGGCGTGCCGATGGTGATGCGCGCCATGCTGGAGGCGATCGCGCCCCAGCTGCCGCGCGGGGCGCCGGTCACCGCCGTCACGGTGGAAGCCGCCATTCCCGAAGGCGCCATCGCGCCTGGGCTTGCGGTTCTGCAGAAGGACCACAAGGAGGTCGCCATCGGCTCCTATCCCTTCTATCGCGAAGGCAGCGCTGCGCCCTTCGGCGCGCAGCTGGTGGTGCGGGGCCGCGACGCGGCAGCGGTGGAGGCCGCCGCCCTGGCGCTGGAGGCTTTGGTGATCAAGCTGGGTGCTGCGCCGCAGCGCATAAAGGCGGCTGACAGCGGTGGCACGAAGTGACAGGCTTGCCACTATGGCGGGCAGACGGAGAGAGACGGGATGGACATCAAGAAGCGCGATTTTCTGGTGGGCGGCGCCCTGCTGGGTGCCGGTGCCGCGATGACCGGTGAAGCCATGGCCCAGCCCGGGACGGTGTTTCCGGCGCCGCAGCAGGTCTTCCTGCCGGTCCAAGGCAGTGCCCAGCGCTTTCCGGTGCGCCGCATCTATTGCGTCGGGCGCAATTACCTGGCGCACATCCGCGAGATGGGCAATGACGAGCGCGAGCTGCCTTTCTTCTTCGCCAAGCACCGCGACATGATCGTGCAGCATGGCGGCACCTGCGCCTATCCGGGGATGACCAAGGACTATCAGCATGAGATCGAGCTGGTGGTGGCAATGAAGTCGGGCGGCATGAACATTCCGGTCGAGCGCGCGCTGGACCATGTCTATGGCTATGCCGTGGGCCTGGACATGACCCGCCGCGACCAGCAGAGCCGCATGAAGGAAAAGCAATGGCCCTGGGAAATCGGCAAATCCTTCGAGGACAGCGCGCCTTGCGGCACCATCTATCCGGCGAGCGTGGTGGGGCATTTGTCCAAGGGCCGCATCCATCTGGCGGTGAACGGCCAGACGCGGCAGGATTCCGATCTCGCCAAGATGATCTGGAATGTCCCGGAAGTGATCCATTATCTCTCGGCCCAGGCCGAACTGAAGGCAGGTGACCTGATCTTCACCGGCACGCCCGAAGGCGTGGGCCCGGTCCAGAAGGGCGACAAGATGACCTGCCGCATCGAAAAAATCGGCGAGCTTTCCGTCACCGTGGTCTGACGGCCGCATCTGCGTGGTCATGACGCAGTAGCGCGCAGCGCCGAGTACGCACGAAAAATTGCTGACCGCGTCGGTGCTGCACTGCACCCATGAAAATCGCAGCTGACAGCACGTTCCCGAAGTGAGAGGCTTTTACCAAGAAAAAAATCTCGGGGACGAACATGGACATCAAGAAACGCGATTTTCTTTTCGGCGCAGGCGTGGTCGCAGCGGCCGCCACTGGAGCCTTGGCCCAGCCCGTTCGCCAGCCCGGCGGCGGTTATCCGCCCGGCGTTCCCAAGGCCACGGGCCGCAGCATGCTCGATAGCCCGCATTATATCGGCTATGCCAGCAAGGGTTATGGCTTCCAGCCAAACTGGGCCCGCACCCTGCCGCTGGTTCCCAGCGTCGATCGCAACTACAAGCCGCGCCGCATCAACAAGGCGATCGAGCTGTGGGAAGACAATCAGGTTGTGGCCTATGCCGAATTCGGCGCGTCCGGTGCGCCCGATACCTATGAAGAAGGCAAGCGCATGGCCCAGACCTATTGCGATGCCATCAATTACGAAATGGAGAATGACTCCTTCAGCATCGACGGACTGCGCAACTTCATGCAGGGGTTGGTGGATGGCGGGCCCACCCCGTCGGGCCATCGCACCCCGATGGTGTTCGCCACCATTCCGGCCTGGGGCTTCGATGGTCCCTCGATGCGCGCCAATGTGTGGCAGATCGCCCAGTGTCTGGCGGCCGGCGTGCATGGCGTCCTGATCTGCGAAATGGAGTCGCCGGAAGCCGCCCAGATCGCCATCGCGGGCGCGCGCTACAAATGGACCTGGCCGGGCGTGGAACAACTGCCGCTGGAAGGTTGCCGTGGCGCTGGCAGCCAGTCCTTCGCCGCGCATATCTGGGGTATAACCCCGGCCGAATATTCACGGGTCGCTGACGTCTGGCCGCACAATCCCAAGGGTGAAATCACCATGGGCTTCAAGCTGGAAAACCGCCGCTCGGTGGAGGTGGCCGACAATATTCTGTCGACCAAGGGTCTGGCCTTTGCCGAACCCGGCCCCAGCGACAATGGCCTGTCCCATCTGGGCTGGGACGCGGTCAGGCCCGATCTCACGCCGGCACAGCGCGCCGAACTGCCCGCCTCCAAGCGCTTGCAGGAAAACCTGGAGCGCATCCGGGTCGCGGCCAAAAGGCACAAGGTGCAGTGGCTGGGCGACGGCCCGCACGGCGCCACCCGCAACCAGGAGATCGATGAGGGCCGGCGCATGGGCCCTGCCGGCAACGAAAAGCGCGTGCACGAGGACCGGCTATATACCAAGCGCAAGATGCCGTACTGACCCAGTTTGTCATGCCCGCGAAAGCGGGCATCCATCGCAGCACAGTTATTAGTTGAGCCATGGATTCCCGCTTACGCGGGAATGACAAGCGAGATTATTCGAGCTTGAGCGCCCGGGCCGTCAAAGCGGCCCGGGCTTTTTTTTAAAGCGCGTTTTCTTCTAATTTAGCTTCAGCGCCTTGGCGGTGGTGTCGAAGGCGGTCTGGGCGTCGGCATTGCCGGCGAAGGTCTTGCGCGCCGTGGCCAGTGCTTCCTGGGCCTTGGCAGTCTCGTTCAGAACGGCATAGGCGCGGATCAGCCGAACCCAGCCCAGCGCATCATTGGGATCGCCCTTCAGCCTTGCTGCCAGCATCTCCACCATCTTGCGCGGGTCGGGCGCCGCGCCGGGATTGCCGCGCGTGGCATCGGCGGTCAGCAGCGCCATCCGGTCCACCAGCATCTGGTAGAGCGGCGTGGCGGGCGATGTGTCGGCGAGCAGGCTCTGCCACATCTGCGCCGCGCCGGCATTGTCGCCCTTTGCCCGCCGCGCGTCGCCCAGATAGAAGCGCGCCGGTGCGTTGGTCGGATCGACCTGCAACGCTGCGGTGAATGCCTGTTCGGCCTCCGGCGGTATCTTGCCGCCACTGGCCATCACCAGTGCTTCGCCATAGGCCGTGTTCAGTTCCGGATCACCCTTGCCTTCCAGCACAATGGCGCGGCCCAGCGCCTTGGCGGCATTGGCCGGATCGCGCGCCGCCATATAGGCCTGGCCCAGGAAACGCCAGGCGCGGGCATCGTTGGGATACTGGCGCACCCGCTGGATCAGAAGCGGGATCAGGGTGGTGGGTTCGTTGACGCTCAGCGCGTCGGTGCCTTGTGCTTCGCGCTGCGCCAGATAGGGGCGACCCACCATCCAGTAGGTGCCACTGCCGACAGCCAGCACGAAAAGGGCGAGGCCGGCGGCGATCAGGCTGGTGCGCTTCTTGTCTTTGGCGCGCAGCAGCGGCACCGCCGCGAAGGCGATGGCCAAAAGCGCCACGACAATGAAACCAATAATGGGAACGGCGATCACGGCTGCCCTCTATATTTGTTGCGCACCAGCGCCACGATCATGCCGCGGATGGTGCGGGCTTGCTGATCGGTCAGGCCGGAGCGCAGGATCATGGCACGAATGTTGCGCACCATCGCGCCCTTCTTGGCGGGAGGGAAGAAAAATCCGCCCGCATCCAGCTCGCGTTCCAGATGCTCGAACAGGTCCACCAGTTCCTGGCGGGCAGCAGGCACCGCCATTGTGGCGCGGATGCGGCTGGCGGGCGTGGCATCGGCGCTTTTCAGCCATTCATACCCCAGCAGCAGCACCGCCTGGCCCAGATTGAGCGACCCGGCCTTGATCTCCGAATCCTTGATCTGGGGCAGGGGCGCGGTGGGAATGGTGATCAGCGCGTCGCACAGCGAAATCTCGTCATTGTCCAGCCCCGCCCGTTCGCCGCCGAACAGCAGCGCGGTCCTCAGTCCCTTTTCCGACGCCTGGCGCAGGCGCGCCACGGCAGCCTCGGGCGTCAGCACTTCGCGCGTCACGTCGCGGCCTCGCGCCGTGGTCGCCAGCACCAGCTGGCAATCGGCCAGCGCGGCTTTGGCGTCGGGATGAATCTGGGCACGGTCCAGAATATCGCCGGCGCCCGACGCCAGCATCTGCGCCCGGTCGTTGGGCCATTCCATTTTGGGGGCGATCAGGCGCAGCTCCGACAGGCCGAAATTCTTCATCGCCCGGGCGGCGGCGCCGACATTTTCACCCATCTGGGTGTGGGACAGGATGATGGCGGGGGCGGTCATTTGGCGCTTTGACGGGCCTTTATGGGCGGGCTATTTGAGGGCCCCGCTATATCCGGTCCTGCACCACATTTCGAGCCCACTTTAAGGAACCAACGCCATGGAAAAGATCAAGGTTGCCAATCCGGTCGTAGAACTGGACGGCGACGAGATGACCCGCATCATCTGGGACCTGATCAAGAAAAAACTGGTCCTGCCCTATCTGGACATCGACCTGCATTATTACGATCTCTCCATCGAGCATCGCGATGCCACCGACGACAAGGTGACGGTGGAAGCCGCCGAAGCGATCAAGAAGTACGGCGTGGGCGTGAAGTGCGCCACCATCACCCCGGACGAAGCGCGGGTGGAAGAATTCAAGCTCAAGAAGATGTGGAAGTCGCCCAACGGCACCATCCGCAACATCCTGGGCGGCGTGATTTTCCGCGAGCCGATCATCTGCTCCAACGTGCCGCGCCTAGTGCCGGGCTGGACCCAGCCCATCGTGGTCGGCCGTCATGCTTTCGGCGACCAGTATCGCGCCACCGATTTTGTTTTCCCGGGTGCGGGCACGCTCACCATCAAGTTCGTCGGCGAGGACGGCAAGACCATCGAACACGAAGTGTTCAAGGCGCCGGGCGGCGGCGTCGCCATGGCGATGTACAATCTGGATGAATCCATCCGCGAATTCGCCCGCGCCTCGCTGAATTACGGGTTGATGCGCAAGTATCCGGTCTATCTGTCCACCAAGAACACGATTCTGAAGGCTTATGACGGCCGCTTCAAGGACCTGTTCCAGGAAATCTATGAAGCCGAGTTCAAGTCCAAATTCGAAGCCTTGGGCATTGTCTATGAGCATCGTCTGATCGACGACATGGTGGCATCGGCGCTCAAGTGGAGCGGCGGCTATGTCTGGGCCTGCAAGAATTACGACGGCGACGTGCAGTCCGACACGGTGGCGCAGGGTTTCGGCTCACTGGGCCTGATGACCAGCGTGCTGTTCACGCCCGACGGCAAGACGGTGGAAGCCGAAGCCGCGCATGGCACGGTGACGCGCCATTACCGCGAATACCAGAAAGGCAAGGCGACCTCGACCAACTCCATCGCCTCGATCTTCGCCTGGACGCGGGGCCTCGCGCACCGCGCCAAGCTGGACGGCAATGACAAACTGGCCAAGTTCGCGCTGACGATGGAGAAGGTCTGCGTCGATACGGTCGAGCAGGGCTTCATGACCAAGGATCTGGCGTTGCTGGTCGGTCCGGACCAGAAGTGGCTGACCACGGAAGGCTTCCTCGACAAGGTTGACGAGAATCTGAAGAAGGCCATGGCGTAGCCATCACGCATCCAAAAGAAAAAGGCGCGGGTTTTGCCCGCGCCTTTTTTCTTGTGGTGGCAGGAAAACTACTCCGCCACCGCGCGCTGCATCTTTTTCTGCGCGTACATCGCCTGGTCGGCGCGCGCCATGGCCAGGTCGGGACTGTCGCCCGACTTCAGCTCGAAGGCGCCATAGGCGAAGCTGACCGGAATGGTCTGGCCGTTCCAGATCGTCGGCGAGGCTTTCAGCGCCTCCGCCAATGTATCGGCTTTCTTCAGCGCCTGTTTCTGATTGGCATGGCTCAGCAAAATGCCGAACTCGTCGCCGCCCAGCCGTCCGACGCAATCGCTGTCGCGCACATGGCCCAGCAGCACGCCGGCGAAATGGGCCAGCACCGCGTCACCCGCGGCATGGCCGTGGGTGTCGTTGGTCCGTTTGAGGTGGTTGTGGTCGAAATAGATCATTGAGGCCGGGGTGTTGTAGCGCCCGGTGAAGGCGATATAGCGCGTCAGCTCGCGCACAAAGGCGCGGCGGTTGAGCAGGGGCAGCATGCCGTCCTGGTCGGCGGTCTTTTCCACCTCATCCAGCCGGGCGCGGGTCTGGGTCAGTTCGCGGCGCAGACTGTCCACTTCGGTCATCAACCCCATGATGGCATCACGCACCCGGGGGGTGAATTCGGCGTCGGGGATGCCCAGCACACTGGCGGCGGGTGTCACCGCATCCACGCGGCCCACACCATCGGCCCCCTCTATACGCCGGGCATAGGCGGCCTGCGCCACGGAGCGGGCGGGGCGAACAGGGCTGTTGCGGTCGACTTTCATGGCCTGCCTTCTGGACCCCAAATCCTATCGGGAACCGCTTTAAGAATGCGTTTATGATCCCCAACGAATGGTTAACGAGGCCTAAACTTGCGCTTTCCTTGAACTTTTTCGCCCCTATACTGCGCCGCTTCGTGAAGCAGGGCTCGTCATGGCGATTCGAAGCACTCCAAAAAAATCCGCGCGGCGTGCGGGGGTGAGAAGCCAGGTCGGCATCATCATGGGCAGCCAGTCCGACTGGCCGACCATGAAGGCGGCCGCCGACATGCTGGATGCCTTGGGCGTCAGGCATGAGACGCGCATCGTTTCGGCCCATCGCACACCCGACCGCATGGCGACCTATGCCAAGGAAGCCGAAGGGCGCGGCATCAAGGTGATCATTGCGGGAGCTGGCGGGGCGGCGCATCTCCCCGGCATGGTGGCCAGCATGACGACACTGCCCGTGCTGGGCGTGCCGGTGCAGAGCCGCGCGCTGAAGGGGCTGGATTCGCTTTTGTCGATCGCGCAGATGCCGGGCGGGGTGCCGGTGGCGACCTTTGCGATCGGCGAAGCCGGCGCCAAGAATGCCGCGCTGCATGCAAGCGCGATTCTGGGCCTGTCGGACATTGGCTTGAAGCGCAAGCTGGATACCTGGCGCGCAAAACAGACAAAGTCTGTCGCCAAGTCACCCAAATGAAGACTTTGCATAAGCCGGTGCCGCCCGGTGGCACCATCGGCATCATAGGCGGCGGTCAGCTCGGCCGGATGCTGGCGCTGACCGCGAGCAGGCTGGGCCTTAAGACCTATATCTATAACGACACGCCCGATGCGCCCGCCTTTCAGGTCACCAGCCAGTCTGTCGCCGCGCCTTATGACGATCTGGAAAAGCTCGCCGCCTTCGCCGACGCCTGCGACGCGGTGACCTTCGAGTTCGAGAATCTTCCCGCCCATGCCATCGCCCATCTTGCCGAACATGTTCCGGTGCGGCCCGGCGCGCAGGCGCTGGCGATCACGCAAGACCGCCTCAGTGAAAAAACCTTTGTCGAAAAGCTGGGCTTGAAGACCGCGCCGTTTTTCGATGTGACGTCGGTGGGTCAGGCGCGCGAAGCATTTGGCAAACTGGGCGGGCGCGGCATCCTGAAGACGCGCCGTTTCGGCTATGACGGCAAGGGCCAGGCGAAAATCTCATCCGCCGACGAAGCGGTGAAGGCGTTTGAAAGCTTCAAGGGCGCGCCGGCGATTCTGGAAGGCTTTGTCGATTTCGAATACGAAGCCTCGGTGGTGGCGGCGCGTGGGCATGATGGCGGTTTTGCCGCTTACGATCCGCCCGAGAATGAACATGAGAACCATATCCTGCGCCGCTCCACCGTGCCTTCGCGCCTTTCCGCCGCAAGGATCGAAGAGGCCAAGGCGATCGCGAAGCGGATCGGCGACGCGCTGGACTATGTCGGTGTCTTTGCCGTCGAACTGTTTGTCGCTGCGGACGGCGCGCTGCTGGTCAATGAGATCGCGCCGCGCGTCCACAATAGCGGCCACTGGACCATCGAAGCCTGCGCCTGTTCCCAGTTCGAACAGCATATCCGCGCCGTGGCTGGATGGCCGCTGGGCGATCCCGCCCGCCACGCCAATGCTGTGATGGAAAATATCATCGGGGCGGAAGTGGATGCCTGGGAGTCGCTGGCCAGAACTGGCGCCTTGCATCTCTATGGCAAGGCGGAAAGCCGGCTCGGCCGCAAGATGGGCCATATCACCCGCTTAAAGCCGTTGACGAAGCCCTGATCGCCCCATAGGTTCCACCGCCATGAGCATGACCACGAAGCGCACCAAGCTGACCACCACCAAGCCCAATGGGGCTGGGATCGCGCGCGCTTAAGTCACACGACACGCGAAAGACCCAAGCCCCGCTCCAGACCGGACGGGGCTTTTTTGTTGCCTGAAGGAGATTGACGTGAAGAACAAGAATGTTGCGATTGTCGGCGCCACCGGTGCGGTGGGACGCGAGTTCATTGGCTGCATCGAAAGCCGCGGTATTCCGCTGGCATCCTTGAAGCTACTGGCCAGCGCCCGGTCGGCGGGTCAAAAGCAGACCTTCCGCGGTCAGGAGCTGGTGATCGAGGAACTGAAGGACGATGCCTTCAATGGTGTGGACATCGCGTTGTTCTCCGCCGGCAGCGGCATCTCCAAGCAGTATGCCTCCATCGCCGTGAAGGCTGGTGCGGTGGTGGTGGACAATAGTTCCGCCTTCCGCGCCGATCCGTCCATTCCGCTGGTGGTGCCGGAAATCAACGCCCATCGCATGAAGGATCACAAGGGCATCATCGCCAATCCCAACTGCGCCGCCATCACCACACTTGTTCCCTTGTGGCCGGTGCATCAGGTGTACCCGGTGCGCCGTTTGATCGTCTCGACCTATCAGGCGGCGTCTGGCGGCGGCGCGGCGCTGATGGAAGAGCTGGAGCTATCCACCCGCGCCTATCTCGACGGCAAGGAATACGCGCCCAAGGTGGTCAAGTATCCCTACGCCTTCAATCTCTTCAGCCACAATACGGCGATCGACATGGCCACCGGCTACAACGATGAAGAGTCCAAGGTGATCAAGGAGACGAGGAAGATTTTCGAAGATGACCGCATCGCAGTGTCGGCGACCTGTATCCGCGTGCCGGTGCTACGCGCCCATTCGGTGTCCATGACCTTTGAATGCGAGCGTCCCATCACGCCCGAAGAAGTGAAGGCGCTCTTGGCCAAGGCGCCGGGCGTTCGCATCGTCGACGACTGGGCCAACAATTATTTCCCCATGCCCAAGGACGCTTCGGGCCAGGGCGATGTGCTGGCGGGCCGCATCCGCAAGGATCTGTCCGATCCGTCGGGCAAGTCGGTCAGCATGTTTGTCGCCGCCGATCAGCTCCTGAAGGGCGCGGCGCTCAACGCGGTGCAGATCGCGGAACTGCTATAAAGCCTTGTCATTCCCGGCCGAGCGAAGCGAGGGGAAGGGAATCCATCTGGCAATCTGCACCATGCGGCAGCATGGATTCCCTTCCCCTCGCGCAGCGATGCTGCGCTCGGCCGGGAATGACAGATTTTACTTCGGCTTGGCCCAATTGGCGAAGGCGGGGAAGTTCGACAGGGCCTCTGCCGCTTTTGCCTTGAACTTCTCGAACTGCATCACATTGTCGATGCGGGCGGCGAGGAATTCCTCGGTGGCTTTCTGATCGTCGCTGTCATCGGTGAACCAGCGCATGGCAGTGGCGCCATAGACGCCAGCGAGAATCCCGCGCTTGGTGTAAAAGTTGAAATCGGTGGAGGTGTCGCCCACGGCCCGCCACATCACATCCACCGTGCGGTACATCAGCTTGGTGCCCAGCGCGGCGTTCATCGGCAGCGACAGCATGGCGGCGGCGCGGCGCGCGGCTTCCTTGCTCGGCTTTAGCGCATCCAGCCGGGCCCAGACGGCGGCGGCGATCCGCATCCGAATCTTCATCGCTTTCAGGTCCATCGCCGCCAGCTTTACTTCCATCTGCTCGTCGGCCCACACGGAATAGAATTCGACCAGGCTGGCGGGCCCGCCCTCGAACAGACGCGCGACCTCAAGCTTGCTGACACCAGCCTCCGTCCCGGCCTTGCCCAGGACGGAATCGATAAAGCCGTCGAATGCCGCATGGGGCAGGGCGGCCAGCAGCACGGCTGTGCGCAGCGCCTTGTCATCCCGGCTTTCGGCCTTGGGCGCATCTGTCGACGTAGCTTGTTCTTCCGGTGCGCCCGCCTTAGTGGCGCGGCGGGGCCGGGACGTCTTTTTTGGGGTGTCGCTCACGAGGCCGCCTGCCCCTCCCTGGAATGAAAGTGCCGGATTTCCGATTCAAAAATCAGCCGCGACAAGTCTGTCATCCGCGAGGGGTAGAGCCGCCCCTCCAGATGGTCGCATTCATGCTGGACGACGCGGGCGTGAAAGCCGCGCGCCACCCGCTCGATGGTCTCGCCGGCCACCCCCAGCCCGCGATAGCGGATATGGGCGGGGCGCTCGACCCACCCGCGCAGGCCCGGCACCGAGAGGCACCCCTCCCAGCCGCCCTCCATTTCGGGGCCCAGAATCTCGATTTCGGGGTTGATAAGCACAGTTTGGGGGGCGGTGTGGTCGAAACGCTCCTCTTCCGATTGGCCCGGATCGGACCGCTCTTCGGGGGCCTGGAACACCACCACCCGCAAGGGGACAT
>JBEGVG010000125.1:0-4650 GCA_041178445.1 Pseudomonadota bacterium | reverse complement strand
CGCCCGTCTCCGCCAACACCTTCGTGATCGCCGCGGTCAGCGACGTCTTGCCATGGTCAACGTGACCAATCGTGCCGATGTTGCAGTGCGGCTTGTTACGTTCAAACTTTGCTTTGCCCATAGTCTTCTCCTGAACCTTATCTATTCGCGCTTAGGCGTACTTGGCTTTGACTTCGTCCGCGATCGCCTGCGGCACCTGCTCATAATGATCGAACTGCATCGAATACTGCGCGCGGCCCTGGGACATCGAGCGCAGCGTGTTGATGTAACCGAACATGTTGGCGAGCGGCACCATGGCGGTGACGACCTGGGCGTTGCCGCGGCTGTCGGTGCCCTGCACCTGGCCACGGCGGCTGTTGAGGTCGCCGATCACGCCGCCGAGGAAATCCTCAGGCGTAACGACTTCCACCTTCATCACCGGCTCGAGCAGCTTGACGGCGCCCTTGCTGGCCAGTTCGCGGAACGCCGCGCGGGCGGCGATGTCGAAGGTCAGCGCGTTGGAGTCGACTTCGTGATACTTGCCGTCGACCAGGGTCGCCTTGAAGTCGATCACGGGGAAGCCGGCCAAGAGGCCCGATTCCTTCTGGGTCTTGAGGCCCTTTTCCACCGCCGGAATGAATTCCTTCGGCACGGCGCCGCCGACCACTTCGTTTTCGAACACAAAGCCCGAACCCGGCTCCAGCGGTTCGAATTCGATGGTCACTTCGGCGAACTGGCCCGAACCGCCGGTCTGCTTCTTGTGGGTGTACTTGATCGAGAGAGGCTTGGAGAGCGTTTCGCGATAGGCCACTTGGGGGGCGCCGACATTGGCGTCGACCTTGTAGGTGCGCCTGAGAATATCGACCTTAATTTCCAAATGCAGTTCGCCCATGCCCTTGAGGATGGTCTGGCCGGATTCCTGATCGGTCGAGACGCGGAAGGACGGATCTTCCTGGGCCAGACGCACCAGCGCCATGCCCATCTTTTCTTGGTCAGCCTTGGTCTTGGGTTCGATCGCGACTTCGATGACCGGATCGGGGAATTCCATCTTTTCCAGGATCACCGGATTGTTGGGATCGCAGAGGGTTTCGCCCGTGGTGGTCAGCTTGAGACCGGCCAGCGCAACGATGTCGCCGGCATTGGCTTCCTTGACGTCTTCGCGGCTGTTCGCATGCATCAAGAGCATGCGGCCGACGCGCTCGGTCTTGTCCTTGACCGAATTCAACACGCCCGAACCCGAAGTGATGGTGCCCGAATAAACGCGCATGAAGGTGATGGAGCCGACGAAGGGGTCGTCCATGATCTTGAACGCCAGGCCCGCGAACGGCGCCTTGTCGTCGGCCGGGCGCGGCACTTCCTTGTCGGTGCCCGGAACAATGCCGGTCAGCGGCGGAATGTCGAGCGGCGACGGCAGATAGGCGACGACGGCGTCGAGCAAGGGCTGCACGCCCTTGTTCTTGAAGGCCGAGCCGCACATCACGGGCACGAACTTGAACTCCATCGTGCCCTTGCGGATCATCTTCTGGAGATCTTCATAGGCAGGCTCGGTGCCTTCCAGATACGCTTCCATGGCAGCGTCGTCCATTTCGACGGCCATTTCGACCAGCGCAGAGCGCAGCTCGGCGCACTTGTCGGCATATTCGGCGGGAATTTCGATTTCGTCGAACTTCGCGCCCAGCTGCTCGTCATGCCAGACCAGCGCCTTCATCTTGACGATGTCGATGATGCCCTTGAAATCGGCTTCGCCGCCGATCGGCCAGGTGATGATCATCGGGCGGGTGCCCAGACGATCGATCATCATGTCGACGCAGCGCTGGAAGTTCGAACCGGTGCGGTCCATCTTGTTGACGAAGCAGATGCGCGGCACGTGATACTTGTCGGCCTGGCGCCACACGGTTTCCGACTGGGGCTCAACGCCGGCCACGGCGTCGAACACGGCGACAGCACCGTCCAGCACGCGCATCGAACGCTCGACTTCAATGGTGAAGTCGACGTGACCGGGCGTGTCGATGATGTTGATGCGATGGTCTTTCCAGAAGCAGGTCGTCGCGGCCGACGTGATGGTGATGCCGCGTTCCTGTTCCTGCTCCATGAAATCCATGGTGGCGGCGCCGTCATGGACTTCGCCGATCTTATGGCTCTTGCCGGTATAATAGAGAATGCGCTCGGTCGTCGTCGTCTTGCCGGCATCGATATGCGCGGCAATGCCGATGTTCCGGTACATATGAAGGGGAGTGGTGCGAGCCATTGGTGTGTGTCCGGGTTACCAGCGATAATGCGAGAAGGCGCGGTTGGCGTCGGCCATCTTGTGGGTGTCTTCGCGCTTCTTGACGGCACTACCGCGATTGTTGGCGGCGTCCATCAGTTCGCCCGACAGGCGGCCCTGCATGGTGGGTTCGTTGCGGCCGCGCGCGGCGGCGATCAGCCAGCGAATGGCGAGCGCGCGCGAACGGTCGGTGCGCACTTCAACCGGCACCTGATAGGTGGCGCCGCCGACGCGGCGCGAGCGCACTTCAAGCGCGGGCGAAACATTCTTGAGCGCATCGTGGAAGACCTGGATCGGATCCTGCTTGGTCTTGGCGGCGATGGTGTCGAAGGCGCCATAGATGATGCCTTCGGCGGCGGACTTCTTGCCGTCATACATCAGGGAGTTCATGAACTTGGCGAGAACCAGATCGCCAAACTTGGCATCCGGGGTGATTTCGCGGCGTTCGGCGCGGTGGCGGCGTGACATCTATATCTCCTTACTTCGGACGCTTGGCGCCATAGAGCGAGCGGCGCTTCTTGCGGTCCTTGACGCCCTGGGTGTCCAGCACGCCGCGGATGATGTGATAGCGAACGCCCGGAAGGTCCTTCACGCGGCCGCCGCGGATCAGCACGACGCTGTGTTCCTGCAGGTTATGGCCTTCGCCCGGAATGTAGGTCAGCGCTTCGAAGCCATTGGTCAGGCGCACCTTGGCGACCTTGCGCAGCGCGGAGTTCGGCTTCTTCGGCGTCGTTGTGTAGACGCGGGTGCAGACGGCGCGCTTCTGCGGGCACTGCTGCAGGGCCGGAACCTTGTTGCGCTTGGCCTTGACGCCGCGCGGCTTGCGAATGAGCTGATTGACTGTCGGCATTCCCACTTCCCTTTTGTCTTCCGCGCGGCCGCACGGATGAACGAAACTCAAAACCGGACGCGAGGCCTTTGCCTCGCTTCCGAACTTGCGGAGGACTGAAGGACTTCTTTTTGGGAAGAAGCACCCTGAGTCGCGCGTCTAAAGCTCTTTAAACTGGCTTCCCAACAGCGTTTTTGCGGTTTTTTCCGCAGACGGCCTGCCCTGGAAGGTGGCGGCTTATACCCATCAGGGTCTGGGGGGTCAAGAAAGGAAAGACAGGGAATTTTAAGACCTGCGACCGACGTATTTGAGAGTCATTCTCATTGACCGGCCGGCCGGGGCCGCATAAGCTATTTTTCGCTAGTGATACGCATTATCAGCAAAGGGCAGCATATAAATGGGTGACGTCCACTTCCTGCATGCAGCCCCCGCCCCGCCTTGGCGGGTGCAGGCCCTGGCAACCATGAATCCGGCGGAACTCAGCCAGGCTTTCGCCGGCGACGGGGCCGTCGACTGGCTCGAAGCCGCGACGGCCTGCGGGCTGGTGGAGGCCCAACTCAAGCTGGGGCGCATGCTTTTGACGGGCGTTGGGGTTGCCTGTGACCGTCGCGCCGCCTTTGCCTGTTTTATAAGCGCCGCCGGTGGCGGCAACGCCGAGGCCCGCAACCTGCTCGGCCGCTGTTTCGAGAATGGCTGGGGCACGGGGATCGACCGCGAAGCGGCGCGCCACTGCTACCGGCAGGCGGCGGAAAGTGGCGATTTCCGCGGCGCCCACAATTATGCCTGCGTGCTGGCGGCGGATGGCTGCATCGCCGGCGCATTGCGCTGGTTCGAGCGCGGCACGGCCGGCGCGCCCCTGCCCGCCAGGATTCACATGCTCAAGGCTTTGACGCATCATCCGCGCTGCGCCGTTCGCGCCTTTGCCATGCGGGCCCTGGAATCCTGCCCGGTTGCGCGAGCGGATTAATCTGCCTAACGTGACGGCTTACCTCATGTGAAAAGGCCATGGCCCGTTCCATCGCAGCCAGCTTTGACCTGAAACAGACCGCGACGCGGCGTGTCATCACGCTGTTTGCGCTGCTGGCTTTCTTCCTGCACGGCATTGCGGTTCAGGGTCACCTTCACCCGTCGGTTGCGCCCCCGTCCGCCATGGCTGCGGTGGGTGACCTTCCGGCACCGCTCAAGAAAACCGATTCCACCGACCATTGCCGACCCTGCCAGGAAATCGCCAAGGCCGGCGCCTTTGTGGCTCCCACCGCTTCGGCGCTTCCCGCCAGCCTGGGTCTTGTCGCCGCGGCCTTTATTTCGCTGCCGCTGCTCTCGGGTGCCGTCGCGCCCGCCTTCGCCTGGCAAAGCCGGGCGCCTCCCCGCCACTAACGCACTTTCCTCTTTGCGCGCGGCCTTTGAGCCGCCCCAGCACGCCATCTGGCGTGCGTATCCCATTTTGGAGTTCGTTATGCGTCGTTCCATTCTCATGGCCGGTACGGCCTTGTTGGTATCCCTTCCCGCCTTTGCCCAGCCGCTGCGTATTGACACGGTCGTGGTCACCGCCTCCGCCTTGGGGCAGACCGGCAAC
>JBEGVG010000124.1:0-16268 GCA_041178445.1 Pseudomonadota bacterium | reverse complement strand
AGGACGACTACAACACCGTCAGGCCGCACAGCGCCATCGGCAACGTGCCGCCTGCCGTCTACGCCAAACTCAGCGATCCCGTGATGCAACGGGACGGGTCGCTTGAGCTGCCATGGGGCTCAGGTCAGCGAGAGCGAATTCAGCAAAGATTGGCTGGGTCATAGCGAGTGCTATCTAAGAACGCTCAGGTTCAAGAAAGCATCTCACAGTCTTGGGGCAATAGCTATCTGTGGCAGTAGATTGCAGAAAGCTGGCGAACAGTTGCTGCCTTATACGCAATACAAAAGGCTAGGTATTGAATTTCTGACACTGAGCGAGCGTTGCCATAAGCATGTCAACGAAGGGGGCGTGGTTTTTGATCTAAACTGCTCTCATTCATAGATGTACCCATCCCTAACGATTGCTCGGTGACACTTATTAAAAGGTGATTGGGTGTTTGGCTCGGTTCATTAACTCAAATAATTGAGTTTTACCGATTGGAACGAAGAATAAAATATTTTAAAAATAGGTACTTAGCGGATTATTGTACTGTAGCAGAATGGTAGCAGAATTATTATGGATTCATATAAAGACCGAAAACAAAGCATTATATGAACGGTTTAAATAGCCAAGCGCTAAACCCGCTTCTCGAACAAACGAAAACGGCGCGGAGCAATCCGCGCCGTTTTTGTTTGGTGCAGATGGCCGTGCCGCTCGCCCAAGCTCGCGGCGTCGTGACCCTCGAAACGATCCACCGGATCGTTTCGTTTGCCGGCGTCACGCCGCCGGCGAAGCGGGTCGCGACGGGTCGAATGCCGGTGGCGGCGGGCCATAGGCGTTGGGCCCAGGATCGCCGGGCTGGCACCAGAACCAGATCAGCACCACCGCCAGGACCAAGGACGCCAGCCCCAGGATGCTCAGGCCCGGAACGAACAGCAGTCCCAGAAAGCCGCCAAAGAGGAATGTCATCGCCATGACGATGCCGATGATCTGCGAGACCGCAATGAGGATCAGCATGACCCAGGCCAGCATGCCGTTGCGCCCGGTATCCTGCAGCCGCCGCGCGGCAAGGCAGGTGGCGGGAAACAGGACAGCCAGCGTGTAGATTTCGCCCACGGGGGCACCGAGGATGCCGCCGATAATCTGGGCCAGGATGGTGGCGATGAAGTTGGCCAGCACGAAATACCAGAACTGGGCCCGGCCGACCCGGCCATTCATGTCGAAATAATGCTCGGTTATGGTGCGCTTGTAGTTGTCGAAAATGGCCTGGAAATCCATGACGCTGTCCCCTTGTGCTCGGCCTTGCGTCTGACGTGCCCCGCAAGCACCGTACCCCCGCGTCCGGCACAGGGCCGGGCCGCACCCCATAAGGGATGAATTGAGCTAAAAGGCACCCACATCACAAGTCAATGTTCGGAAGAAAGTCCAGATGAGCAAGCAGGCCAAGATTTTCATAGACGGCGCGGTCGGCACCACCGGCCTGGAAATCCGCGAGCGCCTGGCGGGCCGCAGCGAGCTGTCGCTGATCACCCTACCGGAGGCCGAGCGCAAGAACGCCGCTGCGCGCAAGGCTGCGCTGAATGACGCCGATTTGGTGATCCTGTGCTTGCCGGACGAAGCGGCAAAGGAAGCGGTCAGCCTGATCGACAATCCCGATGTGCGGGTGATCGATGCCTCCAGCGCGCACCGCGTCGCCCCGGGCTGGACCTATGGCTTTCCCGAACTGGAAGCCGATGGCTATGACCGCATCGCCTCGGCCAAGCGGGTGAGTAATCCGGGCTGCTGGCCGACCGGTTTTCTGGCCATCATGCGTCCGTTGATTCGTGCCGGTCTGGTGCCGGCGGATTTCCCCGTCACCGTGAACGGCTTTACCGGCTATTCCGGCGGCGGCAAGAGCATGATCGCCGAATTTGAGGACAAATCCTTCGCCGGTTACACCGAGACGGTGTCGCGCATCTATGGCCTGAATCTGGCGCACAAGCATCTGCCCGAGATGCAGCAGCATGGCGGGTTGCTGCATCCGCCCCTGTTCGAACCCAGCATCGGCCGCTTCTATCGTGGGATGCTGGTGGAAGTGCCGCTGCAATTGTGGGCATTGCCGGGCAAGCCGACAGCGCGCGATCTTCATGCCGTGTTGGTCAAGGCCTATCCCGACAGGCCTTTGGTGAAAGTTGCGTCGCTGGAAGATTCGGCCGCCGCCACTTCGCTGGATGCGGAAATCTTGGCCGGCAGCAATGGCCTGACCATCTATGTCTTCGCCAATGAGAAGTCGCAGCAGGCGCGGCTGGTCGCGGTCTTCGACAATCTGGGCAAGGGCGCCAGCGGTGCGGCGGTGCAGAATATGAACATCATGCTGGGATTGCCGGAAACAACCGGCCTGTAATCGTGCTAGAAGCCATCTCATGTTTCGAGGCTGGAAAGGCATAAGCATCAGCATCGCGGTGGCGCTCGCGCTGTTCGCAGGCGCGGTGCTCTATGCCATTCATGCCGCGCCGGCGCCGCAGGGATTCTCCGGCCTGGAGTTCAATATCATGACCCCCGCGGCCTCGGCGCGCACACCCATGTTGAGACGCGGCGCCCTTGTGAGCAAGGTGATGGCCGATAGTTCCGCCGCAAGGGCCGGGATCGTGCCGGGCGAGGTGGTGGCCGCGATCGATGGCACGCTTGTTCGGACGGCGCGGCAGGCCTCTGATCTGGTGCGCGCGGGCCGGGCGGGAGAGCGCCTGACCCTGACGCTGTACGACATCACCAAAGGCGAAGTGCGGCCGCGCGACGTGACGCTGACCCTGGATGCCGAACCGCCGCTGGGCAAGAATTTGTCGGTGAAGTCGCCGCGGACCCTGGCCAGGAAAAGCCCGCCGGTGCCGACCGTCGCTGCCAACGCCGCCTGGTCCAAACGCATTCTGCGCGGACCGACCATCAAGCCCGTGCCGCTGTCGGGACTGGGCGACGGGCCCTGCAACGGCTTCGCGCCGCAAGGGTGGAAAGTTGCCGGCCATCAGCCGAGAACTTTGCATGTCATGGCCATAGAGGGCTTTGCCCATGCCATCCATCACACCGACGCATTCTCGGGTGACGCGCAGGCCTATGTGCGCGCCTATCTGGAAAAACAGTTCGGCGCGCCGCCGCTGCTGACGCCGCCGCAGGACCGGCCGCACGGTTTCGTGCTGCAGGATTTCGGCAATGCCAGGGGCGGGGCCGGTTTTGTAGTTTATCGCCTGCGTCACGGCCGCATTGCGCTATGGCTTGCGGCGGTCCCGGGCGCGGATGTCAGTTGGGGCAAGCCATTGGTGGGAGCGGTGGCGCTCAGCATGCGCTGCAAGGCGCCCGATACGCCCAAGCCCCGGCCGCAGCAAAAGGATATGCCGGCGACCAGTGTTTCGCTGGACTGCCTGAACGGACAATGCGGCGAAAGCGATTTCGCCGCCACATACCTGACGGTTCTGCGCAAAGGTTATGTCCACAATCTCAAGGGCGAGATGTTCCTGGTCAATCCGCGCCGCGATTTCTGGCAGAGTGGGGCCGAAGGCCCGGGCTTTTACCGCCAGGTCGGCGGCGAGAATGAAAAGCTGCTGCCGGGGCGGATTAACTAGACCTCTTCTCCATGGGCGGCCTTGAGCCGCCCATCCAGCATTGCGCGCGAGAGATGGATGGCCGGGTCAAGCCCGGCCATGGAGAGCTTATTACTGCGCCTTGACCTTCACATAGGTCCCCGGCGCATCCCCCAGCACTTTCAGCTTGCCGTCGCCGGGCTGGCGCGCCGGAATTTTCTTGCCCGACAGTTTCGACAGCCACTGGTCCCAATCCGGCCACCAGGAGCCGGCATGTTCGGTTGAACCCGCGCGCCAGGCTTCGATGTCCTTCGCGCCCCCACCTTTGGCAAAGGAGTCATTCGTCCAGTACTGATACTTTTTCGCCGCCGGCGGATTGATCACGCCCGCGATATGCCCCGATCCGGCGATGATGAAGCGCACGGGTCCGCCGAACAGGTTGACTGACTTGAAGACGGAGGCTGCGGGCGCGATGTGGTCTTCCTTGGCCGACTGGAGATAGACCGGCACCTTGACCTTGCTGAGGTCCAGCCTGACGCCCGCCATCTCCATCTTGCCCAGCGCCAGCGCGTTTTCCTTGTAGCAGCTGCGCAAATAGGACAGATGCAGCTTTTCCGGCATCCGCGTCGTGTCGCTGTTCCAATAGAGCAAGTCGAACGGCATGGGCTGCTTGCCGAGCAGGTAATTGTTGATCACAAACGACCAGATCAGGTCGTTGGCGCGCAGCATGTTGAAGGCGCCTGCCATCTTGGAGCCGGGCAGCACTCCGCCCTCACTGTCCATCTTGGCTTTCAGCGCATCCAGCTGGGCTTCGTCCACGAACACCGACAATTCTCCGGCGTCGGAAAAATCGGTTTGCGCTGCCCAGAAGGTCGCCGAATGTATCCTGTCGTCATGCTTGACCGCCATATAGGCGAGGGTGGCCGCCAGCAGGGTGCCGCCGATGCAATAGCCGACACAGTTGGGATCCTTCACGCCGGTGGCCTTTTCCACCGCATCCAGCGCGGCAAAGATGCCGCCTTTCATATATTCCTCAAAGCCCGCATCGGCCATCTCGGCGCCGGGATTGACCCAGCTCACCAGGAACACGGTGTAGCCTTGGCCCACCAGCCAGCGCACGAAGCTGTTCTCGGGTCTGAGATCGATAATGTAGAATTTGTTGATCCAGGGCGGGAAGATCAGCAGCGGCCGCTCGTAAACCTGGTCGGTGCTGGGCGAATATTGCAGCAGCTCCATCACCTCGTTGCGAAATACCACCTTGCCGGGCGCGGTGGCGATATTCTCGCCGATGACGAAGCCGTCCGCCGACTGGCGGATGGAAAGCTCACCCTGGCCGCGCTCGATATCGGCCAGCAGATTGTCCAGGCCCTTGACCAGATTTTCGCCATTGGAGGCGAGGGTGGCCTTCAGCACGTCGGGATTGGTGAGGGGGAAATTGGTCGGCGCCAGGGCGTCGGCAAACTGGCGGGTGTAGAAGGCGACGCGGCCGCGTTCCTTCTCGTCCAGCCCGTTCAGCTTGCCGACCATTTCCTGCGTGGCATTGGCGGTCAGCAGATAGCTCTGCTTGATGAAATCGAAAACCTCATTCTCTTTCCACGCCTCGGCCCGGAAACGGCGGTCGCCGGGCGCGGGCTCCACCACCGGCGAGGCGTCCCCGCCCAGCATGCGCCGTGCCGTGGATTCCCACAGCGTCATGAAATTGTACCACCACTGTGCCTGCGCCTGCGCCACCTGTTCGCGGTTGTCGCCCATCGCCTTGACCAGGTTCAGCATCGCGCCGGAGACATTCAGCGGATCGAGGGGCGCGGCGGTGTCGCGCTTGGCCATGCGGGCGATGAAATCCACCAGCAGCTGCTGGCTCTTCACGCCGACCGTCAGCATGTTGCGGGCGAATTCCTGACCGTTCAGCCCGTCCGCCGCCGCGCCGTGCGATTCGGGCGTCGGCATTTCGGGCTTTTTGTCGGGGGCAGGGGCTTTGGTCGGCATGGGTTGTAACTGTGATAGCCCGGCCACGGTGACAGCTGCAAGACAGCACCGGTCCGCAATAAGCGGCGTGTCTACGCACAATTATCGCACCAATTCGCGCGTTTTGCGCGGCCAAGCTGCTGGCGCCAAAGGCTTTGGCGCGGTATATCCTTGAGGCTGGGTTTGGCGCCGCGCGCCCGCGCGGCCGCAGGTGTCGGCGCTGGGAATCGGGATTTTTGCATGACGAAGCATTACACGCGTCCTTTGGTGAACCTTGCCTTGGTGGTGGGCCTTGCCGCGGCTGGCAGCGGTTGCCAGACCATATCGGACCTGGATCCCACCGGTTTGTTCTCCGAAGACGAAGTTGCCGAGAGCCAGTTCCCCACCGACAGTCAGCAGCAGGCGGAAGCCGACGCCAACACCACCACGCCCGATCTTGCCGGTATTCCGGCCCGTCCGCCCGCGCCCGACACGATGGCGCAGGCCGATGCCGCCCAGTCCGTTACCGCCGCGGGCGTCCAGGCCCAGTACAGTGCCGAAGCCCTGCGCGCCGGTACGGAAGCCACGGCGCCGCCGCCGGTTGCCAGCGATGCTGCCGCCGCCCGCCAAGCCATGGCCGCCAGCGATGCGCCGCCCACCACCTTTGCCGGCGACACCCCGCCGACCGCCGGTTCCGGCATGGCGGACGCGCCGCCAAGCGCGGCCCCGCCGACTGCCATGGCCTCGGCGGTTCCGCCGCCCGATGCTGCGCCCATGACAGCCCCGATGCCGGCGCCGGCCCCGGTCGCCAGCGCCCCCATGGCGCCGCCGCCCGGCGCTGAACCCGCCGTACCGGCCGTTCCCATGACTGCCGGGGCCCGTATGGCGATGGTAAATCCCACCGACGCCCAGCTGGGTTTCAAGCCCTCCGCTGCGCCCCCGCTCAACGCCTCGATTTCCCAATGGGTTTCGCCCCCGATCCTGGCGCATTACCGCCAGACCGCCGCGCTGGCGGGTAGTGCCGGCACCGGCACACCGGCCGTGGCCGCTGTACCCGGCAAGGGTATTGGTGGTCCCGCCATCTCGGGCGATGTGATCGCCAATCTTGACGCCGTGCCCGGCACGCCCGCCGGCATGGCTGCGGCCATGAATGGCGGTATTCCGCCCGTCGCGACGATCTATTTCGCCGGTGACGGCACCAGCCTGCCGGCCAGCGCCCGCACCCAGGTCCGTGACGCCGTGGCTGCCTTCCAGGCCAGTGGCGGCAACGGCACCATCAAGGTGGTGGGTCATGCGTCCAGCCGCACGCCGAACATGTCGGTGGAGCGTCACCTGGAAGTGATCTTCCAGAAGTCGCAGGCCCGCGCCAATGCCGTGGCCCAGGCGCTGATCCGCGCCGGGGTTCCCGCCAACAAGGTGATCGTGGAAGCGGTGGGCGACAGCCAGCCGATCTATTACGAATCCATGCCACAGGGCGAAGCCGGCAACCGCCGCGCGGAGATCTTTGTGCAGGGGTGAGCGCGGTTTTAGCGAAAGGTCCAGTGGACCTTTCGCCCGCGCGAACGCCCTGAGCGCAAGCGAAGGGCCGGAGAGCTGCTTCAACCTGCGCCTCACCCGTGCCATCCCGGAATAACGGCCCCGCGCCAAATCTGCGGCAATTAACCCGAAAACCATTGCGCCCCGGGCCTGAATCCCGGATTCTCGGGCGTTTTCAGGACTTCAGGCCATGAATACCGATTTCTACCGCATCAAGCGGCTGCCGCCCTACATCTTCGAGGAAGTGAACCGCCTCAAGGCGCAGGCCCGCGCGCGCGGCGAGGACATCATCGATTTCGGGATGGGCAATCCCGACATGGCCACGCCCGACTATATCGTCGACAAATTGTGCGAGACCGCGCGCGATCCGCGCGCCCATCGTTATAGCGCCTCGCGCGGCATCAAGGGCCTGCGCAAGGCTCATGTCGCCTATTACAAGCGCCGCTTCGGCGTCGATCTCAATGCCGACAGGGAAGTGATCGCGGCGCTGGGCTCCAAGGAAGGCTTCGCCAATCTCGCCATGGCGATCACCGCGCCGGGGGATGTCGTGCTGGTGCCCAACCCGGCCTATCCGATCCATGCCTTCGGTTTCATGATCGCGGGCGCCGCCATCCGGCATGTCCCCGCGACATCGCCCGAGGAATATCTGTCGAAGATCGGTATCGCCACGCGCCATTCGGTGCCGTCGCCGCTGGCGATGGTGGTGAACTATCCTTCCAACCCGACGGCGCAGGTAGTGGATCTGGATTTCTACAAGGAGGTCATCAAGTTCGCCAAGAAGCATGAGATCTGGGTGCTGAGCGACCTGGCCTATGCCGACATCTATTTCGACGACGCCAATCCGCCGCCCTCGATCCTGCAGGTGGACGGCGCCAAGGATATCGCCATCGAATTCCAGTCGCTGTCCAAGACCTATTCCATGCCCGGCTGGCGCATGGGCTTTGCCGCCGGCAATGAAAATCTCATCGGCGCGCTGGCGCGCATCAAATCGTATCTGGATTACGGCGCCTTCACGCCCATCCAGGTGGCGGCGGCGGCGGCGCTGAACGGGCCGCAGAGTATCGTGGACGAAATCCGCGCCGTCTATAAATCGCGCCGCGACGTGCTGGTGAAAAGCATGGCGCAGGCGGGCTGGGACATTCCCGCGCCGTCGGCTTCCATGTTCGCCTGGGCGCCGGTGCCAGAAAAATACCGCGAGCTGGGTTCGATGGAATTCGCCAAGGATCTGTTGATCCACGCCAAGGTGGCGGTGTCGCCCGGCATCGGCTTTGGCGAATATGGCGAAGGCCATGTGCGGGTGGCGCTGGTGGAGAATGAACACCGCATCCGCCAGGCGGCGCGCAATGTGAAGAAGTTTCTGCAGTTCGGCACCAACATGGCGCCGCCAGAATCTTCGGGGAAAAACGAGTCTTCCGGCAAGAAGAAGCTGGCCGCCACAAAATGAACAAGCCCTTTCGTATTGCCATTGCCGGGCTCGGCACGGTGGGCGGCGGCGTGGTCAAGGCGCTGGCGGCGCGTAAGGATGAGCTTTCTCAGCGTGCCGGGCGCAGCCTGCAACTGACGGCTGTTTCGGCGCGCGACAGGAAAAAGACGCGGGGCTTCGATCTTCCGATCTGGCATGACGATCCGCTGGACCTCGCCAGGGGCGATGCCGATCTGGTGGTCGAGCTGATCGGCGGCGATGAGGGCATTGCCCGCCAGCTGGTCGAAACCGCGCTCCAAAACGGCAAGCATGTGGTGACCGCCAATAAGGCGCTGCTCGCCAAGCATGGCAAGGCGCTCGCCGATCTGGCGGAAAGCAAAAACGTCACCCTGAAATTCGAAGCCGCGGCGGCCGGCGGCATTCCCATCGTCAAGGCGTTGCGCGAAGGATTGATCGCGCACGGCGTGGACGCGGTGAAGGGCATTCTCAACGGCACCTGCAATTACATCCTGACCGAAATGGAAAGTTCGGGCCGCGGCTTCGCCGAGGTGCTGAAGGAAGCGCAGGCCAAGGGCTATGCCGAGGCTGATTCCACCCTCGATGTCGGCGGCGGCGACACCGCGCACAAGCTTGCGCTGCTGGCCAGCGTCGCTTTCGGCACCGCGCCGAACCTGGGTGCCATTGCGGTGGAAGGCATCGAACACATCACCGCCGACGATATCGCCTTCGCCAGCGAGTTCGGATTCCGCATCAAGCTGTTGGGCGTGGCCCGGCGGATGGGCGATGCCATCGATCAGAAGGTCCATCCCGCCATGGTGCGGGCGCGAAGCCCCCTGGCCAATGTCAGCGGCGCCGCCAACGGCGTGATGGTGGAGGCCGGCGAGGCGGGCTCCTTCTTTTTCTCAGGAAGAGGCGCCGGCGAAGCGCCAACCGCCAGCGCGGTGATCGCCGATATCGTCGAAGCCGCCAGCGGCGCGATCAGTCCGGTGTTTGGCCGTCCCGCTGCGAGCCTGACGCCCCTCAAGCCCGCAGACGGCAAGGCGTCCCTCTCGCCCTGGTATCTGCGCTTCGAAGTGCTGGATGTGCCCGGTGTTTTGGCCTCCATCGCGGGAAATCTGGCGGAAGCCGGGGTTTCCATCGAAAGCATGATCCAGCGGGTGCGCGCCCCGGGCGCCCCGGTGGCGATTGTCATGATTACCCATGAAACTTCGCAGGCATCCGTGGAACGCGCCTTGAAGGTGATTGCCGCCTCGGACAAGGTGCGGGCCCGTCCGTGCATGATTCCCATGGAAGCGGCTTAAAAGAAGACGATATGACCCTGACCCGCCCGCCCGCTCAACTCCAGCCGCTCGACCGCGCTTTCGCGCTGGAGGCTGTGCGCGTCACCGAAGCCGCCGCCATCGCCGCCTTTGCCCAGATCGGGCGCGGCAATGAGCATGAAGCAGATCATGCCGCGGTCGAAGCGATGCGCGCGGCCTTCAATGCTTTGCCGATTGACGGCACGGTGGTGATCGGCGAGGGCGAACGGGACGAAGCTCCCATGCTGTTCATCGGCGAGAAGGTCGGGCAGGGTGGCCTCGCGGTCGACATCGCGCTGGACCCGCTGGAAGGCACCACGCTGACTGCGAAAGCCATGGCCAATGCGCTGGCAGTGATGGCGATGGCCGAGCCGGGTACCATGCTGAATGCGCCTGACACCTATATGGACAAGATCGCCATCGGTCCGGGCTTCAAGGACGGGCTGGTCGATCTGGACGCCGAACCCGGCGACAACATCAACGCGATTGCCAAGGCCAAGGGCCTGAAGCTTAACGAAGTGACCGCCCTGGTGATGGACCGCCCGCGCCATGAAGCGCTGATAGCCAAAATCCGCAAGGCCGGCGCAAAGGTGAAGCTGATCACCGATGGCGATGTCGCAGGCGTGATCGAAGCCACAGATCCGGCCACCGGCGTCGATATCTATATGGGCACCGGCGGCGCGCCCGAAGGCGTGCTGGCGGCGGCGGCCTTGCGCTGCATCGGGGGTCAGATGCAGGGCCGCTTGGTGTTCCGCAATGATGATGAACGCGCCCGCGCCGCCAAATGGGGCGTCACGGACCTGACCCGCAAATACGGGCTGCACGATCTGGTGGCGGGCGATGTGGTATTTTCCGCCACCGGCGTCACCGATGGTTCGATGCTGCGCGGCGTGCACCGCGAGGGCGATTTCATCACCACCGAAAGCGTGGTGATGCGCTCGGCCACCGGCACGGTGCGCTGGATCCGGGCGCGGCATCTGCGCGCCGAGGGGAATTGAGCGAAGCGGCCGCATTCGGTGTTGCCCGTTCCTTTTCGGGCCGCCGCTGGCTGCTGAAAGCGGTGAATCAGGACATTGAGCGCGAACTGCTCCGCGACATCTCGCCGGTGCTGTCGCGGCTGCTGGCGTTGCGGGGGATCACTGCGCCGGAGGCGGCGGATTATCTGGTGCCCAAGCTCAAACACCTGCTGCCCGACCCCAATATTCTGAAGGATATGCCTACCGCCGTCGCCCGCGTCAGCGCGGCGCTGGAAGCCGGCGAGCGTATCGCCGTGTTCGGCGATTACGATGTCGATGGCTCGACCTCGGCGGCCTTGCTGTCGGATTTCCTGACCGCATTGGGAGCGCCGCCTCGTATCTACATCCCCGACCGCATGACCGAAGGTTATGGCCCGTCACCGGCAGCGATGCGGGTGCTGCACGGCGAAGGCGCCAGGCTGGTGATCACGGTGGATTGCGGCGCCGCCGCGATTGCCGCGCTGGAAGAGGCCAGGGCGCTGGGTCTGGATGTGGTGGTGCTGGACCATCACCGGGTCGAAGCCGCGCCGCCCGCGCTCGCCCATGTCAATCCCAACCAGCCGGACGACACATCCGGCCTGGGTCACCTTTGCGCCGCCGGCGTGTGCTTTCTGTTCCTGGTGGCGCTCAACCGCCATCTGCGCGAAAGCGGCTTCTACGACACGCGCGGCATGGCCGAGCCGGACCTGCGGCTGTTCCTCGATCTGGTGGGTCTGGCCACCATCTGCGATGTGGTGCCGCTGAACGGCGTCAACCGCGCCTTTGTCCGCTTCGGGCTGGGGCAGATTTCCACCTTGTCGCGTCCGGGGCTCGCCGCGCTGGCGGGCGTAGCGGGCGCGAAAGCGCCCTTCACGCCCTATCACCTGGGTTATGTCTTCGGGCCGCGCATCAATGCCGGCGGCCGGGTCGGGCGCTCCTCGCTTGGTGTCGATCTGCTGACGGCGCGGGAAAGTGAACAGGCGAATGACTTCGCCGCCCAGCTCGATCTGCACAACAAGGAACGTCAGGCGATCGAGAAACTCATTCTGGAAGAGGCCATCGCGCAAGGCGCGACTCAGGCCAATGCGCCCTTCATCCTGGTATCGGGTGAGGGCTGGCATCCCGGTGTGGTCGGAATCGTGGCGGGGCGGCTGAAAGAGCGTTTTGCCAAGCCCGCCTTTGTCGCGGGATTCGAAGGCGGCATGGGCCGTGGCTCGGCCCGTTCTATCCCCGGGATCGATCTGGGCGGCATCATCCGCGCCGCTGCCGAGGCCAAAGTGATCGAATATGGCGGCGGCCATGCCATGGCGGCGGGCTTCTCGTTGATGTCCGGCCAGATCGAGGGTTTTCGCAAGTTCGTGGAGGGCCAGTTCAGCGGCACCGGTGCGGCGCTGGTCGCGGCCAATGACCTGTATCTGGACGCGGTCTCGTCCCCCGCCGGAGCCAATGTCGCCCTGGTGCAGGAGATCGCCGCGGCGGGACCGTTCGGGGCGGGCAATCCCGAACCCCTGTTGGCCCTGCCGGATGTCCGGGTGGCTTTCGCCGACATTGTGGGCAAGGCGCATGTGAAGCTGCGGCTGGGGGGCGGCGACGGCGCCATGCTGGACGCCATAGCCTTCAGAGCCGCAGGCACGCCCCTGGGAGACGGGCTTCTGGCCGCCCGGGGCAGGAGCCTCCATGTGACCGGACGGCTGCGGCAGGACGACTGGAACGGCCGTATCCGGGCCCAGCTCGAAATTGAGGACGCGGCCCTCGCAAGCACCTGATTTTGGGTTGCAAAAGCCGATTTCGGCGGCTAAACCCCGCCGTCCGGTAGCGCCCTTCGTCTATCGGTTAGGACTCAGGATTTTCATTCCTGCAAGGGGGGTTCGACTCCCCCAGGGCGCACCAACGGTTTTTCAAGCCATTGATAATGAAAGGATTCTTAGCCTGCCACCCTCACCGAATCATCAGGTGAGGGTATAGAATGTTCGTCAGCCGTTCTTTCCAGCATCGCCATGGCGCGCATAGAGGCCCGCTTGCGGTTCGCCGCTTCAGTGTAAATCCGGCTCATGTTCCCGCCTTCCCAGCCGAAGATGGCGTCCAGCTCCTTTTCGGTGGCGCCATTGTCCGCCGCCGTCGTCGCGCCGATCTTGCGGACCCCGTGCGCAGACTTGCCGAACACCCCGGCTGCGTCGCACGCCTCTCGGAACATATTGCCGAAGGACTCCTTCGCCAGCGGGCCGCCGTTGGCGCCACAGATGAAGGCAAGGTCACCAGTGGGGCCGGCCTTCAAGGTCGCGGCCAGCACCGGCAGGATGGGAAGGGTCACCAGCAGCTTGAAGCCGCTCTTTTCGGTGTAGAGCTGCGCCACCGTGCGCGGTACGTCATCCACCATGTAGGTCCGGCAATGCTGGCGGTGTTTGATCGCGCGCTCACCCTCGTGCCGGGCGATGCGGAATTGATCCTGCTGCGCATCGAGACGTTGCTGCGGCTCAAACGCCATGCCGAGGCGCTGGCCGCCACCAGTCCAGCCCTGGCCTTGCATCCCCAGGCCGTCAACCTTCTGCATCAGCGCGGCTTGGCGCTGGCGGGCCTTGGCCGTCATGCCGATGCGGAAAGCTGTTTCGCGCGCGTGCTGGAGCTCAAGCCGGACTCCGATGCCGCGCTGTATGAGCGGGGCACGGCGCTGGCGGCGCAGCACCGGATCGCCGACTGGTTCGCGTCCTTCCGCGCCTTCGCGCATCGCAATGTGAGCACCGCATCGCCTGAAACGCCGACGCACAAGACGCGCCACGATGCCGAGCAACAGGCCTGGCATCGCGAGCAGGGCGTATCGCCCGAACCCGGCCTGCATATCGAAGGCGGCGCGCGGCTGGAAGGGCGTGCGGTCAATCCGGTCAATGCCCGGGACGCGGCAAGGCAATGGGGCGAAAATCGCCCGCAGGTCGTGGTGGTCGACAATCTTCTGACCGACGCGGCGCTGGCCGCATTGCGCCGCTTCTGCCTGGGCTCGACCATTTGGCGCACCGGCTATGACAGCGGCTATATCGGCGCCTTTCCCGAACATGGCTTTTCGGCGCCGCTGCTGGCGCAGATCGCGGAGGAATTCCGCGAGGTTTTTTCCGGAATCTGCGGCGACCTTCCGCTGAAATATGCCTGGGCCTTCAAGTATGACAGCGCCATGGAAGGGGTGCACATCCATGCCGACGATGCGGCGGTGAACGTCAATTTCTGGATCACGCCCGACGAGGCCAATCTCGATCCGGACAGCGGCGGGCTTTTGGTGTGGGACGTGCCGGCGCCGCGGGACTGGGACTTCACCCGCTTCAACAGTGATCAACCGGCGATACGCGATTTCCTGGCGCGCAATGACGCCCAATCCATCACCGTGCCCTATCGCGCCAACCGGGCGGTGATTTTCGATTCCAACCTGCTTCACAGGACCGACAAGATTCGGTTCAGGCCGGGCTATGAGAACCGTCGCATCAATGTGACGCTGCTCTATGGCGAGCGGACCTCCAAAAAGCTAAGCTGAGACCATGCTGGAATTCGATCAGATCATCGCCCCCCTGAACCGGGACAAACTCGTCCGCGACCATTGGGGCAAGTCCTTCGCCCGGATGCAGGGGCCGCCGGACCGTTTCGCCGGCCTGTTCAGCTGGGACGAGCTAAACACGGTGCTGGAAACCCACCGGCTGATGCCGCCGCGCTTCAAGCTGTTCAAGGATGGCCAGGCGATCGATCCGATGCGCTATATCACCCCGCCGCATATGGGCACGCCCCGGCTGGATTCGGGCGGGCTGGCGGTCTGCCTGGCGGAAGGCGCTTCGCTGATTCTCAACGACGTCCAGGAAGTGCATCCGCGCCTGCGCGAACTGATGCAGGTGTTCCAGGCCGCGCTCAAGACCGATACCTATGCCAATCTCTATGCCGCCTGGCACACCCAGAAGGCTTTCGACCTGCATTGGGACCCGCAGGATTCCATCATCCTGCAGCTTTCGGGAAAGAAGCGCTGGAAAGTCTACAAGCCCACGCGCCTGCATCCGCTGGAAGACGATATTGAAAAGCCCGCCCAGCCGACCGGCGATCCGGTATGGGAAGGGGTGATAAAGGAAGGCGATGCCATCTACATCCCGCGCGGCTGGTGGCATGTGGTCCATCCGCTCAACGAGCCCAGCCTGCATCTGACCGTTTCGCTCACCCCGCCCAAGGGCATCGATCTTCTGGGCTGGGCGGTTTCCAAATTGCGCAGCGAGGCGCAGGTGCGCGCTGGTCTGCCGGCACTTCTGGACGATGCCGCCAAAGTCGCGCACATGAAGAGCCTGCGCCAGCTGGTTGAAAGTGTGCTGACCGACGAAGCCATGAATGACTTTCTGGGCCAATGGGACGCCAATATCGGCCACTGCCCCCATATCCGCCTGCCGGGTTCGCCCTATCAGCAATTCTCCGAAATCGCCGAAGACAGTATTGTGCGGCTGGCCACGCTCAATCGCCTGCCGCTGACGCCCTTCGGCGAGGCCTTTGAATTCAAGGCGGTGGGAAAATTATGGACGGTGCCCGCCGCGCTGGTCCCTGTGCTTGCCATGTTGCACAACGCAAAGGCGGTGCCGGTCGCCGAGCTCTCCGCCGCATTGCCCAATGATGCCGCGCGCGACGATCTGAAAAAAAGTCTCGCCGTGCTGGCCCGTTCCGGCGTGGTTCTGGTCGAAAAGTAGACCTGAGTCCTTCGGCACCAATCCGGAAAGTTCCCAAAGACGCCTTTTTGCCGTCCAGCCCGTGCCACAATACGGCCACCGGCGCGGCCGTTCATCCTCTCACCTTCAACACGGCCCAAAGCGAGCGGGCAAAAGGGAGAGATCCAAATGACGGCAGCAAAAGCAATGATCGCGGTCCTGGCGCTGGGCGTGACGCTTGGGGGATGCGCCACCCGCGAGTCGGTGGAGAATGCACAGGCTTCGGCAAACGCCGCGGACCGGCGCGCCATGAACGCGCAGAGCCGCGCGGATGATGCCTATGGCGTGGGTCAGGAAGCCTTGGGCGTCGGCCATGATGCCAAGAGCGCCGCGCTGATCGCCGAGCAGAAGGCTGACCAGGCCAATGCCGATCTCTCCGCCGTCAAGCGGCGCATCACCGCCATGGAATGGCAAGCCAAGCCGGCGAAGAAGGCCCGCAAGGCACGCACCACTCAGGCGCGCACGAATTCTTGACCCCCTCCGGCCTTCGCACCTAATCGGTGCTACGGCCACCTCCCCCTGTGCTGCGCAAAGGGGGAGGCGGGGCTGCGTTTGCGTCAGTTATTTTTGAGTGATGCCATGTCGATCACGAAGCGGTATTTCACATCGCTCTTGAGCATGCGCCCATAAGCCTTCTCGATATCCTGCATCGCGATCATCTCGATGTCCGAGGTGATGCCATGCTTGGCGCAGAAATCCAGCATCTTCTGGGTCTCGGCAATACCGCCGATCAGCGAGCCGGCGATGGTGCGGCGCTTGAAGATCAGGTTGAACACGGCGGGTGAGGGATGCGGCGAGGCCGGAACCCCTACAACCGCCATGGCGCC
>JBEGVG010000123.1:0-48493 GCA_041178445.1 Pseudomonadota bacterium | reverse complement strand
CCTATTCCAATGCGTTTTGGGGGCAGTTTGTACAAAGTTCTATCCGCGGCGTTTCCCGCCCCATGATTCCCGCCGCAACCATTTTCGATCCCCTGGCCATCAAGGCCGTCGGCGCCGACCTGCGGGCCGCCCGCTTCGACCCCGACCCAATGGTGGCGCGCAAAGGGGTGTGCGTCCTGCTCAACGGCCAGACCGAATTCATCGAGAAATATTTCGAGGTGATCGACGAGCTGCGCGGCCGGGGCTTTGCCGTCGCCACCATGGACTGGCGCGGCCAGGGCGGCTCCAGCCGCCTTCTGGCCGATGACCACAGGAAAAGCTTCATCGGCGATTTCGCCGAATATGACCAGGACCTGGACACGCTGCTGAACTGGATCGTCACCCCCATGCTGAAGCCGGGCGAAAAGCCGGTGGCGCTGGCCCATTCCATGGGGGCGCACAATCTGCTGCGCAGCCTGGTGCGCGCACCGGGCCGTTTTGCCTGGGTGGTGCTGAATGCGCCGATGATCGCCACTTCGCTGCGCGGCCAGCGCGAACTGATCGTCAAGGCCGTCACCGCCTGGGAAGTGTGGCGCGGCAACCGCGCCGGCTGGGTCTGGGGCATGGAGGCGCGCGATCCGCACAAGGTCTCCTTCACCACCCAGATGGTCACTTCCGATCCGCAGCGTTTCGAACGCACCCAGATGCTCTTGCGGGAAAAGCCCGAATTGCGGCTGGCGGGGGCAACCTGGGGCTGGCTGGCCGCGGCGCTGGCCTCGATGAAATGGCTGCGCGGCGAGGCCAAAAGCATCACCATGCCGATGCTGATCGTGGGCGCCGGCGAGGACCGCATCTGTCTCACGCCCGAAGCCAGGGCCTTTGCGGCGGCCGCACCCAATGCCGACTATGTCGAGATCGCGGGCGCGGGCCACGAAATCCTGATGGAGAAGAACGCCATCCGCCAGAAATTCTGGGAAGCGTTCGACGCCTTCGCGTCCAAGCAGACTACCTAGCCACCCTGTCATTCCCGGCGAGGCGCGTAGCGCCGAGGGATGGGAATCCATGGTGAAACATGCGCAGGCGAAGAAATGGATTCCCTTCCCTCGCCTTGCTATCGCAAGGCTCGCCGGGAATGACAGCAGACATGAAAAAACCGCGCCCCTTGCGGAGCGCGGCTTTTCTCTCAACACATCGCTATTACTGGGCGACCTGACCCGCGGACTGTTCAGGCTGGGCCTGGGCGGGAGACGCGGCTTCAGGCTGCGGCATCGCTTCGGTCTGGGCCGTCGCCGGAATGTCCTGCGCGCTCACCGCATCAGCCGGCACCGCGGTGCTGGACTGCGGATTGGCGATGGCCAGGTCAGACGGCGAAGGGGTGGGCGAGACCGGCTCCGGCACCGCCGTTACCTCGGCCTGCTGCGTCGGCTGCGGCGTCACCGCCTGGCTGTCGGCGCCCATGCGCACCGCCGCACCATCCGCGATGGTGGGGGCGGGCGTTTCCACGCGCGCCGATCTTGTCGGCGTGGGCGTCGCGGCCGGGGCCGGCGTCATCGCCGGTTCAACAACCGGCGCGGTTTCCTCCGGCATCGTTTCGGCAGCCGGCGCCATCATCGGTGCGGGCTGGGCCGGCGGCGGCGCTGCGGTGTTGGCGGCGGTCATCGCCTGCTGATTGGCCGGGCTGGTGGCGTTATAGGCATAAAGCCCGCCGGCACCCACCATCAAGGCCACGGCCAGCGCGCCGACAATCTTGCCGGTGTTGTTGGGTTCGCGCTCCTCGGGGCTGACGGTGTGAAAGTCCGAGAGGCCCGCACCATTGCCGATGGAATCGTGGTGCAGAATGATCGGGCGCTCGTCGGACGGCGCATTGAAATCGCGCAAGCTCATGCAAGTCCTCCTGATGGAAAGTGTTTTGCGTACCGACAAGAAACGCCAGGAAAGATACGAAGGTTGCGCGGGCCTTAAACAAAGGCAGATTGCGGCCAATATGGGAAATGCGCCGCCTTAATAATGGCGAAGACCAAGCTGTATTTGCGCTGTTTTTTGCTGTTCTTCCAGCGCTTCGCCATAAAGTCACCGGCTACATTTTGCGCGGCGCGGGCAAAAGGATTAGCCTGTGCGTCCTTCTGGAGGGAAAAACAATGGCCAAAAGCATAGCATCACGCCTCAGGGCCCTGGAAAAAATGGTTGCCCGGCTGCTCAGTCCGCAAAAGCGCAGCGCCAAAAAGAAAACCAAAAAGAAGAAAGCCAAGAAGAAGCCTGCCGCCAGGAAAGCCGCGCCAAAGCGCAAGACCAAAAAGCCCGCACGGCGCAGCAGGCGCGAGCCGATCATCGTCCCGCCGCCGATCATGCTGTAAGCCTCAGCCCGTCAGCAACCTCATGGCCTGCGCCGGCACGCGCCTGCTTGCGCAGGCCATGACCTTTCGCGCTCCTGATGCGCAAAAGGCGCGCCGCGCATAAAAGCATCCCGCCCGCGCATCGTAGCCGATCCGTCATCTGCGCTTCACAATTCTGAAGACTCCCGCCTCTAGGACTCCGCGCAACCCGCTGCCGCCAGAAGCAGCCCATCAACCAACCCATTATCGTTTCGCGTGTTCAGCGCGGCCGCAGGCGCGCGCGTGTGTCATCCAAGGGGACTATCATGACCAGACTGACCGGATTTTTGATGACGGGCGTCAGCCCGTTCCTGCTGCTGCTTCTGGGCGCACCCGCTGCCCTGGCCCAGTCCTCCGCCACCCAGGCGGTGGAAGACACCGTCACCGTCAGCGCCCAGGCCAACGGCTCGGGGGGAATCATGGCGCCGGTCAGCGTGCCCAAGCAGCGCTCCGTCATCACACAGGAATTCATCGACCGTCAGCCCGCCGGCCAGTCGATTTTCGAAACCCTGAACAAGGTGCCGGGCTTCAACTTCACCAACAATGATCCCTATGGCAATTCCGGCGGCAATATCCGCATCCATGGCTATGACGGAAACCACATCTCCTTCACCTGGGACGGCATGCCGCTGAATGACACCGGCAATTACGCCATCTACACCAACCAGGTCGCCGATTCCGAAATCATCGGCCGGGCCACCGTCAACCAGGGCACCACCGACGTGGACAGCCCCACCGCCGCGGCCACCGGCGGCGTGGTCGCCATCACCACCGCGCGTCCCAAGGACGAATGGGGCGTGCTGGCCGATATCAGCGCCGGCTCCCACAATTACAGGCGCGCCTTTCTCAGGCTGGACAGCGGCGCCTTCGGTCCCTGGAACACGGTGGCTTTCGCCACTTTCTCCCTGACCGATTACGACAAGTTCAAGGGCCCGGGGCATCTGCAGAAAAAGCAGTTCAACGCCTCGCTCTATCAGGATCTGGGGGATCTGGGCTGGGTGCAGCTGGCCATGCACTTCAATTCCAACCGCAACCACTTCTACAACAATCCCACTTTCTATCCGGCCGTCTCCACCCTGACGCCGACCGCGACGCCGGGCGTCTTCAACGGCGTCACCAACTTCCCGCGCGTTCCCGGCGGCCCCGCCGCGCCCGCCGTGGCGATCTCCCCCACCGGGCGCTATACCGGCACCGGCCTGACCAGCAATCCCCTGGGCTTCGGTCTGGAATTCGACCAGGCGCCGACCTGTACCCGCGTCGCGCCCGTCACCGGCACGGCCCAAAGCGATGCCAGTTGCTCCAGCTTTTACGGCGTGCGCATCAATCCTTCCGACACCGGCAATATCCGCATCTCCTCGCTGCTGCGCCTCTCCGATACGCTGTCGCTGACGGTGGACCCTTCCATTCAATATGTGCTGGCCAATGGCGGCGGCTATACCGCCCTCAGAGAGCAGGATGGAAAGCTGTACGGCAATGTGCCCGGCGTGATCGGCCGGGACCTGAACGGCGATGGCGACATACTGGACACGGTGGGCGTCTACAGTCCCAACACCACCAACACCATCCGCTACGGCCTCAACACCTCGCTGGTATGGCAGGTGGACGCCAACCATACCCTGCAACTGGCCTATACCGGCGATTTCGGCCTGCACCGCCAGACCGGGCAATTCGCCTTTCTGGACGCCAACGGCTTTCCCTTCGATCCCTTTGCCGGCTATCGCGATCCGGCAAACCGGGTGTTGTCGGCCGACGGGACCCCGGTCAGGGGCCGCGACCGCCGCAGCCGCGCCATCCTGCACCAGATGGCGTTTGCCTATGAGGGCAGCTTCTTTGAAGACGTCGCCCATGTCAGCGCCGGCCTGCGCATGCCCTTCATGCAGCGCGACCTCAACCAGCTCTGCTACCTGCAGGTGACCGGCTCCTCGGGCGTTGGCTTTCCCACCTGCACCACCGCCGCGCCGACCTCGGCGCCAGGGGCCAACGGCGCCGTCACCCTGCCCGGGGCCGGCACCAATCTTTATGTGCCGCCCGCGCAGAAGACGGTGCATTTCAGCCGCGTGATGCCCAATGTCGGCCTCTCGCTGTCGCCCTGGGGACCGGAGCATCAGTTCTATACGGCCGTCGCCGCCGGCCTGGCCGCGCCGCGCACCGACAATCTCTACAATGGCGGCAATAACGGGCTGTGCGTCACCGCCGGTGTTTCCACCCCCAATGCGCCGGGCTGCGTCTATTCCAGCTTCTCCAGCGTCAAGCCGGAAACCTCGACCAACTACAGTATCGGCTATCGCTACAATTCCGACGACTTCACCTTCTCGATCTCGGCCTACAACAACCAGTTCAAGAACCGCATCGTCACCAGCTTCGATCAGGAGCAGGGCATCAGCATCGACCGCAATATCGGCTCGGTGAATGTCAACGGCGTGGATGTCGAATCCAATGTCTCGCCGATGGAGAATCTGAACATCTACAGCTCCCTCTCCTATATCCACACCCGCGTCAGCGCCGGACCGCAGGCCATCATCCTGGTCGGGGCCGGCGGCGCGCCGGTCAATCTGGCGGGCAAAAGGGTGGCCGAAACGCCGGCCTGGACCTTCTCGCAGCGCTATGAATATGACTGGGAAGGCTTCACCTTCGGCTTTGGCGGCAAGTTCGTTTCCAGCCGCTATGCCACCGATGCCAACGACCTGAAGGTGCCCAAATATTTCCTGGCCGATGCCGATATCGGCTACGACCTGGCGGGGCTGGGCTGGGCAGGCTCCTACGTCAAGCTGAACGGCTTCAACCTGTTCCGCGAACGTTATTTCGGTTCGATCTCTTCGCGCCCCTGCTTCAATCCAAACCTGCCCACCTCCAGCGCCTGCGGCAGCTATCCCAGCGTCACGGTCGGCGCGCCGCAGACTTTCCAGTTCACCCTGCGCACCGAACTGTAGCCGTGTTAAACCGCCAGGGGCTGGCCGAAAGGCCGGCCCCTTTTTTGCCGGGAAACCGCATGCGCAAGCTTCTTGTCGTTCTGCTGATGCTGACCTCATCGCATGGCGCGGCGCAGGCCTGGGGCGGCAAGGGCCACCGCATCATCGGCGAACTGGCCGCCCGGAATTTCCCCGCTTCCATTCCCGATTTCCTAAAAACGCCGCAGGCGCGCTTTCAGATCGGCCAGCTGGCGCGCGAACCGGACATTTCGCGCGGCGCCGGCCAGCCGCATGACTGGGACCTGGATCCCGGGCACTTTGTCGACCTGGACGATCAGGGAAAGATCATGGGCGGCCCGACGCTTCCCGCCCTGCCCGCATCGCGGCGCGACTATGACACCGCCCTGCGCGCGGTCGGCTCCAACCAGTATGCCGCCGGATACCTGCCCTACAATCTGATGGGCGGCTGGCAGCAGCTGGTGAAGGATTTCGCCATCCTGCGCATGACAATCGCGGCGCAAAAGCATGCCGCGAAATTTTCCATGACACCGGCGGAGCGCGAGCGTTTCACCCGCGAACGCGCCTTGCGCGAAATGCTCACCCTGCGCGATCTGGGCTGGTGGGCGCATTTTGTCGGCGATGCCAGCAACCCGATGCATGCCAGCATCCACCATAATGGCTGGAGCGATGGTCCCAATCCGAAGGGTTTCACCACGGCGCGCGACACGCATGCCAAATTCGAAGAGCTTTTCGTCGACGCCAATATCAGCGATGCCGATGTCGCCCAAAGGCTGAGGCCATACCGCGCCTGCGCCTGCACGATACAACAGCGCACTCAGGAGTATCTCGCCGCCAGCTGGGCCCTGGTGGTGCCGGCCTATGAACTCGAAAAGGCCGGCGCCCTGGACCGCGCCACCCCCGAATCGAAAGACTTTGTGGCAGGGCGCATCGCCGAAGCCGCGAGCCAGCTGCGCGATCTGGTGGCCGATGCCTGGGCGGAGTCGGCGAAGGCGACCCTGGGCTATCGCAATCCGATGACCGTGGCCGATCTGGAAAGCGGCAAGGCCGATCCGCGCCTGCTGAACTAGCGGGCCAGCAATTCCATCGCCTGCGCATGCACGCGCCGGTCACCGCAGGCCAGAATCGTCTTGCCGTCCCGGCAGTCGCCGCCGTCCCAGGATGTGACGATGCCGCCCGCCCCTTCGACCAGCGGAGTCAGCGCGGCGATGTCCCAGGGCTTGAAGCCGGCTTCCACGATGACATCGACAAAGCCCAGCGTCAGCGCCGCGAACAGATAACAGTCGCCGCTATAGCGGGTCATGCGCGCCGCCTCCGACACCCGCCGGAAGCGCGCCGCCTGCTCCGGCGTGAAATTGGAAAAGGGGTCGGTGACGCAGACAATCGCGTCCTGGATGTCGGGGCATTCGCGCACTTTCAGCGGCGTGCGTGACCCATCGGCCACCAGCACGCTGCGTCCGTTGACGCCGATAAAGCGTTCGCCCAGCACCGGCTGGTCGAGAATGCCCAGCACCGGCACGCCGTCATGCTCCAGCGCGATCAGCGAGCCCCATTCATGCCGCCCGGTGATGAAGCCGCGCGTTCCGTCCACCGGGTCCAGCACCCAGCGCCACTTGTTGGCCGACAGTCCGGCGGGCTTCTCGCCATACTCCTCGCCCAGGATCGCGTCCTGCGGCCGGTCGCGCTCGATGATGGCGCGGATGGCGCGCTCGGCGCCTTTGTCCGCTTCGGTCACCGGATCATAGGCATGCACGCCCGGCTTGTGGGTCACCTCGATGCGCTGGCGGAAATAGGGCCGGATCACCGCGCCCGATGCATCGGCCAGGCGGTTGGCGAAAGCGATCATTTTTTCATCGACGGTCATGCCCCGGTTATAGAGGCTGGCGGGCATGGCGGGCTAGATGCGATCTAGGCGGCGAGCGAACGCGGCGCGAACAGGATCACCGCCATGCCCACCAGGCAGATGGCCGCGCCGGCCAGGTCCCACTGGTCGGGCCTGTGACCTTCGATCATCCAGCCCCAGACCAGCGCCGCGGCGATATAGACGCCGCCATAGGCGGCATAGGCCCTGCCCGCGAACGGGCTGTCGACCATTGCCAAAAGATAGGCAAAGCCCGCCAGCGCGATCAGGCCGGGGATCAGCCACAGCGCCGACTTGTCCAGCCTGAGCCACGACCAGAAGGCGAAGCAGCCGGCAATCTCCAGCACCGCCGCACCCGCAAAGGCCGCAAGCGAATTCACGCCGCAACCCGTTTCGCACCGGCCTGGCGCAGCACCAGCCAGCCCAGCAGGCCGGAAACAAGCGACCCCGTCAGCACGCCCAGCTTGGCCGCTGCCTGGTTACCGGGATCGCTAAAGGCCAGCGCGCCGATGAAAAGACTGATGGTAAAGCCGATGCCGCACAGCAGCGACACGCCATAGACCTGCGTCCAGCTGGCACGGACCGGCAACTTGGCGATGCCCAGCTTCACCCCAAGCCAGCAGGCGCCCAGAATGCCGATCTGCTTGCCGATGAACAGGCCCGCCGCCACGCCAAAGGTGATCGGCTGCAAAAAGGTTGCAAAACTGATCCCGGCCAGCGCGACACCGGCATTGGCAAAGGCAAACAGCGGCACGATGCCATAGGCGACCGAGTTCGCCAGCCCATACTCCAGCTTTCGCGCCGGGGATTCGTCGCCATGACCGTCGGGAACGACAAAGGCCAGCAGCACGCCGGCGATGGTGGCATGGATGCCCGACTTCAGCACAAAGAACCACAACACCGCACCCAGCAGCATATACGGCCAGAGCCGCGTCATGCCCATGCGGTTCATTGCGAACAGCACGGCAAGCGTCCCGCCCGCCAGGCCCAGGAACAGCGGCGAAAGCCCCGCGCCATAGAACAGCGCAATGATCAGCACCGCGAGCAGATCATCGATGATGGCCAGCGCGGTGAGGAAGATTTTGAGGGAGGTGGGAATGCGCGATCCCAGCATCGCCAGCACGCCCAGCGAAAAGGCAATGTCGGTGGCGGTGGGAATGGCCCAGCCATGCAGCGCGCCGTTCCAGTTGAAGGCCGCAAAGATGACGGCGGGCGCCACCATGCCGCCCAGGGCCGCCAGTCCCGGCAGGGCGCGGCCCGCCCAGGTCGAAAGCTGGCCCGAGCCCAGCTCATGGCGGATCTCCAGCCCCACCAGCAGGAAGAACAGGGCCATCAGCCCGTCATTGATCCAGTGATGCAGGCTGAGGCCCGCGGCGTAAGTATGCAGGCCGTCGAAATAGAGCGGCGCCATGGGCGAGTTGGCCACCACCAACGCCAGTACCGTCACCCCCATCAGCAGTATGCCGCTGGCCGACTCGCTCGTGAAAAATTTATCGACCGCCATGATGGGCGCAGCCTAGCCGCCCCGCCAATCCGATGCGAGCAAAACCGGCGCACGCGGATCGGCCATGCGCGGCGCGGGTTCCTAGAAGGGGAAGAAAAACGGGATCGCCAGCGCCCCCACCAACCAGGTGAGAAGATTCAGCGGCACGCCGATTTTCACGAAATCGCCATAACTGTAGCCGCCCATCTGATAGACCAGAACATTGGTCTGATAGCCGAAGGGCGTGGCGAAGGCCGCGCTGGCCGCCATCATCACCGCCACCAGAAAGGGCCGGGGGCTGACCCCCAGGCTTTCGGCCAGCGCCACGGCAATGGGCGTCACCAGCACCGCCACGGCGGCGTTGGACAGAATCTCGGTCAGGAACAAGGTGGCGCCATACAGCAGCACCAGCGCAAAAAAGGGTCCTGCCGCGCACACCCAGGTCAGCAGCGAGCCGGTGACCAGCGCCGCCAGGCCCGTGATCTCCATGGCAAGTCCGATCACCACCATGCCCGCGATCAGCAGCAGCACTTCGGGACGCAGCCCCTTATAGGCATCGTCGGCGCGGATCGTGCCCGTCAGGATCAAAAGCACCGCCCCGGCAAAAGCCGCCGCCGCGATGGGCACCAGCCCGAGCGCAGCCACCACCACGACACCGACAAACACCAGCAGCGAAAAACTTGCCGCCAGCGGCTGCAGCGGACGGTCCGCCGGAAATATCGCCGGATCGTCGCCCGCCGGGGTCTGGGCGCCGCGCGAAATCAGGGGCGCGGGCGCTGCGTCTTGCGAACCGGCGAGCATCCGCCCGCCCAGCGCGAACAGATAGATGCCGCCGGCCAGCGCCACGCACAGGGCGACCGGCGTAATCTCGAACAGCGAGAAGACCGGCTGTCCGGCATTGCGGGCCATGTCGTTGACCAGAAGATTGGTCGAGGTTCCGATCAGGGTGCAACTGCCGCCCAGGATGGTGGCGTAGGACAAGGGAATCAAAAAGCGCTTGACCGACAGTCCCTGCAACTTGGCAACATCGCGGATCACCGGCGCGGCCAGCACCACAATGGGGGTGTTGTTGATGAAGGCGGACAGCGCGCCCGACAGGGTGATCACGATCCACAGCCCCGCCGCGCCCAGCCGGGTGCACATTCGCGTCGCGCCGCGGATCAGAAGGCCCAGCAGGCCGGTAAGTTCCAGCGCATAGGCAATCACGAACAGCGACGCCAGCGCGATGATCGCGGGGCTGGCAAAGGCGCCTTCCACCTCGACCGGGCGAATGGTGCGGGTAACCAGCAACACCGCAGCGCCTGTCAGCGCCACCACTTCCGAGCGGACCTTGCCCCAGATCAGCGCGGCGACAACACCCAGCAGCACGGCCAGTACGATGAGTTGCGGTGTGGTCATGGGTGAGATTTCGGTCCGCGCCATCGCCGGAACGGCTTTTTGCCCATACGGCCAAGAGAATCGTGGAACACAGGCCGTCCCGTGGCTATGCTGATCGCATGGCTGACAATAAGCCCCCGCCCGGGGATCGCAAGCCGTCATATATTTCGCCGCTGATCATCGCGGTAATCGCGGTTGCGATCGGCGCCGTCACTTTTTTTCGCACGCCCGATGCCCCGCCGCCCCAGCCCACAAAGATCGAACCGCCCGCGCCCGTGGTGGCTGCGCCGCCGCCCAAGCCCGTGCCGGTGGTGCAGCCCGTTCTCACCCGCGACGATCTCATCCGCGAAGCCAATCTTGCAGCGTCCGGCTTTGCCGCATCGGGTCTGCAGCCCGCCAATGCTGCGGCGCTGATCGGCAAGCGTTTCGCGCTCAGCATTGCTTTCGGCTGCGGCGGTTTTCAGAACAGCGGCGCCAATTCCCAGCTGGGAGTGAGCTATGACGCCGAAAAGCAGAGCATCACGCTGACCGCGCGCCCCGGCGTGTGGACGACATTGCCGCTGATCCAGGGACTGGGCTCGGCCGAGATCGACGCGGTGGAAGGTTTCTGGATTCCCCGTCCCTGGACCAGCGCGCAGGACTGCCCGCCGCCGATGGCCAATCCCGCACCGGCCACGCCCACGCCGCCGACCGCGCAAACCATCGGCCTGGCGCAAATCTTCGAAGTGGGCGGATCGCGGGTGTCACGCCATGCCGAGCGTCCCTATATCTTCACGCGCAAGATTCCGCCCGGCGACAATGCGGCGCTGACCTCTTCCTACCGGCTGGTGCTGGAGGGCCGCATCACCGGCTTTGGCAAGGACAGCGCGCTGCGCTGCTGGATGGAAGCGCCCGACCATCGCCCCGTCTGCCTCTTCGCGGTAGCCCTGGACCGCGTCGCCTTCGAGGACGAACAGGGCAAACAAATCGCCAACTGGACGGATTAGCGGACAACCACCCCTGTCATTCCCGGCGAGGCGCGTAGCGCCGAGGGAAGGGAATCCATGGGGAAATCTGTCCGGGCTTCCAAATGGATTCCCTTCCCTCACGCCATGCTTTCGCATGGCGCTCGCCGGGAATGACAGAAATGCCTAAGCGTCCATCGCCTGCTTGGCGCGCTTGCGCTCATGCGGCTTCAGGGCGCGCTTGCGAAGGCGGATGTTCAGCGGCGTCACTTCGACCAGCTCATCATCCTGGATATAGGCCATGGCCTGTTCCAGGGTCATCGGCACGATCGGCGTCAGCTTGACGGCCTCGTCCTTGGAAGTGGTGCGGATGTTGGTGAGCTGCTTGGACTTGAGCGGATTGACGTCCAGGTCGTTGTCCTTGGCGTTCTGGCCGATGATCATGCCTTCATAGACCTTGGCGCCGGTCGAGATGAACAGCTTGCCGCGTTCCTCGATGTACCACAGGCCATAGGTCACCGCCTCGCCCTGCTCTGTCGAGATCAACACGCCGTTGGTGCGCCCGCCGACGCTGCCCTTGTGCGGGGCGTAATCCAGGAACATGCGGTTCATCACGCCGGTACCGCGCGTGTCGGTGAGGAATTCGCCGTGATAGCCGATCAGCCCGCGCGCCGGGCCGTGGAACACGATGCGGGTCTTGCCGGCGCCGGTCGGGCGCATGTCGGTCATTTCGCCTTTGCGCTGCGAGATCTTCTCGATGACGATGCCGGTATAGGCGTCATCGACATCGACCGTGACTTCCTCGATCGGCTCCATCTTTTCGCCGTTGATGGTCTTGAACAGTACGCGCGGACGCGAAATCGAAAGCTCGAAGCCTTCGCGGCGCATGGATTCAATCAGCACGCCCAGCTGCAACTCGCCGCGGCCGGCCACTTCGAAATTGCCGTCGCCGGTCTCGGTGACCTTCAGCGCGACATTGCCTTCGGCTTCGCGGATCAGCCGTTCGCGAATGACGCGGCTCTGCACCTTGTCGCCTTCGCGGCCCGCATAGGGGGAATCGTTGACCGAGATGGTCATGGCCAGGGTCGGCGGATCGATCGGGTGCGACGGGATCGCCTCGTTGACCGTCAGATCGCACAGCGTGTCGGCGACGGTGGCGGTCTCAAGTCCCGCGATGGCGACGATGTCGCCGGCTTCGGCGCGCTCCACCGGCACCCGCGCCAGGCCGCGAAAGGCCAGCAGCTTGGTGACACGGGTCTTTTCGATCACCGCGCCGTCGCGGCCCAGCGCCTTGATGTTGCGGCCCATGGTGATGATGCCGGATTCGATGCGCCCCGTCAGGATGCGGCCCAGAAAGGGGTCGGCTTCCAGCGTGGTGACCAGCATCTTGAAGGGATGTTCTTCGCCGGCCAGCTTCTGCGGCTTGGGCGGCGGCACGTCTTCGACGATGCGGCGGAACAGTGGCGACAGGTCCTTGCGCTCGTCTTCCAGCTCATCCACCGCCCAGCCGTTGCGGCCCGAGGCATAGAGATGGTGGAAGTCGAGCTGGTCGTCATTGGCTTCCAGCGCCAGGAACAGGTCGAAGATGGATTCCAGCGTTTCCTTGGGCTGGGCGTCGCTGCGGTCGATCTTGTTGATGACAACGATGGGCTTGAGGCCCAGCTTCAGCGCCTTGGACAGCACGAACTTGGTCTGGGGCATCACGCTTTCGGCCGCGTCCACCAGCAGCACCACGCCGTCCACCATCGACAGGATGCGTTCGACTTCGCCGCCAAAGTCGGCATGGCCGGGCGTGTCGACAGTGTTGATGCGCACGCCGTTCCATTCAACCGATGTGCACTTGGCCAGGATGGTGATGCCGCGCTCGCGCTCCTGGTCGTTGGAATCCATGGCGCGCTCGTCCATATGCTGGTTTTCGCGCACCGAGCCGGACTGCTTCAGCAGCTGGTCCACCAGGGTGGTTTTGCCATGGTCGACATGGGCGATGATGGCGATGTTGCGGATTTCCATGGGGGACCAGAATCATAAGAGTGGCGGGCGAGAAAGCCGGGCTTATAGGCGGGCCCCTGCTGCAGAGCAATAAGATGCCCGATCGAGCCGTCAGCAAAATGTCAGAATTAACGCATTTTAATAGGAAATCCGGGCATTTAGCGGACATTCGATTCACGAATTCCGGGACAATTGTGAGAGGTTTTTCTCATATAAGGGGGCGTATAAATCACGTGCAGAAGCCGGATCGGGCCGCCCTATCAGCAATTGGGGCGTTTAAATACCGCCCGATACCCAGCTGGCACGGTCCGCCATCAGCACGGCGGGCATCAGGGGAAACGGGTATCCATCTTGCCCGCCGCAATCAGAAGGCGGCGTGGTTGTAATGTTGTCAGGATTTTTAAGCCGATGAATGTTCAGATTCCGCCGCCGCCCTCCTCCAAGGTGCAGACCACTGCGCAGACTGGCACGGCTCAGGCCAGCCGCGCCGAAGCGGCTTCGTCCCCGGCCCGCCAGTTCCTGGCGCGCAAATATCTGATCGGCGCCGCCGGCCTGGCCGTCGCCCTTGGCGGCTTCTGGTATTTCACCAATTCCAGCGCCCCGCCGCCGCGCCGCGTGATGGCCGCCCCGGTGCGGGTCGCCGTGGTCGAACAGCGCAACATGGAAGTGATCGAGCGCACCATCGGCACCGTGATGGCCAATTCCACCGTTTCGGTGAATGCCCGCGTCCAGGGCCAGCTCACCCGCGCCTTCTTCCGCGAAGGCCAGATGGTCAAGACCGGCGACCTTCTGTTCCAGATCGACCCGCGTCCCTATCAGGCGACCTATGACAATGCCGCCGCCGCCGTCGCGTCCGCCAAGGCCAAGTTCGACCGCTACACGCGGCTGAAGGGCCAGAATGCGATTTCGCCGCAGGATGTCGATGACGCCCAGGCCAGCTATTTGGAAGCCCGCGCCACCGCCGAAGCCGCGCGCCTCAATCTGGAATTCACCCAGATCCGCTCGCCGATCAACGGCAAGACCGGCCCGATCCTGATCCAGCCCGGCAACATGGTGGCCTCTTCCTCCAGCGCCAATGCCAGCGCCACGCCGCTGGTGACGATCAACGAAATCCAGCCGGTGAAGATCTCGCTGGCCCTGCCCCAGTCCGAATTGCCCCGCATCCAGCAGATGGTGAACGCGCCCCAGGGCCTGAGCATCACCATGAACCTGCGCGATGCCGGCGCCGAAAAGGACCTCACCGCCAAGGTGGATTTCGTCTCCAATGCCGTGACCAACACCACCGGCACCATCGAGCTGCGCGCCACCTATCCCAATGCCGACCTGGCGCTGGTGCCGGGCCAGCTGGTCAATGTCGTGGCGTCGCTGGCGGAAATCAAAAACGCCACCGTGATCCCGCGCGAGGCGGTCAATACCGGCCCCGAAGGCACCTTTGTCTATCGCGTAACCGACGACACCGCCCAGCAGGTGCCGGTGCGCGTCTTGTTCGACGATGGCGACAATGCCGCGATCGACGCCAACCTGAATGCGGGTGACCGCGTGATCGTCGACGGCCAGATTCGCGTGGTGCCGGGCGCCAAGGTGCAGGTCAACGGCACCCGCGCCCAGAACAATGGTCAGGGTGCCGGCCCCCAGACCAGCGGCCAGCCCCGTCCCAATGAAGGCTGACGTTTTTTAAGAATTTGAGAAGGCTCAGCAGATGAATCTTTCGCTTCCCTTCATCGAACGTCCGGTGATGACCACGCTGTGCATGGCCGCGCTGGTGATTTTCGGCGGCTATGGCTATGCCAGCCTGCCGGTTTCCGACCTTCCCAACATCGATTTCCCGACCATCGAAGTCAGCGCCTCGCTGCCGGGCGCCGATCCCGACACCATGGCCTCGTCGGTCGCATCCCCGCTGGAAAACCGCTTCTCGACCATCCAGGGCATCGACCAGATGACCTCGACGAGCCAGCAGGGCTTCACCAGCGTACAGATCCAGTTCAACCTGTCGCGCAATCTCGACGGCGCCGCCCAGGACGTTCAGGCCGCGATTTCGGCCGCCACCCGCGACCTGCCCAAGTCGATGCCCCAGCCCCCCACCTTCCGCAAGGTGAACCCGGCCGACATGCCGGTGCTGTTCATGGCGATCCGTTCCAAGACGATGAAGCCGTCGGAACTGAACGAATATGCCGAGACGCTGCTGGCCCGCCAGCTTTCCACCATCAACGGCGTCGCCCAGGTCAGCGTGTTCGGCAACGCAAAATATGCCGTGCGCATCCAGGCCGATCCGGCCGCGCTGGCCACCCGCAATATCGGTATCGACAAGCTCTCCAGCGCCATCGCCTCGGCCAATGTCAACATGGCGACCGGCGCGCTGAACGGCCCCACCCGCTCCTCCATCATCCGGACCGGCGGCCAGCTCAATACCGCCCGCGAATTCGAAGAGCAGATCATTGCCTATGAAAACGGCTCGCCCGTGCGCCTCAAGGACGTGGCGCGGGTGCTGGACGGCCAGGAAAATCCCTATGCCAAGAGCTGGTACAAGGGCGATCCGGCCATTCTGCTGGCCGTCTTCCGCCAGCCCGGCTCCAACACGGTCGGCGTGATCGACGCCGTGCGCGAAGTGCTGCCGCGATTCCAGGCCAACCTGCCGCCGTCGGTGACGCTGGACGTGGTGTTCGACCGCAGCCAGATGATCCGCGCCTCGATCAACGACGTGCAGCACCATCTGATCCTGGCCGGTTTCCTGGTGGTGGGCGTGATCTTCGTCTTCCTGCGCCGCCTCTCGGCCACGCTGATCCCGTCGCTGGCGCTGCCCATCACCATCATCGGCACCTTTGCGGGCATGGCCGCCTTCGGCTTCAGCCTCGACAACCTGTCGCTGATGGCGCTGACGCTGTCGGTGGGTTTTGTGGTCGATGACGCGATCGTGATGCTGGAGAATATCGTCCGGCATATCGAAAAGGGCATGAAGCCCTATGAGGCGGCGATCAAGGGCTCCGAGGAGATCGGCTTCACCATCCTCAGCATGACCATTTCGCTTGCGGCGGTGTTCATCCCCATCGTCTTCATGGGCGGCATTGTCGGCCGTCTGCTCCACGAATTCGCCGTCACCATCATCATCGCCATCCTGTTCTCCGGCGTCGTCTCGATCACCCTGACGCCCATGCTCTGCGCCCGCATGCTGAAGGACGAGCATGGCCAGAAGCACAACGCCTTCTATCGCTGGGGCGAACGCAACTTCAACCGCATGCAGGCGGGCTATGAACGCACCCTGCGCTGGAGCCTGGACCATCGCCGCACGATCCTGGGGCTGTTCTTCGCCAGTCTGGCGGCCAGCGTGCTGCTGATGCAGGTTATGAAGCAGGACTTCCTGCCCGCCGACGATTCGGGCCGTATCCAGGGCAACATCCAGGCCGCCAACGGCACCTCCTTCGAGCAGATGGCCAAATATGTCGGGGAAGTGACCAGCATCATCGAGGCCGATCCCGACATCACCGGCGTGCTGGCCAGCATGAGCGGCTCGAACGGCGCCGCCGGCACCAACAGCGCGCGCATGTTCATGATCACGCTGCGCGACCTGAGCGAGCGCGATTCGACCCCCGAACAGATCATCGCCCGCCTCAGGCCCCAGGTTGCGCGCGTCACCGGCGTCAATGTCTTCCTGACCAACCCGCCCAACATCCGGCTGGGGGCGCGCGGTTCGCGTTCCAACTACCAATACACGCTGCAGGGCCTGGACCAGGAGCAGCTGCAGGAATATTCCGCCAAGCTGATGGCCGAGCTGCGCGCGCGTCCCGGCTTTGTCGACATCACATCCGACTATGAAGCGGCGATGCCGTCGGTGCAGGTGGAGATCGACCGCGACCGCGCCGCCGCCTTCGGCGTCTCGGCGATGCAGATCCAGCAGGCGCTGGGCAGCGCCTTTGGCGGCCAGCGCATCTCCCAGATCAACACCTCGACCAACCAGTATGAAGTGATCATGGAGCTGCTGCCGGAGTTCCAGCGCGACGCCGCCTCGCTGGACCGGGTCTATGTCACGGGCAGCAACGGCAACCTGGTGCCGCTCACCGCCGTCACCCGCACCAGCACCTCGACGGTACCGCTGTCGGTCAACCATGCCGGGCAGATCCCCGCCATCACCGTCGCCTTCGACCTGGCGCCAGGGCGCGCCCTGTCCGATGCGGTGGCGGGCATCCGCGACGCCTCCGCCAAGATCGAAATGCCCGCCTCCATCCAGGGCAACTTCCAGGGCACGGCCGCGGCATTCGAGGATTCCACCAAGAATATGGGCATGCTGCTGCTCATCGCCATGGTGGTGGTCTACATCATCCTGGGCATCCTCTATGAAAGCTTCATCCACCCGCTGACCATCCTGTCGGGCCTGCCATCGGCGGCGGTGGGGGCGCTCCTCACCCTCTATCTCGCCCATCTTTTCTATGTCGTGGGTATCACCAGTACCGACATGTCGCTGACGCTCTATGCCTTTGTCGGCATGATCATGCTGATCGGCATCGTGAAGAAGAACGCCATCATGATGATCGACTTCGCCCTGGGCCGGCAGCGCGAGGACGCCAGCGTGACGTCCGAGGCGGCGATCTATGAAGCGGCCATCACCCGCTTCCGCCCGATCATGATGACCACCATGGCCGCGCTGATGGGCACACTGCCCATCGCCTTTGGCGCGGGCGCGGGCGCGGAATCGCGCCGGCCGCTGGGCCTGTGCGTGGCGGGCGGCTTGCTGCTGTCGCAGCTCCTGACCCTCTACATCACGCCGGTGATCTACACCTATCTCGACCGCTATAGCGGTCGCGCCAAGGCCATCCGCGCCGGTGATCCCAGCGCGGTCCCCGCGGAGTAGCTCTTTGTCATGGGGCGCGGCATAGTCGCGCCCCATGATGAACTCCATAAAATTCGCCGCACTTGCAGTGCAATTGGCACTGCTGCTGGCCCTGCCCGCCGCAGCGCAAACCGCTTCCGCCATCGACGCCCAGGCCCGGCGCGTGTTGGCCGACACGCGCGCCAACGGTCTGGCGATCGCGTTCATCGCCCAGGGCCGCGTCGCCCATGTCGCCGCCTTCGGCAAGCGCAACGCCAAGGGCGATCCGCTCAGGACCGATACGGTGATGTACGGCGCATCCCTGACCAAGACGGTGTTCGCCTGGCTGGTGCTCAGGCTGGCGGATGAGGGCAAGCTCGACCTCGACAGGCCGCTGGCGTCTTATTTGCCAAAGCCGCTGCCCGAATATCCCGCCTATGGCGCCCTGGCGGACGATACGCGCTGGCAGATCATTACTGCCCGCCATGCCCTGACCCATTCCACCGGCTTCGCCAATTTCTTCTTCCTGGAGCCCGACAAGAAGCCGCGCATCCATTTTGCGCCCGGCAGCCGCTATGCCTATTCCGGCGAAGGGCTGCAGCTGCTGCAATTCGTGCTGGAAGAAGGCCTGAAGCTGGATGTCGGGGCTCTGGCATCTGCAGAGTTCGCCCGCCTGGGCATGACGCGCACGGCGCTTTCCTGGCGCGCGGATTTCGCCGCAACCAGCGCCGATGGCTGGAACGATAAGGGCGAAGCGCTGCCGCACGACCAGCGCGCCCGCGTGCGGGTGGCCGGCTCGATGGACACCACGATTGCCGACATGGCCAAATTCGCCGCCGCGCTGGTGACGGGCAACGGGCTATCACCCGCGGCTGCTGCCGAACTCGCCAAGCCGCAACTTGCCATCACCACCTGGCGCCAGTTTCCCACCCTGGCGCCCGAATTGCCGCCGGACATGTGGCGCGACAACTTCGCCGCCGGGCTGGGCGTGGTGATGTTCGCAGGCCCGCAAGGACCTGCTTTCTACAAGGGCGGCCATGACCACCAGACCGCCAACACGCTGGTCTGCCTGCGCGGTTCGCAGCGCTGCGTGGTGATCCTTTCCAACGACGTGCGGGCCGAAGCCGGCTTCGCCGATCTGGTGACGGCCGTGCTGGGCGCAACCGGCGCGCCCTATGCCTGGGAATATGGCTTGAACGCCGGAAAATCAGAGCCCTAGACCGAAGCCCTGCGCCAGCGCCAGCCCGTCAGTTGCAGCGCCAGGACCGCAGCGATCGCCGCAGAAGCGGTGCCAATCCAGCCCCATTCGGGCGTCTTCACCCCAAACTGATAGGTCAAGGTGTGGACCGCGACCAGCGCGAAGGCCGCGTAATTCCAGCGCTGCAGCTGTTTCCAGCCGGGGGTCCCCAGCCTGCGCAAGGCCGCATCGTTGGACGTCGCCAGCAGCGCCAGAATGATCAGGGCGGCGATGAGGCCGGTGTGATTGCCCAGGCCGAACCAGTCATAGCGAAGCGGCATGACATGCCCCTCCCGCCAGTTCTCATAAACATAATAAAGCCAGGGCCGCCCGCGCAGATGCTCGCAATTGCCGATCACGGCATGGAAAATGCTCACCATCCCGGCCCAGATTCCCAGGTCGCGGCGCAGGTCCAGCGACACCGCCAGCCGCGATCCCGTCAGCGATTTCCACGGCCCCACCAGCAGCGTGGCGGCGACCAGGAACAAAGCGGGATAGGCGCTGGAAAAACTGAGCCGTGTGATCACGTCGGGATAAGAGCGGCTGACATAAAGCAGCGCGGTTAAGCCAATCGTGGCCAGGCCAATCGGCAGATGATGGCGCAACAGGCGCTGCGACAGGCGGCGAGAAAGCATCTAGTATTTCCCCGAACTTTTTTGTTTCTCTGGGCGCCCGAACGCGCCTTATTGTCAACGATTCACAAAAGCGTGCAACCCCATGGCACAATCCCGAGCCCTGCTCTTCTTTGCGGCCATTGCCGTGGCGTTGATGGGCGCGGGGCTGGGACTGTGGATTTTCCTGGGCCGCGAGCCCCGGGCGAATCCCGATAATCGAGAGCAGATTGCCGCCGGAGAAAAAATCTACGCCGCAAATTGCGCCGCCTGCCACGGCGCCAAGCTGGAAGGCGAGCCAAACTGGAAGGTGCGCAAGCAAAGCGGCCGTCTGCCGGCACCGCCCCACGACGCCACGGGCCACACCTGGCATCATTCCGACGAACAGCTGTTCGGCATTGTCAAGGACGGGCTAACGGCTTATGCGCCGGCGGGGTATGCGACCGACATGCCAGCCTTCAAGGACATTCTTTCCGACGCGGACATTCGCGCGGTGCTGGCCTACATAAAAAGCACCTGGCCGCAGGACATCAAGGATCATCACCGCCAGATATCGGCGCCGCCTGCAAACAACTGAGTGCGCCTACTCCGCAAGGATTCGCGCGAACACCATATTGCCGCGCGGGGTGCCGCCATAGCCCAGCGCAGCCGGCGCAAAGGCAAAGCTGTGCGAAGCGCCCAGCCCCAGTTTCCAGTTTTCGCTGATCCGCCAGTCATGCACCGCGCCGATGCTGAGCTGGCCCACACGGTTCACTTGGTGGTGCGCGCCCAGTTCGGCATTCTCCACCCACTCGCCGCGCGCGAAGACCGACCAGGGATCGTTCGGCTTGTAGGTGGCTTCCAGCACGGCGGCGTGCAGATTGTTGCCGTCGCTGAGCTGCTTGAGCCCCCAGGCCGCCGTCATGGCGATCGACTGCTGTCCTTCCAGTTTGCGGAAATACTGCGCGCTGGCGGTGATGCGGGTCTCGTCCTTGTCCGGATCGAGCTGTTCGGGGCTGTTCAGATGCCCCCAGCTTGCCTGCAGCGACCAGTTTTCGCTTGGATTGAACGAAAGCCGCACGGCGGTAGAATCGAATTTCGGCTTGTCGAAATTAAAGCGGAACTGGTCGGGTTCGCGCCCGGTGAATTGCGAGGCTTCCAGCTTCCATTTGTCATGCACAAAACCCGCCGTCGCCACGCCAAAGGTGATGTGGGTGGAATCCAGCCAGTGATGGGTGATGGGCGCCGACGGATTGGGCGCGGCGCTGGCGCGGTGCATGAAGGCGGGCGGCCCCAGCGCCGGTTCGCCCGGGTACCCCAGATACAGAAAAGCGGAAGAGACATCCGACAGACGGTGGCTGTAGATTCCCGCCATCTCCATCACCAGTTCATGGGGATGCTGGCGGTCCAGCAGATGACGCTTTCCATCGGCGGTCTCGCCGCTGGCCAGCAGCAGCGGATAACCGTCCTTGCCCATCAAGGGATCGGGACTGAGCATCAGCCGAAGGTTCAGCGTGCCATCGCCAAGCTCGCGCCGCGCCGCCCCCATCACCATGCCGGCGGCAAAGGCCTTTTCGTCGCCGCGCGGACCCGACTGGTTGCTGTAGACCTCCGCCAGCGACACATGCCCCATCAGCATCCAGTCGCCCGCGCTCCTGTGTACCCCGCCATGGGACGCGGCATCGGGCTGCCAGGCGGTACCCGAGGCATCGCGGTTCATGGGATAGCTGCCCAGCACGCCCGTCATTCCCCCCATCTGGTGGCCGGAATGATCGGGCATGGCGTGACCGGCATGCGGATCAGGCGCGGGGTGCTGATGCTCCTGCGCCATTGCCGGCGCGCCCCAAACCATTCCGGTCAGAACAAGAACTGAATAACGCATACCACTCCCCGTCACTGTGAATCCGTATCGCCCGATCTAATGGGCAGGCGCACCGGCGCCCGCGCCATGCATCTTTTCGTGCATGGCATGGCAGTCCATACCTTTTTTGTCGGGGTTTTTCTGCTGCATCATCTTGCAGTGTTCCATCATCTTCATGCCCGGCTTCATGCCCGTTTTTGGCGTTTCTGGCGCAGCGGGCTGGGACGGCGCCGGGTGATCGTGCGGCGCAGGCGGGGCGGCATCCTGCGCAAAGGCGGGCGCGGCCAGAAAAATCATCGCGGCGGCGGCGAACAGTGTTTTCATCTCATTGCTCCAAAGTCAGGTGGGGATCGGGAACTCTAAACCTGTGAACCGCGCGGTCCTTGCGCCCAATCAAGCGGGCGAAGCCTCATGCTGTGCACGGAGTTAACGCTTCGCACGGCCAAAAACCTCGATCAGTTCCGCGATCTTCTGGCGCTGATCCGCCTTGTTGCCCGACGCGATGGCGTGTTCCAAGCAGTGACTGACATGGTCGCGCAATATCTCATCCTCAACGCGGTTGAGCGCCGCTTTTACCGCGTCAATCTGGGTGATGATGTCGATGCAATAGCGGTCTTCCGCCAGCATTTTGGAAATGCCGCGGACCTGGCCCTCGATGCGGGCGAGCCTTTTTTGATTGGACGTCTTGCCGTTCTGGTGCATGGCGTCTATATACCCCCATATGGTATGCATTGCAAGAAGGAAAAAGCCGATGGAAGAGAAAAAAACGGCTGCTGCGGCGGAGGCCATGGCCACCCGAAAGCCGCGCAAGGCTCAGCCCATGCAGCGCACGGCCAGCACGCCGTCGATCCGGTGTGCGGCATGACGGTTGACCCGGGCGCCACCGCTTTTCATTTTGAGAAGGACGGCGCCACCCATCATTTTTGCAGCGCCGGGTGCCAGGCCAAGTTCGCCGCCGACCCGCAAAAATATCTGGCGGCGGCATCCACCGAAAAAACAAGCGGCTGCTGCGGCGGCGGGAATAAGCACGCCACCGCTGCCGCGCCTGCGGGCACCATCTACACCTGCCCGATGCATCCCGAGATTCGCCAGGAAGGTCCCGGCGCCTGCCCGATCTGCGGCATGGCGCTGGAGCCTGTGATGGTAACGGCGGATACCGGCCCCAATCCCGAACTAGCCGATATGACCCGCCGCTTCTGGATTGCACTGGTGCTGACGCTTCCGCTGGTGGTGCTGGGCATGTTCACCGAAATGCTGGGTATCAACCACCTGATACCCGGCGCAACCTGGATTCAATTCCTCTTCGCCACGCCCGTGGTGTTCTGGGCTGGCTGGCCCTTCTTTCAACGTGCCTGGGCTTCACTGGTCCAGGGCAGCCTCAACATGTTCACCCTGATCGCGCTGGGCACAGGCGTGGCCTGGGCCTATAGCGCGGTGGCCACGCTGATCCCCGGCGCATTCCCCCCGGCCCTGCGCACCCACGGCATGGTCGAGGTTTATTTTGAGGCCGCGGGCGTGATCACGGTGCTGGTGCTGCTGGGCCAGTTGCTGGAGCTGAAAGCGCGGGAAAATACCTCCGGCGCGATCCGCGCCCTGCTCGACCTCGCCCCCAAGACAGCGCGGCGCATTACCGATCACGGCGAAGCCGAGGTGCCGGTGGACGCCATTACGGTCGGCGACCGCATCCGTGTCCGTCCCGGCGAGAAGATCGCAGTGGACGGCGAAGTTCTGGAAGGCCGCTCGGCGGTGGATGAATCCATGGTCACCGGCGAATCCATGCCGGTGACGAAAGAGGTTGGCGCCAGGGTGATTGGCGGCACCATCAACCGCTCCGGCGCACTGGTCATCACGGCGCAAAAGGTCGGGCATGATTCCATGCTGGCGCGCATTGTCCAGATGGTCGCCAATGCACAGCGCAGCCGCGCGCCCATTCAAAGGCTGGCCGACAGGGTCTCCGCCTGGTTCGTGCCCGCCGTGATCGCCATTGCGCTCGCCGCCTTCGCGGCCTGGATGGTTTTCGGACCCGAACCGCGTTTGTCCTATGCCCTGGTCGCGGCTGTCACCGTTCTGATCATTGCCTGCCCCTGCGCGCTGGGATTGGCGACGCCCATGTCCATCATGGTGGGGGTGGGTTGCGGCGCCCAGGCCGGCGTGCTGGTCAAGAACGCCGAAGCGCTGGAACGCATGGAGCGTATCGACACGCTGGTGGTGGACAAGACCGGCACCCTCACCGAAGGCAAGCCCTCGGTCACCGCCATCGTGGCGGATGCCGGATATGACAAGGATGAGCTGCTGCGCCTGGCCGCAGGGGTGGAAAGCGCCAGCGAGCATCCCCTGGCCATGGCCATCGTGGCCGCCGCCCGGGCGCGCAAGATCGCCGTCCCGGCCGTCAGCGATTTCGATTCCCCGTCCGGCAAGGGCGCGGTCGGCACGGTCGAGGGGCGCGGCATCATTCTCGGCAACCGCAAATTCCTGGAAGAACAGGACGTGCCCGTGACCGCCCTGCAGGATCAGGCCGAACAAATGCGTCAGGATGGCGCCACGGCGATTTTCATTGCGGTCGATAAAAGCGCGGCGGGCATCTTCGCCATCGCCGACGCGGTGCGGCCCACCACCACCGCCGCACTGGACGTGTTGCGCAAGGACGGTATCCGCATCGTGATGCTGACCGGCGACAACCGCACCACGGCGACGGCGGTTGCCAAGCAGCTTGGCATCACCGATATCGAGGCGGAAATACTGCCCGATGAAAAGCACGCCATCGTTACCCGGCTGAAGGCGCAGGGGCGCATCGTCGCCATGGCGGGCGACGGCGTGAATGACGCACCCGCTCTGGCCGCTGCGGATGTGGGGATCGCGATGGGGTCAGGCACCGATGTCGCGATGGAAAGCGCGGGCCTGACGCTGCTGGGCGGCGACCTGCTGGGCATCGTCCGGGCCCGCACCCTGTCGAAGGCGACAATGGGCAATATCCGCCTCAACCTGTTCTTCGCCTTTGCCTATAACGCCATCGGCGTGCCGGTGGCGGCGGGCGCACTCTATCCCGCCTTCGGCATCCTGCTGTCGCCGATGATTGCCGCCGCCGCGATGGCGCTATCCTCGGTAAGCGTGATCGGCAATGCGCTGCGGCTAAAATGGACCAAGCTCGGATGAAACCACCCAAGGTACGGCAAGCCCACCAGGACATGACCATCGCCGGGTTCGCGCGGGCCGGCGGGGTCGGGGTCGAGACGGTGCGCTACTATCAGCGCCGCGGCCTGCTGGCCCAGCCGCCGCGCGGCGGCGGCATCCGCCGCTATGGCGAAGGCGATCTGCGCCGGCTGCAATTCATCCGCTCGGCCCAGAGCGCCGGTTTCACCCTGGACGAGATCACCGAACTGCTGCGGCTGGATTCGACCTCCGACCGCGCCCGTGCCCGCACCCTGGCCCAGGACCGGATTGCCGCGCTGGACGAAAAGATCGCCGAGCTTCAGGCGGCGCGGCAGATGCTTTCAAAGCTGGCGCGCGACTGCGCCTCCGGCGGCAAGGGCCCCTGCCCGATCATCAAGGCCTTCACCGACTAGCGCTCCGGCGCTGTACTGACTTCCCGTCAGCGGCGCTCTTTCATGAGAAAAAGTTGCGTCTGATCGAAACTTTCCTGGTCTGACCGGCGGCCAGGTTTTGGTGCTTGCTGGCGCGCGTGAAGGTCTTTCCCCCAAGGACGTCCTTCGCAAATCATGTGCGAAACGAACTGCGAAACGCCCGGGATCAAGCCCGGGCGTTTTTCATTGCGAAACCGTCTGCTGCTGCTTGGCAGCCGCGTCCGTAGGCGGCGCGTTCGCGGCCATGCTTGCCAGCCCGTCCATTACCGTCTCATAGGCCTGACGGATGACCTGATGGGCCTTTTCGATCCGGGCGTTGGGTGCGGGCGCGGGCTGCGCCCAGATATGCGCGATCCCCTTTGTGGAAATCTCCACCAGGGTCAGCGGCGTTGTCAGCAACACGATCTCGGGACTGCACGGCGCGCTGTCCGCTTCGCGCGCTCTGACCAGCGCGCGCAGTTCCTGCGGCAGGGCCAGCGCCATGGCGCAGCTGGGCGCGCCCTGCCCCACGCCAAGGCCTCGCGCCGGCGGCGCGGCCAGCACCGGCGCCAGCAGCGCTGCCGCAATTCCCACAATCACCACCGTGGCGGCGCGCATCAGCGTGCCCCCGGCGACAGCAGCACGCCGCGCAGGATGCCGATATCGCTGGCGCTGAGGCCGTGATGATCGATCAGGAAATCAAAGGGGTCGGCGGCGGCGCGGGCCCGAAACGCAGTGACCGAAGCACCCGCGGGGGGCTTGGGGGGAAAGCCCCGGTCACGCATTCCGGTTTCGGACCCGGCGCCGCCGCCGGCGTCGGGGGCAATGTCCCGAACGCAACTCTATCTCTCATGGCCATTTCTACTACTAATGTATGTTTTTCTACCAACAGATTATGCCCCCGGCAACCCGCCCGGCTTCAAAAGATCAGTAATCGCAGCGATAGACCGTGCGGGCGTTGCCCATGCAGATCAGCGGCGTCACCCCGGCAACGCGTTCGGCACCGCAGGCTTCCGAGCCCAGCCCCGTCGCCACCAAGGTCCGGCCGTCCGGCAGGATGATACTGCGATGGGCGGCGAGCGCGGCCCAGACCCGGTTGGTCTGGCACACAAGCGGGCCGCGCAGGCGCGATCCCGGCAGATGCTGCGGCACCCGGCAGGTAACAGCGGCGGGGTCGCCTTCCCCGCGCGGGTCCAGCGCCAGGGTGGGAGCGTTGGCCGAAGGGCTCGGCCCGGCTGTGGCGGCCAGGGGCAAAAGCGAAAACAGGGCGCAAAGCGCGGCGGTGCGGATCATGCGGCCTTCAACTCTACTACTCATGTGCGTTTTTCTACTAAGCTATTATGCGAGGACGCAAGCCGTAATTTCAAAAAATCAGTTGCAGCGGTAGCTGGTTTTGGCGCCGGCAATGGTGCCCGATATTCTGGCCGTGACGCCGGCAACGCGCTCGCTGCCACAGGCTTCCGAGGTCAGGTCGGTCGCTATCACCGACTTGCCATCGGGCATCAGAATCTGGCGGCTGGCGGCAAGCTGTGCCCATACCTTGTTGGCCTGGCACACTTCCGGGCCGCGCAGGCGCGATCCGGGCAACTGCTGCGGCACCCGGCAGGTGATGGCATCGGGATCGCCCGCGCCGCGCGGATTGAGCGCCTTGACCGCAAGCTGCACCGATGACGGCGTGCTGCCCGCGCTTCGCGCCACGGGAACGGCCTTTGCCGTTACGCTCGGTGTTGCCGCACTGCTCACCGCCACGGTGTCGGGCGGCGGCGCCACGGCAGGCAGCTCTTGCGGCTGCCAGGCCGCAATCGTGAAGCTGGGCGGTTCGGCCACCGGTGCACTCACGCTCGCCAGTTTCAGGCGCGGCAGGCGCTGGGGCGGCGGCGTGGGCAGCGCGCCCAGCGGCAAGCCCACCGCCGCCATGCCGCGCGTGATGGCCTAATCGGCGGCGGCGGCCACGGTGCGGCTGACGTCATGGATCGCGTTGGGCAATGGCGCGGCCACCAATCCGGCCATCACCGGCACGCTCAGCGTGAGCATCGCGGCGCTGACCAGCATCAGTTTCTTGGGCGCCGCCAACCTCTGCGCATCCGGCGCGGTCATGATCTGGCGCACCCGCAGGCCCAGATTGCCGCCCGACACGCCCGGCGCGCAGGCCAGCGGCGACTGCAGGCAGAATTTGCAAACCTTCAGAATGCCGCCGGCATAGACTTCGCGGTCATGGCCGCGCGCCAGTACGCCTTCATCGCAGGCCCGTTCGCGCTCGGCGATCAGGCGCGCCCCGATCAGCCAGACCAGCGGATAGAACCAGAACAGCGCCTCGACCAGCATATGCACCGCCGCCGTCAGATTGTCCCGGCGGCGCAGATGCGTCAGCTCATGCGCCAGGATCGACTGAATCTCGCCAGGCGAGAGCCGCGCCATCAGCCCCTGGGGCAGCAGCACCACGGGCTTGAAGATGCCCACCAGTCCCGGCTCCAGCAGCGAGGCCGAGGCCTTCACTTTTATAAGCGTGGGCAGGGTCATCTCGACGTCATGGGCTTCGCGCAGCAGACGGCGCAGCCGCAGGGAGCGGATCAGCTGAATGCCCAGCACACCGGCAAAGCCCAGCGCCCAGACCAGGCCCAGCAGCAGCGCCAGGCTCAGCCCGGCGGTAGCCTCCGGCACCGCCAGCATGGTGGCGGGGGCGGAAAGGCGTTCGGCGGCAGGCGCCATTGCCGCAAGATGCGGCGGCGCCGTCACCGTCACCGGCAGCAGCCGCGCCAGGCTCTCGCCCAGCGCCGCCAGCGCCGCGAAGGGCATCAGGAATTTGATGGAAGCGGCGAACCATAACCAGAAGCGCACCCGCACGCTGTTGTTGTGAAGCGCGAGGGCCAGCAGCGCGGCGAGCGCCGCCACCAGCGTGGACTGCCAGAGATGATCCAGCAGCGCCGCGGTCATGCGTCTTTGCGCTTCTTGGAAAGGTCGCGCAGCAGCTTTTCGGCGTCCGCGACATCCTTTGTGGTCAGGTTGCCCGCCTCGATCAGCTGCGCCATCACCGGCTGCATCCGCCCGCCGAACATGCCCAGAAAGTCATCGACCAGCCGGCGCTGGGCGGCGTCGCGCGAGATCAGCGCTTCGAAAATATGGGCATTGCCGATCTTGCGCGCCCGGCGCAGCGCCTTTTTCACTTCCAGCCGGTAGACCATGGTCTGGACCGTGGTGTAGGCGGGGCGGCCCTTCTGCGGAAAGGTCTCTTGAATCTCGCGGATCGCCAAAGGCCCGCCGCTCCACAGCGCCTCCATGATCTGCAGTTCAAGCTTGCTGAGTTTGGGAAGCCGCATCTTTATTCCACCTACAATCGTAATAGATGCTAGCGCCGGCGAGGCGGCTTGTCGAGCAGGTTAATATTCCCAATCAGTTTTCCAGAGGCGCCCCGACCACCCGCGGCCGAAGCGCGTCAAAAACCCCGCACAACAGCAGCCCGGCGACAAAGCCGCCCAGATGCGCCTGCCAGGCGATCAGCCCGCGCTGGCCGTCGCCGCCAATATCCATCATCGCCGCCAGGAAATTGATCACGCCCCATACCGCGCTGAACATCAGGATCTGGCGGGAGAAAAGCGGCGCCAGCGGCTGCTCGCTCGCCCCCCGCATCCAGGGCGCGGTGCTGGGCGGCATCATGCGGATCGCCGCCGCCATCAGGCCGGATATCGCCCCCGACGCACCGACCACCGGCACCGCGCTGCCCCAGTTCACCGCCAGATAGGCGCCCGCCCCCGCCACGCCGCAGACCATAAAGAAGACCAGGAACAGCACGCCGCCCCAGCGCCGCGCCACGATCGGACCAAAGGCCAGCAGCCAGAGACAGTTAATCACCAGATGGGTGATGTCGCTGTGCAGCCCCATATAAGAGACGAAGGGAACCGCCCTTTCCCACACTGTGCCAGGATCGGCCATGTGGCTTTCCAGAAAGGCACGGCTGTAGCGGGCCGGCACCAGGCCATAGGTATAGACAAGGTCCTGGGCGCGGGCGTCCGAAACCAGCATGCGCAGGCCATGGGCCGCGGCAAGGGTGCCGATCAGCCACAGCACGATGGCGGGCGCCTGGAAGACCGGCTGGCGCGGGGACTGGGGCTGGAGGAAAGCCATGGCGCTTCATAGGGCGCTTCGCCGGATCGGGCCAGACCCGCCGGCAATCTGTCCCAGGCTGGAACAGGTCTGCCGCGCCATGGGGGGCCCCTGTCCTGCGTCAGGCCGGCACAGCAGGGTTTGAAAAGCCTCGCCGCCGCCGAAGGTCCTGGCCAGAGCTTTGCAAAAGCCCAGCATTGGCGGGCTTTTTTCACAGCCTCTGTCCCGCCGCGGCACGGCCAATCCCTAACACCGATTAAGAAACTGGCACGGTGGTTGCTCTGTTCGAGGCAACAGATTTTGGAAGAACCGCCATGACCCGTTCAAAGACCCTCCTCGCTTTGGCCTTTCTCGCCGCCACCGTTTCCGCGGCGCAGGCGAACGATTGGACCAATTCGGGAAGCTATAACGGCTATGGCGCGGCCACCCAGAACCAGGGTTCCAGCTACTCGCTGCGCGACGGCAACGGCAACCTGACCATGGTCAATGGCCGCCCCGTCAGCGCCCAGTACAGCCAGGGCTCCGGCGCCCAGTATGCCGGCGGCGGAGTTGGCATGGGCGGTGCAATGAACGCTTACGGACAGGCCACCGCGGTCGGCAATCAGCTCTCGGTCACTGTCATTGGAAGCCGCAACACCACGATCATTGACTCGACACAGATCAACAACGGCAACCAGACGGCAACCGCCGATCTGAACACGCACTAAGCCACTTAGGAAAAGGGAAGCCCCTCCCATGACACGCCGCGCCCGCAAACACCTCCTCAAGCCCCTGGTCTGCCTCCTGGCAGTCGTGGCGCTTGAAGGCTGCATCAGCCCGACCCCGAACGCGGTGGGCCGTTACACCTCCCCGATCGGCGGCGCGCCCGTCATCTCCAACGAAACTCCCTATTCCGCGGCCCTGCGCTGCCTGGCCGGCTATGTCCGCCAGCGCCCGGTGCGCATCGCGGTCGGCCAGATCGCCGACTATACCGGCAAGACTGAATCCGACGGCTCGGGCCGCAAGGTCACCGCCGGCGCCGCCCTGATGGCGATGAGCGCCCTGAACAAGGCGGGCGTGCACATGGTAGAACGTTTCGACACTTCGGTGGCCGAAATGGAACTGAAATACGCCAACAACAAGCTGATCGGCGAAGACGCGCCGCGGCCCGACCCCAAGCCCGGCGACTATCGCCGCATCATGGCGGGCTCGATCCCCGGCTCCGACTATTACATCGTCGGCGGCATCACCGAGCTGAACTTCAACATTCGCTCCGAGAATGCTTCGGGCAATGGCGGCGGCACCGGCACCAACGCCATGACCGGCACCGCGGGCGGCAGCCTGTATGTGATGAATATCGGCATGGACCTGCGCCTGGTGAACACCAACACGCTGGAAGTGGCCGACGTGATTTCCTACCAGAAGCAGATCATCGGCCGCCAGGTTTCGGCCGGCGTGTTCGACTTCCTGGGCACCAACTTCTTCGACATCTCCATCGGCGAAAGCGCGCTGGAGCCGGTGCAGCTGGCGGTCCGTTCGGTTCTGGAACGCGCCACCCTGGAAATGCTCACCCGCATCTACCGGGCGCCGGGCGGTTCCTGCGCCATCCCGCTGGGTACCATGGCAGATCCGCTGCGCGGTGCGGGCGAAAGCCCCTACCACCCGCAGGCAGCTTATCCGGCGCACTATCCCGCGCCGTATCAGCAGCAGCCCTATCCGGTCGCCTATGCGCCGCAGCCCTACAACGACGCATATCGCCAGTCGCCTTATCGCAGCTACGTTCCCAATGAACCCGGCTTCGGTCTGCAGCTTCGCGGCGGCCTGTAAGAAACAACCGAACAAACAACTGAATTAAAGCCCAAACCAACCGATTTCCCAGGAGTTCAAAATGTCCCTTCGCAAGATCCTTCTCGCCTCGGTCCTGATGACCGCCACGGCGCTCCCCGGCTTCGCCCAGGAATATGGCACCTGGAACGACAACAGCCTGATGCAGGGCGGCATGGGATCGCTGGTGGTCAATGACCAGCTGAACACCACGACCAACTGGTCGAACATGTCGGGCGTTGTCGACACGGTGGGCGGCGATGTGGTGGCGCAGGGCGCCGCGGCCGGCAATATCGTGGACGTGATCACGATGGACAATACCCGCGCCTTCAACAACTAGATCGTCGGTCCCGGCGCCACCATCGGCTCCAACGTCGCGCTGGATGCCAACAATGTGTGGGGCAGCGTGGGCGTGAGCAACTCCTCGCTGTGCAACGGCGCCAGCGTCTCGACCGATCCGGTGCTGACCTCGGTGAAAAGCTATCAGGAATGCGGTGCCCAGGACCCCTTTACCGGAACCCAGGCCTTCGTGACCAACATTGGCGGCAATGCGGTGTTCCAGAACTCGGCCATCAGCAACAGCTTTGAAACCGACTCCAATGCGCCGAACTTCCCGGTCTTGAACAAGCAGATCAACCATTCCTCGGAGACCTCCAACATGGCCGTCAACGCCTTCAATGTCGGCGGCACGGTGGGCATGCAGTCCAGCGCCATCGGCAACACCGCCCGGGTGATCCACTACAATACGGGTGGCCACTAATATCGGTTTGCTCCGGGATTCTAAGGGGCAAAATTAGAGTTCCGGAGTTGGGACGGGCGCGCCGGACATCGCGCCCGTCCCTTTCTTTTTTAGGCCCTTGCGGCCCGGCCCCGTACCATACCAACATGAACGCCCCGACCAGCCCGCAAGGAACCTTCGCCGATGACGGCGCCCGCAAAAGCCGACAAACCGGACACAGGCAGGCACGCCTCTGCCATTCCGAAAAAGGTCTACAAGGAGACGCTGCACCATCTGCAGATCGAACTGGTCAAGCTGCAGCGCCACGTCATCGCCTGCAATGACAAGATCCTGATCATCCTGGAAGGGCGCGATGCCGCCGGCAAGGACGGCACAATCAAGCGCATCGTCCAGCATCTCAGTCCGCGCGAAACCAGGGTCGTCGCACTGGGCAAGCCAACGGATCGTGATCGCACCTCCTGGTACTTTCAACGCTATGTTCCGTACTTGCCCGCCGCCCAGGAACTCGTTCTGTTCAACCGCAGCTGGTACAATCGCGCCGGCGTCGAAAAGGTCATGGGCTTTTGCTCGCCGGCCGAGCATGAGGAATTCATGAGATCGGTGCTGGACTTCGAGAAGATGCTGATCGGTTCCGGCGTCCGGATTCTCAAATACTATCTGGACATCAGCAAGGCGGAGCAGAAGCGGCGTCTGGACGAGCGAAAGGCCAGCCCCCTGACGCAATGGAAAAGCAGTCCGATTGACGGCCAGGCGCTGAAATACTGGAAAGCCTATGGCGCGGCGCGCGACGAGATGCTGGCGCGGACACACAGCCCGATGTCACCCTGGACGCTGGTGCATGCCGATGACAAGCGCCAGGCACGGCTTAACATCATCAAGGACATGCTGGACCGGCTGCATTATGCCCATAAGGACAAGCGCCTCACCCGTCCGGACCGCAAGATCGTATTTTCCCATGATCCTTCCAATCCGAAGGCCGCTCAGCTCGCCAATTGAGCGTTGACCCGCCCCTTTTTGCGCTTTTGGCATCCTGCTAGTATCGCGCAACCATGGCCCTGCCCATCGACCTGGATGCCTTCGAAGCCGCGCCCGTCGCGCGCGAGCCCTTCGCCTATGCCATGGTGCCGGGCTTTGTGAAGGTGGGCGCCATGCCCGCGATCAATGCCGATTTTCCCCTGGTCAGCCATCCCGGCAGCTTTCCCCTGCCCACGCTCAAATACGGTCCCGCCTTCGCCGAACTGATCAACGCCATCCAGGGCCCGCAATTCACCCGCGCGGTGGAAAGGAAACTGGACATCGACCTGACAGGCCGCCCCACCATGGTGACGGCGCGCGGCGTTTCGGCGGCGCGCGACGGCCAGATTCATACGGATTCACGCACCAAGCTGGTGACGGTGCTGATCTATATGAACAATGACTGGGAAGCGAAAACCGGGCGGCTGCGCCTGCTGCGGGGCCCGGACAATCTGGAAGATGTGATCGCCGAAGTGCCGCCCGACCAGGGCACGCTCTTGATCTTCAGGAACGAGCCCCATGCCTGGCATGGTTTTCATCCATTCGAAGGCCCGCGCCGAGTGATCCAGCTCAACTGGGTGACGGACAAGGGCGTGGTGCGGCGCGAACAATTCCGCCATCGTGTCAGCGCCTTCTTCAAACGCCTACGCGGCAAACCCGCGCCAGAGCAGATGTGACCCGTCTTACTCTTCCCTATTCATAACAAGACCCAAGGAGACGACATGACGCCCTCGCTCAAAAGCCTTTCCCGCCTTCTGCTCGCCGCCTGCTTCACGGTATCCGTGACCGGCGGCGCCATGGCGCAGATGACCAAGCCCTTCGAGCCCTATAGCGGCCAGCCGGGCAAGGACGTGGTCTGGGTGCCCTCGCCGCAGGCGCTGGTCGACCGCATGCTCGACATGGCCAAGGTTACGCCCAAGGATTATCTGATCGATCTGGGCTCGGGCGACGGGCGCACCGTCATCACCGCCGCCAAGCGCGGCATCACCGCGATGGGCGTCGAGTTCAATCCCGACATGGTGGCGCTGTCCAAGCGCAATGCCGCCGATGCCGGCGTGTCCGACAAGGCCACCTTCGTGCAGGGCGACATCTTCGAAACCGATTTCAGCAAGGCCGATGTCGTCACCATGTTCCTGCTCTCCAGCCTGAACCTGCGCCTGCGCCCCACCCTGCTCAACATGAAGCCCGGCACGCGGGTGGTGTCCAACACCTTCGACATGGCCGAATGGGAGCCGGATGAAAGCATTTCCGCCAGCCAGGAATGCTCCAGCTTCTGCCGCGCCATGCTCTGGATCGTGCCCGCCAAGGTCGGCGGCACCTGGCAGATGGGCAAGAACGAGCTGACCCTGTCGCAGAATTTCCAGATGCTGACGGGCAATGTGAACGCCGCCCCGATCAGCAACGGCAAGATGCGGGGCACCGAGATCACCTTCGCGGCGGGCGGCAAGATGTATACCGGCCGCGTCAACGGCAACCGCATGGAAGGCTCGGCCTCCGACGGCAGCAAGTGGCAGGCGACGCGGCGCACGTAAAAGCGCCATCCGCAGACAAAACGGCGCGCCCACCGGCGCGCCGTTTTTTATGGGCCGGCTGCTGACGCCTAGCCACCGGGCGCCATGTCGTCCTGGGACGCTTCGCCGGCTTTCGGCAGCATGCCGGTGCCTTTGGTGGCGACGTCGTTGGCATGTTCGGGCTTGTCATGGGGACCCGCCGCATTGGCATTGGGATCGCCGCTGCTGGAGGCCTGCGGCTGGCCGCCCTGCGCACGCTCCTGCCGCGCGGTCTCGGCGACTTTCGGTTCGATTTTGCTTTCGGTCATGCCTTGCCAACGCGCAGGAGGTGCCTGCGTTCCCCCACCGATGCACCCAAACAAAAACGGCGCGCCACCGGCGCGCCGTTTTCATGTCCGGTGTTCGCTATATCTAATGCAGTTCGGTCGGCAGCACCGGAATGCCGTCACCGCGGCCGCTGGGGCCGTTCACCTTGGTGCTGACGATCACACCATAGCTGTTGACGCGCTTATCTTCCGCCGCCAGCTGCGCCCAATATTGGTTGGTCAGGCAGACGGTCGGGCCCACCTGGGTGCGGCTGGCGCTGGTGTTGGAAGGCCGGCGGCAGGTGACGGCTTCGGGATGGCCCTTGCCCGACGGATTGGCCACGGTTTCACGCGCAAAGACGGTCTTGCCATCGGCGGAAAGATCGCTGGCGGTATCGGTGAGCTTCAGCCAGATGCTGTTGCGCATGCAGAGCCTGGGGCCCATGCCGCCCTGGGGCAACGGCTGGGGCGCGCGGCAGACCACGGCCTCGGGCTCGCCATAGCCACTGGGCGTGAAGGGCAAGGTCGGCGCGTTGCTGGTGTCGAGCTGCGCCAAAGCGGGTGTTGCAAGCAGCGAGAAAAGGATGGCGGGTAATATACGCATGGCCATCGGGCCTCCTAGCTACGATGGCTATAGTAGATACGCTGCCGCGGCCATTTCAAGTGGCTCAAAAAACCCTTGGACTGCTTAGGCTTGATCGGGATAGGCGTGCCAGTTCCCACCGGAATCGCGCACCCGGTAACCGGCGTCGGTCTTTTCCAGATGATCGGATTCCAGCGCGATCTTTCCATGGCCCCCGGGAATGTCGAGCATATAGGTCGGCATGGCGAGACCCGAAACGCGCGCGCGCAGCGCCTTCATCAGCGCCAGCCCCTCTTCGATGCCGACGCGAAAGTGCGACGTGCCCGGCGCCAGGTCGGGATGATGCAGGTAATAGGGCTTGATGCGATTGGCGAGAAACGCCTCCATCAGCGCTGCCAGCGCATCTTCATTGTCGTTGACGCCTTTCAGCAGCACCGACTGGCTGACCAGCGGGATGCCGCCATCCACCAGCCGCGCGATTGCCGAGCGGGCTTCGGGCGAAAACTCCCGCGCGTGATTGGCGTGCAGCGCCACCCAGCTCGCCGCACCGGGCGCGTGCAGCGCCGCGACCATCTGATCGCTCACCGCTTGCGGATCGGTCACCGGCACGCGGGTATGCCAGCGGATCACTTTGACATGATCGATGGCCGCCAGCGCCTGGGTGATCTCGCCCATCCGGCGCGGTGACAGGATAAAGGGATCGCCGCCGGTCAGGATGACTTCGCGGATTTCGGCATGGCCCGCGATATAGTCCAGCGCGGCCTCGAACGCCGCTTTCGACAGGGCATTGTCCTTGCCAGGCCCGATCATCTCGCGGCGAAAACAGAAGCGGCAATATACCGGACAGGCCGCCACCGCCTTGAACAGCACGCGGTCCTTGTGGCGATGCACGATGCCGGCCACCGGCGAATGGACATCATCACCGATGGGATCGGCCAGTTCATCGGCGCGGGTGATCAGTTCGTCCAGGCTGGGCAGGAACTGGCGCGCGATGGGATCATTGGGATCGGCCGGATCGACCAGCGACAGCAGATGCGGCGACACCGCCACGGCATACTTGCGTGCAACCTGTTCCAGATCTGATTGCGCGATTTGTTCCAAATCGCGTGGGGCGAGGCTCATCTCTTACGCACTTTGAAATTGGGCAGGAACACGGTCAGCAATCCGATCGCGGGCAGAAAATTGCACAACTTGAACACATAATCGATAGAGGTGACATCGGCCAGCGCGCCCAGCACCGCCGCCCCGATGCCCGAAAGGCCGAATGACAGGCCAAAGAACAGCCCCGCGATCATGCCCACCCGCCCCGGCAAAAGTTCCTGCGCATAGACCACGATGGCCGGAAACGCGCTCGCCAGGATCACGCCGATGATGGAGGCCAGCACGCCGACCCAGAACAGGTTGGCGTAGGGCAGCAGCACGGTGAAGGGCAGCATGCCCAGGATCGAGAACCAGATGACATATTTGCGCCCGATGCGGTCGCCCAGGATGCCGCCCAGCAAGGTGCCCGCCGCGATGGCGCCCAGAAAGAAGAACAGATGCACCTGGGCGCTCTGCACCGACACGCCGAACTTGTCGATCAGGTAGAAGGTGTAATAGCTGCCAACACAGGCCAGGTAGATGAACTTGGAAAAGACCAGCGCCAGAAGCACCGCCAGCGCCTGCATGACCTTGCCGCGCGTCAGTTCGGGATGCTTGACATGGGTGTGGCTGCGGATGCGCGCCAGCCCGTGATCCTTGTACCAGCTGCCGACCTTTACCAGGATCACAAAGGCGACCAGCGCGAAACCCGCATACCAGACGATGCTGCGCTGGCCATAGGTCGCCACCAGCAGGGCCGCGATCAGCGGGCTGATCGCCTGCCCGGTATTGCCCCCCACCTGGAACACCGATTGCGCCAGTCCATAGCGCCCGCCCGACGCCATGCGCGCCACCCGGCTGGCTTCGGGATGAAACACCGCCGAGCCCAGCCCCACCATCATGGCGGCGATCAGGATCACCGCATAATTGGGCGCGATGGCCAGCACCAGCAGGCCGAGAAAGGTCGAGACCATGCCCACCGCCAGCGAATAGGGCATCGGCTTGATGTCGGCGAAATAGCCCACCATCGGCTGCAGCAGCGAGGCTGTGCACTGGAAGGCCAGCGTGATCATGCCCACTTGCGCGAAGCTGAGCTGGAACTGGTCCTTCAGGGTGGGATAGATCGCCGGCAGCAGCGACTGCATCATGTCGTTGAGCAGATGACACAGGCCGATAGCCGACAGCACCGTAAAACTGGTGTCGTGAAAGATTTTTTGGGCGGTCGCCTGGGTCATTGCGGGCCGAACCCTATCGGTTGGCGGTCTTTTGACCAGCCTTTTTCAGGCCTTCGCTGCCATGCGCGCTGCGGCCTGTTGCACCACCGCCCGGCTCCCGCCATGGTTGATAAAAAAATCGGGGAGACGCACGTGAAAAAGCCCATCCTTCTGGCGGTGTTCTGCCTTGTCGCGGCGCCCGCTTTTGCCCAGGGGCCCGGCTGGACCCTGGCCGACACCCATCCCGACACCGGCGGCCGGGCGCCCGTGGCGCCGGGCGGCAAGGTGCTGCCCCCCGGCTCCTCGCCCCTCAGCGTGCTGGCGGGCTGTTCGGCGGACATCGACAAGATCTGCCAGGGCCGCTCCGGGCTTTATTCCGCGCGGGCCTGCCTGACCGAGAACAAGGCCAAGCTGTCGCCGCGCTGCGTGGTGGACCTGGCCAAGCTGCCGCCCTCCAGCGTGCCGCCATGCGCCCGTTCGCCGCTGTGCGACAACCGGCTGGGCCCGACCCGCGAACAGCTCAAACGCGTGCTGTGGAAGACGGGGCCCGTCACCTATTCCTACCCGTTCAACCTGCCGGTGGGCGGCGGCGCCACCGGCGTCGGCATCGACAGCAAGGGCAATTTCTGGGTCCTGCAGCGCGCCGTGCCGGGCCAGCCGCAACTCTTCCAGTTCGGCCCCGACGCCAAGCTGCTGCGCACCGTTCCCAATTCCGTGATCGGCGAACTGGAGAAGGGCCACACCATCAAGGTCGACCGCGAAGACAATGTCTGGATCAGCGACGCCAATGGCGGGATCGTTCTCAAGCTCAGCCCTGAGGGCAAGCTGCTGATGACGCTGGGGGTGCGCGGCAAGCGCGGCGACTGGGACGAAAGCAAAAAGCAAAGACTATTGTGGCAGCCGCTGGATGTCGCCTTCGCGCCCAATGGCGATGTCTTCATCGCCCAGGGCCATGGCAATGAAAGTCCCAATGATGTGGGCCTGGCGCCCGACAATTTGATCGGGGCGGCGCGCGTGTTGCACCTGGACAAGAATGGCAGGTTCATCAACCAGTGGTACGGCAACCAGATCGGTCCGGGAAAGTTCGGCAGCGCCCATGGCATCGGCGTGGACCCCAGGAATGGCGATGTGTGGATCGGCGACCGCGAGGAATATCGCCTGGTGGTCTATGGCCGGGACGGCAAGCACAAGCGCACCATCCAGATGCGGAATTTAATGTCGGCGGTGGCCTTCGATCCCAAGGGTGATCTGTGGGTCTCCAGCGGCCGCGACGGCCAGCTGTTGAAACTCGATCGCAATGGCAATGTGCTGGCAGCGGTGGGCAATGGCTCGGGGCTCGGCACCGGCCAGTTCGTCGAAGCCACCTACATGGCCTGGGACAAATCAGGCGCGGTCTATTCCGGCGACACCAGTGTGGGACGTGTCACGAAGATGGTGTCACGATAACGGCGTCCAAAGGACGTCATTGATGTTCGGCGCGCCGGTCGCCAGCATCACTAGCCGGTCAAAGCCCAGCGCCACGCCGCTGGCTGGCGGCATGTGCGCCAAGGCGGTCATGAAATCCTCGTCCAGCGGATAGCGCTTGCCGTAAACGCGTTCCTTCTTGGCCATCTCTTTTTCAAAGCGGGCACGCTGCTGTACCGGATCAGTGAGTTCGCCAAACCCGTTGGCCAATTCCACGCCGCAGGCATAGAGCTCGAAGCGTTCGGCGACGCGGCCGTCATGCGGGCAAACCCGCGCCAGCGCCGCCTCGCACACCGGATACTCATAAAGGATACAGGGCCGGTCCAGCCCCAGCCGCGGCTCCACCCGCAAGGTCAGAATCTTGGCGAAGATGTCCGACCAGTCATCGTCATCGGACACGTCGATACCGCCGCGCCGCGCCCGCGACCTCAAGCCGTCCGCGTCGCCCTCGCCTTGCGGCGACAAGGTCGCCAAAAGGTCGATCCCGGCATGATGGGTGAAAGCCTGGGCCACCGTCAGCCGGTCGCACGTCGCGCGCGGGTCGCACACCGCACCCTGGTGCCGCAGTTCCTTCGCCTCCGCCACCTGTGCCGCCAGCCGCAGCACCGCGATGCTGTCCTCGATCACCGCCTGATAATCTTCGCGCGCCCGGTACCAGTCCAGCATGGTGAATTCCGGCGCGTGCAGCCGCCCGCGTTCCTGGTTGCGGAACACCCGCGCAAAATCGAAGATTTTACTCTCGCCCGCCGCCAGCAATTTCTTGGCGGCGAATTCCGGCGAGGTGTGCAAATAGCGCGGCTGGCTGACCCCGTCGGTGCCGGTCAGCACCGTCTCGAACGCCTGCAGATGGGTCTCGTTGCCCGGCGACACCACCAGCGCGCCGCACTCCACCTCGGTGAAGCCCTGGCCCTCGAAATGGGCGCGGATGGCGGCCTTCACCCGCCCCCGCTTGTGCAGCAGGGGCCGCCGGTCGGCATGATTATGGGCGTCCCACCAGGGCATTTTGACCTCGCAAAGTACCCCTGCTATAGCCCGGTCCGCCCGTCCCTTTAAGTCCGAATTTGTGAGGTTTCCCGTGGTTTCGGTTATCGCCAGCTCCGTGCGCAAAGGCAATGTCATCGAAAAGGAGGGCAAGCTCTATCTGGTCATCACCGCCGAGAATATCCATCCCGGCAAGGGCACGCCCGTCACCCATCTGGAAATGCGCCGCATCAGCGACGGGGTGAAGACCGTGGAGCGCCTGCGCACCACCGATAGCATCGAAAAAGCCTTTGTCGAACATATGGACTTCCAGTACCTGTACCAGGACGGCGAACAATATGTGTTCATGCAGCCCCAGACCTTCGACCAGATCCATGTCTCGGCAGATGTGGTGGGCGACTACGCCCCCTACCTGACCGAAAACATGGACGTGCAGCTGCAGATGTTCGAAGGCAATGCCATCTCCATCGAAATTCCCCAGCGCGCCACCTTTGAAGTGGTGGAAACCGAACCGGTGATGAAGGGCCAGACCGCGTCCGGCTCGTTCAAGCCCGCGGTGCTGTCCAATGGCGTGCGAACCATGGTGCCCACCCACATCACCACCGGCACCCGCATCGTGGTGATGACCGAGGACGGCGCCTACGTCGAACGGGCAAAAGACTAAACCTATCTTTCCATGGCCGGGCTTGACCCGGCCATCCAGTCTGCCCAAGGCTGGTGCGCGCCCGCATGCTGGAAGCACCATGTCCAAACGCATCGATCCCAAAGACATTCCCGCCCATACCGGCACCATGTATCCGCCGCCTTACGACGCGCCCTGCCGCGCACGGGAAAAGCGCAGGCTGGGCGATGCCGCCGGCCTGACCCAGTTCGGCGTCAACCTGCTGCGCCTCAAACCCGGCGTCTGGTCCAGCCAGCGCCACTGGCACCTTACCCAGGACGAGTTCATCTATGTGCTGGAAGGCGAAGTGGTGCTGGTCACCGATGCCGGCGAGGAAGTGCTGAAGGCGGGCGACTGCGCCGGCTTCAGGGCGGGCGAGCCCGACGGCCATCACCTGCAGAATCGCGGCACCCGCGACGCGCTGATTTTGGAAGTCGGCACCCGCAACCAGGGCGACAGCGCCACCTATCCCGGCATCGACCTGCTCTATCCGCCCGGCGGCAAGCCTGCGCTCTACACCCACACCGACGGCACGCCTTATACCGACATCAAGCTGCGCCAATGATCGAGCAGTGATCGGCTGGCCGCCGCCCGCCGTAGATGGAGTGAACCAACCAAGGGCCTGTCCATGAAAGCGCTGATTGCCTGCCTTTTGATGGCTGTGGCCACGCCGGCCTTTGCGGCGCTGAAAGTCGGCGCGCCTGCGCCGGACTTCACCATTCCCGCCTCCCTGGGCGGCAAGGAATTCACCTTCCGCATGGCCGAGGCGCTGAAAAAGGGCCCGGTGGTGGTCTATTTCTATCCCGCCGCCTTCACCAAGGGCTGCTCCATCGAAGCGCGCGATTTCGCCCAGGCCATGCCGCAATACCAGGCCCAGGGCGCCAGCGTGATCGGCATCAGCAGCGACAACATCGCCACCCTCAACAAGTTCTCGGTCAGCGAATGCCAGGGCAAGTTTCCCGTCGGCGCCGACAGTGACCGCAAGGTGATGAAAAGCTATGACGCGTCCCTGGGCTTCCTGACCAACATGGCCAGCCGCACCTCCTATGTCGTGTCACAGGATGGCAGGATCGCCTTTGTCCATAGCGACATGGACCCCGAAGGCCATGTCAGCAAGACGCTGAAAGCGGTCTCGGACCTGAAGCGCTGATCCGCTACGGCTTGGCGCTGGCGTTATAAAGCGGCTGCACCCGCGCAATATAGCTTTCCAGGTCGGCGGCGCGCGCCTGGCTTTGCGGATGGGTGCTGAGGAAGGATGGTCCCGTGCTGGGCGCCGCGCGCCCCAGCTTCTGGAAGAAGGTCACGGAGGCGCGCGGCTCATAGCCGGCGCGGGCCATCAGCTCCAGCCCGATGCGGTCGGCTTCGGTTTCCTGGTCGCGGCCATGGGGCAGCGAATAAGTCACTTGCGCCACCGCATTGGCGATCTGCACCGTCTGCTGGCTGGCGCCCGTCGCCGCCGCCAGGCCGCCCAGTACCAGCTGCTGGCCGAGCGAGCGCGACACCGCTTCGCGGGTATGTTCGCGCAGCGCATGGGCCATCTCATGGCCCAAGAGCGCGGCCAGCTCGGCATCGGTGGGTTCGAGTTTTTCGATCAGGCCCGAATAGACCATGATCTTGCCGCCGGCCATGCACCAGGCATTGATCTGCGGCGTGTCCATCACATTGATTTCCCAGTTCCAGTTCTGCGCGTCGGGGCGGAAGACGCCGACCTGCGCGATCGGGCGCCTGGAAATGCGCTGCACCCGGGCCAGCATGTCGGGCTTGTTGTTGACCACGCCCTTGGCGCGGCCCTCGGTCAGGGTCTTGGCATAGGACTGGCCCGCCGCATTCTGCACCGCCTCCGCCGATACCAGGAAGCTCTGCTGCCGCGCGATGCCAACCGCGCCCGGGGCTGTCGTGTTCACGGTGGTGCAGGCGCTTGCAAAAAGACTCGCGATGGCAAGAAGGGCAAACGCCCTGTTCCGGTTTGTCATGAAATATCTCCCCCACCACGCCATGAAATAATGGCGCACCGCGCTGATATCCGGCCCCCGGCAGTTCAGGCGCCCGGCAAGGATAATCCCTTGCGGTCAGAGGCGTCTATCCGGCGGCAAAATTGATCTCGACCAGCACCCCTTCCGGATCGCGGACAAATATCTGTGCCAGCGCCCCGCCCGGCACTGTCCGCTCCCGGAACGCCAGGCCTGCCTTTTCCAGCCTGACCTTCAGCGCAGCAGCGTCATCGCCCCGAAAGGCCAGATGATCGAAACTGCCGGTGCCCCCGCTGACAATCTCTCGCTCCGCAGGCCGGTCAGCCGCTTCCACCAGATGCACCACCGGCACCCCGCCCAGATACAGCCAGTATCCCCGGAAGGCGAAAGCGGGCCGCGCACCTTGCGCAAGCCCCAGCAGATCGACATAGAAATCTCGGCTACGCTGCAACTGCGCGCAGCGGATGGTGACATGATCCAGTGCCGATACGCCCAATTTTTCGCCCCTCCAAAGACGGCAAGGCTAGAGCCCGCCCGCCCCGGCTTCAACGTCACTTTCAAGCCGGCGGGGCCTCTGCTAGCGTGCCGGCGCGTTCAGCCCCAAAGGACCATTGCCATGAAAAAACACATTCTGATTGGTTTCCTGGCGGCCGCCCTGTCCGCCAGCCCCGCCTTCGCCGCGCTCAAGGTCGGCGACACCGCCCCCGATTTCACCGCCGCCGGCAGCCTGGGCGGCAAGGACGTCAACTTCAACCTGAAAACCGCGCTGAAAAAGGGCCCGGTGGTGGTCTATTTCTACCCATCCGCCTACACCGGCGGCTGCGACCTGCAGGCCCGCACCTTCGCCGAGGAAGCCGACAAGTTCACCGCCGCCGGGGCTAGCATCGTTGGCGTATCGGGCGACACGCTGGACCGCCTGCAGAAATATTCCGCCGACCCGAAATTCTGCGCCGGCAAGTTCACCGTGACGTCCGATGCCGACACCAAGGTCGCGGCCAGCTACAATCTGAATGTTCGCCAGCCCGGCCCCGGCGCCAAGGACAATCAGGGCAATCCCCTGACCCATGCCATTATCGAGCGTCACACCTATGTGGTCGGCCAGAACGGCAAGATCATCGCCTCGCTGAACTCCAGCGCCGACGGCATCTCGCCGGTCGAGCATGTCGAAAAGTCGCTCGCCGTGGTCTCTAAGAAGTAACCCCTCCGGTTTCAGCTTCCGCGCAGCTTCGCTGCGCACGCTGAAACCACCTCCCCTTGGGACGCGCTTCGCGCGCAAGGGAAGGCGGGCCTGAGCAGAAATAGAAAACCCGCCCGGCAATCACCGGGCGGCTTTTTCTTTGCGAAATGCTTCTTAAATCCCCGCCAGCGCGGTTTCCGCCGCCCAGCCGCGCGGATGGCCCTCTTGGCCCGATGCGCTGCGGCGCTCGAACTTGCCGATGATGGCGGCGTCGGATTCGATCTTCAGCGTCTTGTATTTCAGCGCCCCGGACATCAGTCCGCCATCGCGGATAAAGACATTGTCGCAGACCACATTGGCCTTGACGTGACCAATGATGCACAGCGTCCGGCAGAAGATCACGTCATGCACGATGCCGGTTTTTTCCACCGTGACATACTCGGCAAAGACCAGGCCCTGGATTTCGCCATGGATGAAGGCGGTGCGGGCGATCAGCTTGCCCTCGATGCCGGTCCCCTCGTCCACGATCGAAAAGCAGCGCTTGCCGCGCGTGATCTTGCTGGGCAGGAAGTTCTCCCAGTCGAAACCGGAAAGCTCTTCCTCCCGCTGGGGCACCACCAGGGACGAATAATCGTATTTCACCGGCCTAATCCTAGAGGCTCAGGTTTCAAGGATCGGCTGCGTTATTCGCCGGCGTGCAGCGGAACGACCTTGTGCTCTTTTTCGGTGGACGCGCCGGCGCGGGCGATCTTCTCGATGGTGCCGGCCAGGCTGCCGCCTTCCTCCACCATCACCTTGGAATAGGCGATCGTGCCGGTGATGGAGCCGGTGGAACGCAGGATCAGGTTGGACTGCACCGTCAGGTGATCGGCAACCGTGCCGCGCACTTCGGCGGTATCGACGCTGATCTGGCCGGTGACATGGCCCGAAGGACCGACCACCAGGCTCTTGGCCTTCAGCACGCCTTCGAACTTGCCGTCCACCGAAGCGGTGCCCGGCACGCTCACTTCGCCCTTCAGCTCCACGCCCGCGCCGATGAAGATCGCGCCGTCATTCTTGTCATGTTCAGCTATTACCCCAGTCCCTTTTTTGGTCAGAATTCTTTTCGGATTTAGCTATTCTTTTTACGATCAGGGCAAGCGCACAACCGCAAGGATGCTTAATGCGAACCGATGGCCAACCCTGTCACACTGCCGGCCGGTCTGCTGTGACCGCCCCTGATACCGCACCGCAATAACTCCGAAAAACCCAGCAATTCCAAGCATTTAATGTTGCTTAAATGCCACGTAAGCGTGGCAAGGAAACGTCTTTGTGAAGCGGGCGAGTCTTGGTTCACTGCCGCACGGCCTGAAGCTGTCGGGGGGCAAATCCGCAAGCGCCAGGTCGAGAAGCCGGAAAAACCAGCCGGCGCAGCAAAAACAAAGTCGGGTTGCGGGTGTCTGTCATTCATCGTGTCTTGTCGGGTTTGATCCTGTCGGCTGCCCTGGCCGCTGCCGCGCCCGCGCACGCTTCGGTCGAAGCTGAGATCGAACAGCATGTTACGGGCCTGACCCACAAGGTCACCGGCCTGACGCGCGAAATCGGCCCCTTCCTTGGCTTCGGCGCCGACCAGGCCAACAACCCCACCGATCCGGCCCCGGTCGCCCAGCCGCGCCAGCTGGCCGCGCGCACCATCGTGCCTCCCCCGGTCGCCCATATCCCTGCCCCGGTGGTCGCGGCGGTGGAGCGCGACAAGCCGCGCACCGAAAAAGGCTTCAAGAAATTCTTCTGCGTCGAATATGCCCGCCTGCGCTCCGGCATGGCCGTGTTCGGCGATGCCAAGCATTGGTGGGAACGGGCCCGCACCCTCTATGCCCGCGCCTCCCGCCCAGTCGAGGACGCGGTGATGGTGTTCTCCGGCTCCAAGCGCCTCAAGCGCGGCCATGTCGCGGTGGTGACCGAGATCGTGTCTGACCGCGAGATCATCGTCGACCACGCCAACTGGCAGAACAGGCGCGAAGTCGACCTCGCCACCCCGGTCCTGGACGTCAGCCCCAACAATGACTGGAGCATGGTGCGGGTCTGGCACATCCCCTCCGGCCAGTTCGGCACGCGTACCTATGCCATCAGCGGTTTCATCACCAAGGGGCTGATCCGCCAGGCCCGTAACGACTGAGGCGAGTCCTCACCCTGAGCTTGTCGAAGGGTGAGCATGCGAAGGTGAGATTTCCATCGCCCGCATCCCGCTCTAAGCTGGCCCCATGGCTCCCGTCGTTTCCATCATCACCCCCAGTTTTGGCCGCCAGGACCTTCTGGAAGCGCAGCACAAGATCGTCGCCGCGCAGACGCTCACTGATTTCGAATGGCTGATCCTGGACGACAGCCCTGAGCCGTCATCCTATTTCGCGGCCCTCAACGATCCGCGCATCCGCTACACCCACAAACCCGAACGCATGATCGTCGCCGCCAAGCGCAACTGGCTGTGCGAACGCAGCCATGCGCCCATCATCGCCCAGTTCGACGATGACGATTATTACGCGCCGCACTACCTGGCCACCATGCTGGCGCGGCTGGAAGACACCAAAGCGGATATCACCAAGCTGTCGGCCTGGTTCGTCTATTCGGCGCAGCTGAAGCGATTGGGCTATTGGGACACCGCCAACACGCTGGGCCTGCATTTCACCTTCGGGCCCGAGAAGTCCCTGCAAGGCTTTGTGAATCAGACGCCGCCCGAGAACATGAAGAACAACTATCTGGGTTACGGTTTCAGCTACGTCTTCCGCAAATCAGCCTGGGAAAAAGCACCGTTCCCGCCCGTGGAATATGCCAGCGACTATGGCTTTGTCGCCGGCGCGCTTCACAAAAGCTGCAAATTCGACCATTTCGCCGACACCGAAGGCCTGTGTCTGCACATCCTGCGCACCGACAACATGTCCAAGAGTTTCCCGCAGCACCTGCTGCCGGATTTCATGCTGGAAAAGCTGTTTGGAATCGCCGTCCTGCCAATGCTGTAGAGCTCAGGGAGAACGCAATGTTTGCCATACTGGGATGGGGATCGCTGCTCTGGGACGGGCGCGAAGAGTTTGATAGGCAACATAGCGCGTGGGAGGGCGATGGCCCAATAATAGCGCTAGAATTCTCTCGAATTTCTACATCCCGAGAAAATGCCCTGACATTAGTCATTGATCCTGTTCACGGGTCTGCGTGCAGAGTGTCGTACTGTCTCAGCAATCGAAAAAATTTGGATGGTGCCATAGCGGATCTACGGCGCCGCGAGGGTACAACAGTCAGGAATATCGGCGTTATTGACCTGATCTCCGGGACCGAGAGGGGCCGAGATATCGCCTCGATGGAAGCGATCATAGCGTGGGCAAAGGAGAAAGAACTGAGTGCCGTCGTTTGGACAGACTTAGAAGCCAACTTCAATTCTAAAGGCGCGACATTCTCGGTTGATGCTGCAATCTCACATCTCAAACAATTACCGCCGGCAGCAAAATCAAAAGCTGCCGAGTATGTTTGGCGAGCTCCCGACTTTGTTAAAACCCGTCTGCGCAGCGAATTGCAGAAAGAGCCGTGGTTTTCATTGAAATGATTGCGCCTAAAAACAAAAAGCCCCGGCCACTTTCGTGACTGGGGCTTTTTTTGAATTGTATTGGCGGGTTCTCTTACTTCTGTTCTTGGCAGACCTGGCGGCGTTCTACTCTCCCGCGGCTTGAGCCGCAGTACCATGGACGCAGAAGGCTTTGACGGCCGAGTTCGGAATGGGATCGGGTAGAATTCCTTCGCTATGACCACCAGGTCGGCGAAGAACAGAAGTCAAATCCGCTTCACGCGGATTGCACGAGTATAATACGACACTTGGCGACCAATAATTTTCATTAGACATGCCTGGCTTTGTTTCCAGACATGGAACGGTGCTGCTTGCGATCAAGCCAATCGAGCAATTAGTACCAGTAAGCTCAACGCATTGCTGCGCTTACACACCTGGCCTATCGACGGGGTAGTCTTCCCCGGCTCTCAAGCGAAACCTAGTTTTGAAGTGAGTTTCCCGCTTAGATGCTTTCAGCGGTTATCTCGTCCGTATTTAGCTACTCGGCTATGCGGCTGGCGCCACAACCGATCCACCAGAGATACGTTCTTTCCGGTCCTCTCGTACTAGGAAAAAGTCTTCTCAAGTTTCGAACACCCACGGCAGATAGGGACCGAACTGTCTCACGACGTTCTAAACCCAGCTCACGTACCACTTTAAATGGCGAACAGCCATACCCTTGGGACCGGCTACAGCCCCAGGATGTGATGAGCCGACATCGAGGTGCCAAACCGCACCGTCGCTATGGACGCTTGGGTGCGATCAGCCTGTTATCCCCGGCGTACCTTTTATCCGTTGAGCGATGACCCTTCCATTCGGGATCACCGGATCACTATGACCGACTTTCGTCTCTGCTTGGCCCGTCGGCCTTGCAGTCAGGCAGGCTTTTGCCATTGCACTCAACATCCGATTTCCGACCGGATTGAGCCTACCATCGCGCGCCTCCGTTACTCTTTGGGAGGCGACCGCCCCAGTCAAACTGCCTACCATACACTGTCTCGGATCCCGTTCAGGGAACGCGGTTAGACATCAGGAACAAGAAGGGTGGTATTTCAAGGACGGCTCCACCATGGCTAGCGCCACGGCTTCAATGCCTACCACCTATCCTACACATCCCATTCCTAATGCCAGTGTAAAGTTGCAGTAAAGGTGCACGGGGTCTTTCCGTCTGACCGCGGGAACCCCGCATCTTCACGGGGAATTCAATTTCGCTGAGCCTGTGTTGGAGACAGTGGGGAAGTCGTTACGCCTTTCGTGCAGGTCGGAACTTACCCGACAAGGAATTTCGCTACCTTAGGACCGTTATAGTTACGGCCGCCGTTTACTGGGGCTTCGATTCAA
>JBEGVG010000122.1:0-26554 GCA_041178445.1 Pseudomonadota bacterium | reverse complement strand
GACAAGCATCACATCGCTCCTGAAATCGAAACCGGCGCATCGGTCAAGCGCGCCATCACCCAGATTCTCATCGCCGACGTGTCCATGTCGCTGGATAATGTGCTGGCGGTGGCCGGCGCGGCGCGCGACCATCTCGACGTGCTGATCATCGGCCTGTTGATGTCGGTGGCGCTGATGGGGGCTGCGGCGGGTTACATCGCCAAGCTTTTGGAACGCTATCGCTGGATCGCCTATATCGGCCTGGCGATCGTGGTCTATGTCGCGCTGTCCATGATCTGGCATGGCTATGAAGAGGTCGCCCGGGCACTGACCTAGGTCAGTGCCCGCAGCAACGGCGCTTACGTTAGCTGCAGCAGCAGCGCGGTAGCATCGTCCGACTTCTTGAACCGCGCAAAGGTGTCGCCGCCGGGATCGCTCGCCTCGATGGCGCGCAGTTCCTCGCCCAGGGTCTTGAGGCCCTTTGACCTCGCCGCTGCCATCAGGCTGTCGGCGCTGTAGGCGCCATAATCGCTGGCTAGCGCCAGGAAACCGTCCGACGCCAGCAGCAGCGTGGCGCCGCGGCCTAGCCCGATCACCCGGCGCGAGACATGCGAGGCTGCCTTCACCTCCGGGCTGAACAGCCAATAACTGCCACGGTTGATGCGATTGCGGGCGGCGCGCAGGCTGCCGATGAATTCCGGACGGCTGAGACCGGAGGCCGGTGAAAGATTCTTCTCCTTGCCGATCAGCTTGGCGCGCTCAGCTTCGGCGGCGCGCTTGTCGAAGGTCTCGCCCACCACCGTCACAACCGCATCGTCATCTTGTTGCACCAGCGCGGCGCAGTCGCCGTACCAAAGAAGTTCTATTTCTGACCCCCTCCGGCTTTCGCTGGCCCCGCGCGCAAGGCGCGCTATGGATTGAGAGGGCGCTTCGCGCCCGGGTCCAGCTACAGCCACCTCCCCCTCTTGTGCGCTGCGCGCACGATGGGGAGGCGGGCCTGCGTCCGCTTCAACGACCAGCATCATGGAGGCGCAGGGCGTCTGCCACACCTCCTGCGGCGGCATGCGGCGCAGGGCTTCAAAACTTTTCTGCGTATCGGCCAGCGCCCCGCGCAGCGCCTTGCGTGCGCCGTCGCCATCCCGCAAATGCGCCAGCAGCCGGCGCGCCCCGAACTGGGCGATCCAGGCCGCATCGCTGGGACCAGGCATCAGGCTGTCGCCCAGCGGCGTGGCGCCGTCCAGCACCACGGCGGCATTCGCATCATGCCCGAAGGCATCTTCATTGGGCTTGGCGGGGTCGCCCGGCAGGCAAAGCGAGTCCAGAAGCTCAAGCGCCATCAATTGCGGCCCTCAGCTGATCGCGCAGCGCCCCTTCATCGGCGGCAAAATCGCCGCCCACCCACCAGTTTTCGACCTTGGCCAGCACGCGGCCGACCTCCGGTCCTTCCGGCACGCCGGCCTGAATCACGTCCAACCCGCTCAAGGGGAAACGCGGCCGCTGCCAGTTTTCGGCCATGGTCAGCAACATGCGCCACTGGATGGCATTGGCGCTGCGCGGCGTCGCGGCCCAGGCCAGCCAGACCTTGTCGCGGAAACGCGACACGCCGATGCGGTAGAGCAGCCGCCGCGCATCCCGGGCCGACAGCTGCGCGGCGATGTGCTCGCCGCTCAGCGCCTGTTCCAGCCGCAGGCGATCCGCATTGGAAAGTTTGAGCGCATCGGCGACAGCATGGGCGGCATCACCGCCTTCGGTCAGCAAAGCCGCCAGCCGCAGCACACCGTCGCGCGGCGCGAAATTGTCGGCGTCGATCTCCACCAGCCATTCCAGCCGTTGCAATTGCAGCGCACCGGGGAGCAGTTCGGGAAGAATGCCGGTCGCCGCCATCACCCGCAGCACCGGCGTGGGATTTCCCGCTTCCAGCAGGCGCAGCAATTCCTTTGCGATGCGCTCCGCCGACAGCGTCTTCAACTTGTCCTTGGCTTCAGCGGCGGCGCGCAGCCCTTGCGCATTCACGTCGCCCTTGCCGTACCAGGCATGAAAACGAAACAGCCGCAAGACGCGCAGATAGTCTTCTGCGATGCGCGCGTGGGCATCGCCCATGAACCGCACCCTGCCGGCGATCAGGTCTTCGACCCCCGTGGCATAGTCGAAAATCTCACCGCTCGCCGACGCATAGAGCGCATTGATGGTGAAGTCGCGCCGCGCCGCATCTTCCGCCCAGTCGTCGGTGAAGGCGATCACGGCATGGCGGCCGTCGGTCTCGACGTCGCGGCGCAGGGAGGTGATCTCGAATGCCTGGCTCCTGACAATGGCGGTGACGGTGCCATGATCCATCCCGGTTTCGACCACCTTGATGTTTTTTGCCACCAGCCGCGCCAGCACTTCACTGGGCGGCATCGGCACCGCGATGTCGATATCGGCCACGCCCGTTCCCAGCAGCGCGTTGCGCACAGCTCCCCCGACAAAGCGCGCTTCGCCCAGCGCGGCCATGACGGCGACTGTTTCCGGCGCGGTCATCCAGGGATGCTGGACAGGATCAATTCTCATGATTCACTTATACCATCTAACCGCTGGGCCAGATTGACGACGATCGCCGCCGTGGCGCCCCAGATCTCATGCTCTTTATAAGTGAAGGCGTAAAAGCGGCGTTGCCGTCCCGCGATATCGCGTAGCTCCCGCCGCCGGTTGGCCGGGTCCCGCAGGAAGGCCAGCGGCACCTCGAAAATCTGCGCCACCTCGCGCGGATCGGGCACCATCGCAAAGCCTTCGGCCAGCACGCCCACCACCGGATGGATGTCAAAGCCCGTGCCGGTGAGATAGCGGTCGAGATAGCCGGCCACCGTGACATAGGCGGGGGCAATGCCGGTTTCTTCAAAGGTCTCGCGCAAGGCGGTTTCGACCGGAGAAAGATCGCCCGGCTCGCTGCGTCCGCCGGGGAAGCTGACCTGGCCGCTGTGCCGCGCCAGAGTGTCGGTGCGGCGGGTGAAAAGCACCATCGGCTCCTGGCGCACCACTATGGGCAGCAGCACCGAAGCTTTTGCCGCGCCGAAACCGCTTTCGCGCTGTGCCGCAGGATCGTAATCGTCATGCCCGGCAAGGTCCGGCGGCTGAGGGTGCAAAACCGTGCGCAAATGTTCCAGCATCACGCCGGACCCAGCGCGAAGAAGTGCCCGCCGCTCCTCACCCCCAGCGCCGGGCCACACGGCACCGCCATATCGGCCAGCCGGTACCAGACATTGCGCGCGATCCTGGCTTCCAGCCCGCGCCGGACATGGAGATAGGGAATGCCGCCGGTAACGCGCAGCCCATGGCCCGGCTCCAGCACGACCCTGTCACCGACATTGGTGGTGAAGGAAAGGTCCTGGCTCTCGCCCTTGCCCACAGCGTCCACCGTCACCACCAGAAAAGGCACATCCTCCACCACGATCGACAGTTTTTCCGCCGGCGTGACCAGCACATAGCCGTCTTCGTCCTTGCGCAAGAGACCGGCGAACAGGCGCACCAGTTCGGGACGCGCAATCCGCGCGCCTTGATGGAACCAGGTGCCGTCAGCGGCGATCCGCATGGCGCTGTCGCCGAAACTTTGCGGGTTCCAGCGCTCCAGCGGCGGCAGCGGGATGCCTGCAAGAGGCGCGGTGAAATCGGCTGCCGTCATGACGCCATAATTTGAGGTTTTCTGCGGGGTATTAAGGGTATCGCGGGGTTGCACCGCCAAGCCTCAACGGTGCAACATAACATCCATCCCAGCAAGCCAGGACCATATGAACAAAGTGGACATTCTGGATGACGCCCCCAAAAGACTTGCCGCTGCCGCCGAAACTTTTGGTCAGGTGCGCGCCGGCCTGAATGCGGTGGTCTTCGGTCAGGATGACGTGATCGAACAGACCTTGGTGACGCTGCTGGCGGGCGGCCATGGCCTTTTGATCGGCGTGCCCGGCCTGGCCAAGACCAAGCTGGTGGACACGTTGGGCATTGTGATGGGGCTGGACACCAGCCGCGTCCAGTTCACCCCCGACCTGATGCCCGGCGACATCACCGGTTCGGAAGTGATGGAAGAAAGCATCAGCGGCGAGCGCGCCTTCCGCTTCATCCGCGGGCCGGTCTTCACCCAGCTGCTGATGGCCGACGAAATCAACCGCGCCAGCCCGCGCACCCAGTCAGCGCTGCTGCAGGCGATGCAGGAAAAGCACGTCACGGTGGCGGGCGCCCGTCACGATTTGCCGCGCCTGTTCCATGTGCTGGCGACCCAGAACCCGCTGGAGCAGGAGGGCACCTATCCCCTGCCCGAAGCCCAGCTCGACCGTTTCCTGCTGCAGATCGATGTCGGCTATCCCGACCTGGACGCCGAGCGCCGCATGCTGCTGGCCACCACCATCGGCGAAGAAAAGAACGCCGCGCGTGTCTGCACCGCCGACGATCTTCTCGAAGCGCAAACCCTGGTGCGCCGCATTCCGGTGGGCGAACAGGTGATGGAATCCATCCTCACCCTGGTGCGCGCCGCGCGGCCCGACAGCGATCACGACAATGGGCTCAAGGGCATGATCGCCTGGGGTCCCGGCCCGCGCGCCAGCCAGGCGCTGATGCTGGCGGTGCGCGCCCGCGCATTGCTGGATGGACGCCTCGCTCCCTCCACCGACGATGTCGTTGCCCTGGCCGGACCGGTGCTGCGCCACCGCATGGCGCTCAATTTCTCCGCCCGCGCCGAAGGCGCCACCACAGCCAGCGTGATCGAGCGGCTCTGCAAGAGCCTGTTTTGAGCAACTTCTCCGCGCTTCAGCATGAAGCCGATGGCCTGTCCGCCGGGCTGGCGCCGCTGATGGTGGAAGCAGATCATCTTGCCGCCTCTGTCAGCCTTGGCGTGCATGGCCGCCGCCGCGCCGGCATGGGCGAAAGCTTCTGGCAGTTCCGGCGTTACGAACATCACGATTCCGCCGCCGCCATCGACTGGCGGCAATCCGCTAAGTCACAGCACATCTTTGTGCGCGAACGCGAATGGGAAGCGGCCCAGACCGTGTGGTTCTGGCGCGATGCGTCAGCCAATATGGCATTCGCCTCGAGACGCGTCTCCAAGCGCCAGCGCGCCGATCTCCTGCTGCTGTCGCTGGCGTCTCTGCTGGTGCGCGGCGGCGAGCGCGTGGGTTTCGTCGGCATGGACGGCGCCCCGGCCTCCTCGCGCCTGGCGCTGACCCGCATCGGCCGCGCTTTGTTCGCCAAGGGCGACGGCGCCCTGCCGCCCCGCGCCCCCTTTGCGCGCGGCAATCAACTGGTCTGGTTCAGCGATTTCCTGGATCCGGCCGCGCTCGAAATGATGAAGGACCTGTCGCGCCGCGGCATGTCGGGACATCTGGTGCGCATCGTTGACCCGGCGGAAGAAGACTTTCCCTATAATGGCCGCACCCGCTTTGAATCGCCCGTCGGCGAAAGCGACGAAATCTTCGGCCGCGCCGAACGGATACGCAGCGCCTATCGCACCCGCTTCACCGCCCATGGCGAACGCGTCGCCGACGCCGCGCTGAAGCTGGGCTGGACCTGCACCACCCATCGCACCGACCACACCCCACAAGGATCGCTGATCGCGCTGCATGCCGCCATCGGCGGCGTCTGATCCGTGCTGGGTTTCCTGCCGCTGATTTTTGGTGCACCGCTCATTCTCACGGCGCTGCTGGCTTTGCCGGTGCTGTGGTGGCTGCTGCGCGTGACGCCGCCGCTGCCGCGCCGCACGCTGTTTCCGCCGCTGCGGCTGCTGCGCGGCTTGCAAGATGAAGAACAGACGCCCGCCGCCACGCCCTGGTGGCTGCTGCTGCTGCGCCTGCTGGCAGCCGCGCTGCTGATCCTGGCTTTGGCCGATCCGCTGCTGGGCCGCCCGCCGCAACTGACGGCGCCCGGTCCGCTGGTGCTGGTGGTGGACAATGGCTGGACCGCCGCCAAGGACTGGAACCAGCGCCAGGAACTGATCGCCGACCTGCTGCACAGCGCGCGCGGCCGCGCGGTGGCGATTATCCCGACCGCCGGCGCCGCGCCCACCGGACTGCTCAACGAAGGCGAGGCAGCGCGCATCGCCAAGGAATTGAAGCCGATGCCCTGGCCCGGCGACCGCAACGCCGCCGCCACGGCGCTGGGACGGTTCAAGTTCACCGCCGCGCCGGCACTGTACTGGCTGAGCGACGGCATCGAAAACAACAGCAAGCCGCTGCGCGACGCCTTGAACCGCTATGACGGCGCGCTGGTCTATGCCCCCGAGCGCCTGCCATTGGGATTGCTGCCGGTGACGCGCGACGCCAGTGGCTTTGCCGTCACCGCCCTGCGCGCGCAGCCGGGCGCGATGCAGGAAGCCGAAGTCGCCGCCATCGGGAGGCGCGGCGAAACCCTGGCCGCCACCCGGGTGCGCTTTGCGCGCGGCGAAACCCGCGCCCGCGGCCATATCGCCCTGCCGATGGAAGTGCGCAACGCCACCGCCCGCCTCGCCGTCACCGGCGAAGACAGCGCCGGTGCGGTGCAGCTGCTGGACAGGGGCGCCGCCCAGCGCAGCGCCGGCATCGTGTCGGAGACCAGCGGCGAAGGACAGCCGCTGCTGTCCGACGTTTATTATATCGAGCGCGCGCTTTCGCCCTATGCGGAAATTTCCAAGGGCACCATCTCGGCGCTTTTGGACAAGAATGTATCGGTCCTGCTGCTGGCCGACGTGGCGCAGATTTCCGGCACCGATCAGCAGCGCGTAAAGGACTTTGTCGCCAAGGGCGGCATGCTGATCCGCTTCGCCGGCGACCGTGTCACCAATGGCACCGACGATCTGGTGCCGGTGGCCTTGCGGGTCGGCGGGCGTTATCTCGGCAGCGCCATGGCCTGGTCGGCGCCGCAGCGCCTGGCGCCCTTCTCTGCTCTGTCGCCTTTCAATGGGCTGGAGATTCCAAATGAAGTCACGGTATCGCGCCAGGTGCTGGCCGAACCGTCTTCCGAAATCGACAATCGCGCCTGGGCGCGCTTGAGCGACGGCACGCCGCTGATCACCACACGCGGCGAAGGCCAGGGCTGGATCGTGATGTTCCACATCACGGCAAGCCCGACCTGGTCGTCGCTGCCGATCTCGGGACTTTATGTCGATATGCTCAAGCGGTTGATGGCGCTGTCGGCCGGCACCCCGGCGCGCGATCTGGCGGGGCTGACCAGCCTGCCGCCGGTGTCGGTGCTGGACGGATTTGCGCAAGCGACAGCACCAGGCGCGGATGTCGCGCCAATTCCGGCGCGCCAGTTCTCGCGCACCCGCGTTTCCCCGCGCCATCCGCCGGGCCTGTACGGCGCCCATGAGGTGGAAAGCGCGCTCAACACCGTTGCCGCCAACGACACGTTGACGCCCTTGCAAGGGACCCTCCAGCCCTATGGCGACACCCAGGCCCGCGCGCTGGAGCCCTATCTGCTGGCGGCGGCGATGGCGCTGCTGCTGTTCGATGCCTTGCTGGCGCTGTGGCTGCGCGGCTTCACCCCGAACAAACTCAGATGGATCGGCGGGGCGGCGGCTTTCCTGTTGCTGATGCCCCAGATTGTGAATCAGGCGCGGGCCGACGACGCCACCGCGATGAAGGCGGCGCTGGATACGCGGCTGGCCTATGTGAAGACGGGGCTGGCCGATGTCGATGCGACCAGTGAGGCGGGGCTGACGGGATTGGGGTTCGCCCTGCGCGCCCGCACCTCTTACGAACCGCTGGAGCCGATCGGCGTCGATCCGGAGCGCGACGATCTCTCATTTTATCCGCTACTCTACTGGCCGATGGACCCTCGGGCCAAAAGCCTTTCCCCCCGGGCGCAGTCCAAGGTCGCGGACTTCATGCGCCAGGGCGGCACCATCCTGTTCGACACCCGCGATCTCAGCCTGGGGGCGGTGCGCGGCGCCAGTTCGCCCGGCGAGCAGACCCTGCGGCGGATCACCAGCGGGCTGGACATGCCAAGGCTGGCGCCCCTTCCGTCCGACCATGTCCTGACCAAGGCCTTTTATATCCTGCGCGACTTTCCCGGCCGCTGGACCGGCGGACGGCTGTGGGTCGAGAATCTGCCGCCCGCGCCCCAGGGAAATGAAAATAAGAATGGCGCACCGCCGGCGCGGGGCGGCGATGGCGTGTCGCCGGTCATCATCGGCGGCAATGACTGGGCCGCCGCCTGGGCGGTGGATGCCAATGGCCGCTTTCTGTCCGCGCCCTCGCCGGGCGGCGAATTGCAGCGCGAGATGGCGCTGCGCTTCGGCATCAATCTGGTGATCTATGCCCTGACCGGCAACTACAAGACCGATGTGGTGCATGCGCCGGCCCTGCTGCAACGGCTGGGGAATGAACGGCGATGACCCGTCTGGCCTTCGCCCCGGTCCTTCCGCTCAGCCTGCTCACCGCGCTGGCCGTGATCGCGCTGCTGATCACTTTATACAGTATCTTCATGCGCGCCCGGGGCGCCTGGGCGCGCGGCTTGGCCTTCACCGTGCTGCTGTTCGCGCTTGCCGGCCCCATGCTGGTCAAGGAGCAGCGCGCCTCGCTGCCCGATGTCGCCGTCATCGTCACCGACCGTTCGCAGAGCATGACCCTGGGCAAACGTAGCGCCCAGGCCGAAGCCGCCCGGGCGCACATTCGCAAGATGCTGGCCGCCCAGCCCGATCTGGTGGTGCGCGAAACCTCCATCACCACCACCGCCACCGGCGAGAATAACGGCACCCAGGCCTTCGCCGCGCTCAACGCGGCCCTGGCCGACGTGCCGCAAGGCCGTGTCGCGGGCGCCATCCTGATCACCGACGGCCAGGTGCATGATGCGCCAAGCCCCGAGTATCTGTCGCTGAAGGCGCCGCTGCAGGTGTTGGTGGCGGGCGGGCGCGGCGAAAAGGACCGCAAGCTGATGGTGATGACCGCGGCGCGCTTCGCCATTGTCGGCCAGCAGGCCACCATGCGGCTGCGCATCGATGATCTGGGCGGCAGCAGCGAGACCAGCGCGGTCTTGAACATCCGCATCGACGGCAAGGCCTTCGGCAACCGGCTGGTGCCGGTGGGCCAGGATACCGATATCCGCGTGCCCGTGACGCATGAAGGCGAGAATCTGATCGAATTGTCGGCGGGCCAGGGTCCGGCCGAGCTGACGATGCAGAACAATCATGCCGTGGTGACGGTGTCGGGGGTGCGCGACCGGCTGCGGGTGCTGCTGGTGTCAGGTGAACCCCATGCCGGCGAGCGGGTGTGGCGCAATCTTCTGAAGGCCGATCCGTCGGTCGACCTGATCCACTTCACCATCCTGCGGCCGCCGGACAAGCAGGACACGACCCCGATCAACGAATTGTCGCTGATCGCCTTTCCCTATCGCGAATTGTTCCTGGAGAAGCTGGGCTCGTTCGATCTGGTGGTGTTCGACCGCTATCGCGAGCGCGGCATCCTCCCCTTCGCCTATTTCCAGAATATCGCCAACTATGTGCAGGAAGGCGGCGCGCTGCTGATTTCCTCGGGGCCCGAATTCGCCGGACCGGAAAGCATCTACCGCACCCCGCTCAGCCAGATATTGCCCGCCCAGCCCACGGGACAGATCGTCACCGGCGGCTTTCGTCCGCAGGTGACGCAGGACGGCATGGCCCATCCGGTGACGCGCGAATTGCCGGGCCGCAATATGGACAAGGCGGCGCCGACCTGGGGCCGCTGGTTCCGCGTCATCAGCAGCAACAAGGTCGCGGGTCAGACGGTAATGGCCAGCAATACCGGACAGCCGCTGCTGGTGCTGGACCAGGTGGGCAAGGGCCGGGTCGCCGAACTGATGAGCGACCAGACCTGGCTGTGGGCACGCGGCTTTGAGGGCGGCGGACCGCAGGCCGAATTGCTGCGCCGCCTGGCGCACTGGCTGATGAAGGAGCCGGAACTGGAGGCCGAGGCCCTGTCATTGGATGTGGTCGGCAATGAGGTGCGCATCACCCGCCGCACCATGGGGGAAAAGACCCCGCCGGTAAGCCTGACCATGCCGTCCGGCCGCCAAGTGGCGCTGCAGCTGACCAAGGCGGAGCCCGGCATCTGGCGCGCCACCGCCAAAGCGGGGGAGCTGGGCCTCTACCGCGCCAGTGACGGCATCCTGTCGGCCGTGACGGCGGCCGGACCGCTCAATCCCAAGGAAGTTGCCGACATGCGCGCCAGCGCCGAACTGTTGCAGCCGGTGGCCGATGCCAGCGGCGGCAGTGTGCAATGGCTTGCGGACGGCGTGCCGGACGTACGGCGCGTCGGCAGCGGCGACACCGCCAGCGGCACGGGCTGGATCGGGCTGCGCAACAATGGCGCCTATCGCGTCACCGCGCTGGAGCAGCAGAAACTGCTGCCGCAATGGCTGGCGCTGCTGCTGATCGTCGGTGCGCTGCTCTTGGCGTGGAGACTAGAGGGGCGTTGAATTCTTCAAACCTCCATGGGCGGGCTTGACCCGCCCATCCAGAATCCACCGCTGTGTCCAATTCTGGATGGCCGGCTCAGGGCCGGCCATGGGGAGATGTTGAGTTCAACCTACTCCGGCGCCCGATGCGCAGACCGGATCGTCGATTCCGCCGCGCCGCACTTCGCCCGACAGGTTGAGCAGTTCGCCGGCCTTCAGCGAAAGACCCAGAATGCGGTTCTGGTCCACGGGGCCGGGAAAGCGCACGCGCCCCGGCGGCAGGCGCGAAAAACCCACCCGGGTGTAATAAGGCTCGTCACCGATCAAAAGAATGCCGCGCCAAGGGCCTTGCTGGGCGGCGGCAATGCCGGCCTGCATCAGGGCAATGCCGATGCCGCGGCCGCGCTGGTCGCTTTGCACCGCCAAGGGTCCCAGAAACAATTCTTCATGGCCGCCGACCTTAACCGGCCAGAAGCGCACCGAGCCGCGCAGGACATCACCTTCCACGGCAACAAAAGACAAGGCGGCGATCGGCGACACGCCTTCGCGCAAGCGATAAGCGGATTTGGTGAAACGGCCCGGACCGAAACTGTCGGCGTTCAGTGCGTCGATGCGCGCCACATCACCGGGCGCTTCCAGCCGGATCTGCCATGGGGAAACCAACCCGCTTTGAGTCCGTGCGTTCATGGCTTTTTTTGCTAAAGGCCATGCCCCCAAAAGGCAAGCACTACAAGGTCGGACTGGGCGAAGCCGCGCCGCTGAGCTCGGCAAGGCGGCGAAGGGTGGCGCCGCTGCACCCTGCAGGGGGATGGGCGGGGTCGGCGAAACAGATTTCGGCAACTTCCAGGTTGGGACGGAAATTCACGCTCCCGCCGGCGATGCGATAGAGCGCCACCGCGGTATCGGTCAGATCAAGGCTCTCAGAGGACAGAGCCGTTTCGCAAAGAAGGCTCGGCTAGCATCGCGATCTGTTACCCTAAACGTTACCCCGAAGGGTATTTGTGTTTTAGAGAAAATACCTAAGTCATTGAACCGGTTGGTAGCAGCGGCAGGATTTGAACCTGCGACCAAAGGATTATGATTCCCCTACTCTACCACTGAGCTACGCTGCCAAACCGAAGGTTCGGACCGCCTGCTGGTCCGGGCGCGGGGTGTAAAATGCCCCCCTGCCGGTGTCAAGTTTCGAGAGGTTTCGACGACGTTTCGCTGGCTTTACGCCGCCGCGGCCTCGGCGGTGATCCAGCCGCCACCCAGCACGCGGCTGCTGGAAGCCTCATAAAAAACGCAGGCCTGACCGGGCGCGATAGCGTTTTCGGGGGCGGCAAGTTCCACCCGTGCGGTTCCACCCGCCAGCGGCGTCACCAGGGCAGCAACCGGCGGGCGCATGGAACGCACCTTGACCCGCGCTTCAAACGGCGCGTTTTGCGGTCCCAGCCAGTTCACTTCGCGCAACGTGATGCTGGACGAGCCCAGCGCCGCGCGCGGCCCCACCACCACCCGGTCATTGACCGGATCCAGCTTGAGCACGAACAGCGGTTCGTCATTGCCGGAAAGTCCCAGCCCCTTGCGCTGGCCGACGGTGAAATGGACGATGCCGTCATGGCGGCCCAGCACCGCGCCCGACAGGTCCACGATATCGCCGGGGCGCGCCGCATCGGGCTTCACCCGGCTCACAATGTTGCTGTAATGGCCCTGCGGTACAAAACAGATATCCTGGCTGTCGGGCTTGGCGGCATTGATGAGTTTCAGTTCGGCGGCGATGGCGCGCACCGCGCTCTTTTCCATGTCCCCTAAGGGAAAGCGCAGATAGTCGAGCTGCGCCTGGGTGGTGGCGAATAGGAAATAGCTCTGGTCGCGGGTACTATCCGCGGCGGCATGCAGCTCAGCACCGCCCGCGCCTTCTACCCTTCGGACATAATGGCCGGTGGCCATCGCTTCGGCGCCCAGTTCACGCGCGGTATCCAGCAGATCGGCGAACTTCACCCGCTCGTTGCAACGCACGCAGGGAATAGGCGTCTCGCCCTTGGCATAGCTTTGAGCGAAATCCTCGATCACGTTTTTGCGGAAGCGGCTTTCGTAATCCAGCACGTAATGGGGGATGTCCAGGCTCTGGGCCACGCGCTTGGCGTCATAGATGTCGGCGCCGGCACAGCAGGCGCCCTTGCGGGACGGCTGATTGTCGGACGGGTAGAGCTGCAGGGTAATGCCGATCACGTCATAGCCCTGACGCTTGAGCAGCGCGGCGGTGACGGAGGAGTCGACTCCTCCGGACATGGCCGCGACCACGCGGCTTCCGGGCTTGAGGGCGGTAGCGGTCATGGCCGGTCCTATAAGCGCGAGAGCATGGAACCGCAAGAATTTGGGGCCGGCCCCTCGCCCAGGCACCGGGCATCCGGTACGCAAAACCGCCTATTGGGCAGTTTTGTTGCTGGCGCAACCGCGCCTCACACCGCGAGAAAAGCCGGTTTTAGAGGCCCGGCGACAGGTAATTCAGCAGCGAAAGCTGGTGTAGCCCGGCGGTAACCTGCAGCGCGGCCTACAGCTGGGTCTGGTTCAGCGACAGCTGGGTGGCGGCGTCGGCCATGTTGGTATCCTGGATATTGGACACAAAACTCTTATAGAGCGTGGTCATCGACGCCTGCTGGGTCTGGGCGTCGGACAGGCGGCCCGCGACATAGCCATTGGCAGCCGTGGCGGCGTTGAGGTCGACGGCGACCGAACCGGTGGTCGCTATCATGCCCGTCAGGAAGCTGTTCTGGGCGGCGTTCAGCGTGGGACCGGCGGCAAAGCTGTCGCCCGAATCCGCCACCGCGATATCGCGCAGGGCCTGCATCAGGCCAAGGCCGATATCGATCGATTTCGAAAAAGCGCGCGGCATCCTATTGGTCGGTCCGGCCGGCGCCGGAAAAACCGCCGTCGCCGCCAAGATCGTCCATACCGCCAAGCTGATCGGCCGCAAGACCGAACTGGCCCGCGCCGACGGCGGGCTGGCGCTGTTTCGCACCGGCACCAATCCGTCTGAGCTTCTGACGGTGATGGAGGCCGGCGGCTTCACCCCCCTTAACGCCCGCGCCGCCAGCACCTTCAGCGCGCTTGGCGATATTGAAGGCGTGGAAACCATCGGCGTGATTTCGGCGCTGAACAATGCCGAGGATGTCAGCGACATCGTGTGGGCCTTCCGCTTCCGCCGCGTCATCGTCACCAATGTGGACCGCACGTGCCGCCTTGGCCGCCATCACCGGCGGCGCGCGGCTGGCCCATGTCACCCAGGGCCCGCGGCCCGAAGACGCTCTAGAAATGCTGGAACCTAGCGCCCTGGCGGCCCTGCTGCTGGACATCAGTTCACACTAGACGTTAAGGCACGCAGGATTTTGTGACCTGAGCAGGAGCGAGGAGCGATTTGGGCTTAAGCCCATGAGCAACAAGCGACGCACTCAGGGCACAAAAGACTAGCGCCTCTTGCCGCCGCCTTTGCCGCGATTATCTATGGCAAAGGGCCCCGGCCCCATTCCCACCATCAGCAGCAGGCCGCCGCAGATCGCGATGTCGCGGGCGAGAATCCCGAACTCCGCGGCGCGCAGGGCCGTATCGCTGATGCGCCAGAAATCGTGCAGCGTCACTGCTGCCACAATGGTCAGGCCGAACAGCATCACCGCGCCATGACGGGTCTGCCAACCCAGCAGCAGCGAGAAGCAACCCATGAAGATCAGAATCAGCGCCACCAGAACCACGGTCGGCGCCAGCGGCACATGCTTGGCGCTGAGCATCGCGGCGGTGCCGTGGAAATTGGCCATGATGTGCATGGCGGTCGTCAGGTAGAACCAGACGAAGGCGCAGCGCCCCAAAAAGGGGGAGATTGTTTCCGAAAATGACATTCGTGATGCCCCGCGACTCGCTTGATAATGATAGGCCAGCGCCAGAGCCGTTCAACCAGAAGGCGGAACTTGGGCGAAACCCGCAGTTTCGCGGCCTTTTTACCACACATGCCCAGCCCTTTTGGAAAAATCGGGAACGCTGGAATCGGCAGCCGCGTTATTTGGGGCGGAGGGACCTTTGAACTTGAGGGTCTAGGACAATGTCAGCCATTGGAATGCCCGCCCCGCGCGGGAAAGGTTTTGCGATTTCTGCCTATGCCGATTACCGGCATGATCACCTGTTCTTTGCGCGCCAGCAATCGCTGCAGATGCGCGAGATGGACTGGGAAAAGGGCGCCGAGCCCCTGACACCCTGGAGCACGCTGATCATGCGCGGCGTGGGTGTGGCGATCCTGTCGATCGCCTTTCTGGCAATTGTTATCTAAATCCCCAACTTCAAAGCGCGATGGATTTTAGGGCCTGAGCAGGAGTGAGGAGCGCGGTGGGCGAAAGCCCATAAGCGACGAGCGGCGCACTCAGGACGTAAAATCCATCGCGCTAGGCGCTGCGCAGCGTGGGCTTGCGCAAATGACGCACAAGCGCCATTTTATCCATCCGCGCCTGCTGACGCCGTGCCTGCATTTCCGCCAGGCGCTTGGCCTGCTGCTTGGTAGCGACTTCCAGAGACTTCAGATCCTGGAACGCGTTGGAAAGGTCCATCTGCGCGGCAGCATGTTCGCGCTCGATCTCCTTGAGCGTGGTGCGCAGATTTTCGCGGCGCGATTAAATCGAACGCAGGAAGGACCGGAAGGCCAGCCGGCCGATATCGCTGTCGCCGGCCCGCTGTTTTTCGCGAGCCACATGTCGTCCAGGTCGGCCAGCTTGCGCTCCAGATCGCACCTCATGGCGTCGATCGAGGCAATACGGCGTTTCATTTCATCGACGCGGAAGCGCTTGAGGCGCAGCAGCGTATCTGTCCGATTCATCGCGCACTCCCTTCCGCGATGGCCATGATATCGGACAACGCGTCATAACCCTGGCTCAAGGTAACCTGCTCTTTTTTGCCCTGGGCCAGGAAGGCCTCAAGCTGCGGATAGAGCCTGACTGCGTTGTCCACTTCAGGATTCGTGCCAGCCTTGTAGGCGCCAAGCCGGATCAACTCTGCCATATCTTCGTAAATGGTCAGCGGGCCGCGGGCTTGTAAAACAAGGCTTTGCTCGGATTCGCTGTTACAGCCGGGCATGGCGCGGCTGACCGATTTGAGAATGTTGATGGCTGGAAACCGGCCCCGTTCCGCAATGGCACGTTCCAAAACGATATGGCCGTCCAGAATGCCGCGCACCGCATCGGCCACAGGTTCATTATGGTCGTCGCCTTCCACCAATACGGTAAACAGGCCGGTGATCGTACCGGTCTTTCCATTGGCGCCTCCGGCGCCGGGGGCTCGCCCGCCGACAGGCCGATTTCGCGCTGGGCCATGGCGAAGCGCGTCACCGAATCCATCAGCAGCAGCACATTCAGCCCCTAGTCGCGCAGCTGTTCGGCCACGGTCATGGCCACGTAAGCAGCCTGCAGGCGCACCAGCGGCGCCTCGTCAGACGTCGCGGCGACCATGACGGAACGGGCCAGGCCTTCGGTGCCCAGATCGTCCTCGATGAATTCCTTCACTTCGCGGCCACGCTCGCCGATCAGGCCGATCACGATGGCATCGGCGCCGGAATTGCGCGCCAGCATGGACATCAGGGTGGATTTGCCCACGCCCGAGCCCGAAAAAATGCCGATACGCTGGCCGGCGCAGCAGGTGGCAAAGGCGTTGAGGGCGCGGATGCCCAGATCCAGCTTGCGGCCTACCCGGCCCCGGCGCATGGCGTCGGGCGGCGGCGCCTTGAGCGGATAGGCAATGGTGCCCTGGGGCAGCGCCCCCTTGCCGTCCGTGGTCTCGCCAAAACCGTCGATTACCCGCCCCAGCAAGGCTTTTGACGGATAAATGGAAACCGGGCTGTCCTCGAAATCGGCACGCGCCCCAAGGCTGATTCCGTCCAGCGGACCTAGCGGCATGACCAAGGCCCGGCCATCGCGAAAGCCGACCACTTCACAGGGTATTTTCTTGTTATTTCTGATGGTTATGCGGCACTGGCCACCTAGGCTGACGACCCCTTGGGCGCCGGTGACTTCCACTGCCAGGCCCTCGATCCGGGCCACCCGGCCGAAGCGGGTCAGGGTGGGAATCCCCTCAATATCCTTGAGCAAAGCGCGGCATAAAAATCCTTATGCGGACAGTTTTCTACCGTCCGTCCGACCTCATCTTAAGGCCAACCATTTAAATGTAGGTAAACTTAACAAATCGAATCAAGGCGATGGTGGCACCCCCAATCCTTTCCCGGCCTTAATCCGGGATGAGCAAGGGCTGAAGCCAAAGGGCCAAGTTAAAGCTGCTGTTAACTATTTGCGCTTACCTTTTGGAAAGCGGTTAACCGTGTTCTGCACCCTGCAGGGCATGTCCGACGTTAAGTAAGAGAGAAGGGGCCTGACATGCGCGTATTGCTGATTGAAGACGACAGCGCCATGGCGCGAAGCATCGAACTGATGCTGCGCAGCGAGGGCCTTAACGTTTACACAACCGACCTCGGTGAAGAAGGTATCGATCTCGGTAAGCTTTATGATTACGACATCATCGTGCTGGACCTGCAGCTTCCCGACATGTCGGGCTTCGAGGTTCTCAAGGCCTTGCGGGGCGGCAAGGTGCAGACCCCGGTCCTGATCCTGTCCGGCAACGCCATTGTCGAAGCTAAGGTCAAGGCGCTGGGCTTCGGCGCCGACGATTACATGACCAAGCCCTTCCACAAGGACGAGCTGGTCGCCCGTATCCAGGCGGTCGTGCGCCGCTCCAAGGGCCACAGCCAGTCGATTATCACCACTGGCAAGCTCACCGTCAACCTGGACGCCAAGACCGTGGAAGTCGACGGCGCCCGCGTGCATCTGACCGGCAAGGAATATCAGATGCTGGAGCTGCTCTCACTGCGCAAGGGCACCACCCTGACCAAGGAAATGTTCCTCAACCATCTTTATGGCGGCATGGACGAGCCGGAGCTGAAGATCATCGACGTCTTCATCTGCAAGCTGCGCAAGAAGCTGGCCGCCGCCACCGAAGGCGCCAACTACATCGAAACCGTCTGGGGCCGCGGCTATGTGCTGCGCGATCCCAATGGCAAAGAGATCGTTCAGGTCGCTTAAGTGGTCTGCCGTAATCCAAAAAGGCGCCCCCACCGGGCGCCTTTTTTATTGGTCGCGCCTAAAGACTGCAATCCAGCAGCTTGCCATCCAGCGAGGATCCGATCAGAAGTCGTTTGCCGGCCGATGCGGCTACCCCGGCGGCCGCGATATCCCCGCCGCCATTGCCATAGACATGCTGCGCCAGTTGCGGGACGCCGTTCGCCAGGCTGACCCGAAAGACCTGCGATGACGGGCGGTGGTCGGGATCGGTCAGAAAATCGCGCCATTGGATCAGGTTGGCATGGCCCGCCACCCAGACCTCGCCCCGGCTGTCCAAGGTGATATTTTCGGGCGCGATATCCAGGGTAAGCGATCCACCTTCGGTGAGATTGCCGGTCATCATTTCGCGATTGAAGGATTTCAGGCTGCGGGTAGTCATGCTGGCAACCAGAAGCTGGTTGCCGTCCGGGGTCAGCAACAACCCACGCGCGCCATAGACATCTTCGGCCACGGTGCGGAACATCATGCCGTTGAAATGCAGGATGCTGGAGCCCGGCACCGCGCCCCAATCGGCCAGTGGCCGCAGGAAGGCCGGGATGGCGATGCCGTTGCTGACATAGAAACTGCCGGCGCCCGAAGCGGCGACATCCTGGGGATCGGTAAGAAGGCCGCTGCTGATGGTCCCTTGCGATACCAGCGCCGGCGTGGTTGCCGGATTGGTGACTTCAAACGAGTCGATGCTGAACCGGACTTTTCCATTGGTCGCTCCGGCGGCTGCCGACGCTCCTGACCGGCGGTTAACCGCCAGCAGGAAGACCCCGCTGCCGTCGGGCGAGCGATAAAGACCCAGCCCCCGCGGATGGAAATCCTTGGGCGTGCCAGGCAGCTTTGTCAGCCTGCCCGTGCCGTTCAGGGGAAGGGCATAGATGCCGTCGGCATCGCGGGGCCCGCGCGCATTGGCCACCGCGACATAGGCCATGCCGCCGGCCACTTCGATATCGGTTGCGCCGGGAATGTTGGACAGCACCCGGCAACTGCCGGAAAAGCCGGTTTGCGTGCTTGAAAACAGCCCATTTGCCCACAGCATGCGGCCGATAAAAAACACCAGCGCCAGGACCAGCATGACGGCAGTCATCCGCCAGGCGCGCCGGAAACTTCTCATTGCGGTGTATCCGAAAATTGCAGCTTTGCCAGGCGCGCATAGAGGCCGCCGCCCGCCATCAGTTCGCCATGGCTGCCTTCGGCCACCACACGGCCATCCTCCATCACCACAATGCGCTTGAGGCGCTGGATGGTGGAGAAACGATGCGCGATCACCAGCGTGGTGCGGCCCACCATCAGGTTCGCCAGCGCGGTCTGCACCAGCCGTTCATTCTCCGCATCCAGCGCGCTGGTGGCTTCGTCCAGCAGCAGCAGCGGCGCATCGCGCAGGATGGCGCGGGCGATTGCCAGACGCTGGCGCTGGCCGCCCGACAAGGTGATGCCGCGCTCGCCCACCAAGGTTTCGAAACCTTCCGGCAGCTTTTCGATGAATTCGGACGCCGCGGCGGCATCGGCGGCAGCGCGCACCTCGGCGTCGCTGGCCTCTTCGCGGCCATAGCGGATATTGGCCGCGATGCTGCCGGAAAAGATCACCGGATCCTGCGATACAACGGCGATCTTCTGGCGCAGCACGATGGGATCAAGCTGGGTGATGTCGATGCCGTCAAACCGGATGCTGCCGGTTTGGACTTCGAAGAAGCGCAGCATCAACTGGAAGACGGTGGACTTGCCCGCGCCGCTGGGGCCGACCAGCGCCACCGCCTCGCCGCTGGCGACATCCAGCGAGAAATTGTTCAGCGCCTTGAAGTCGGGGCGCGCGGGGTACTGAAAAGTGACATTTTCAAACCGCACCGCGCCGCCCGGCCTGGGCGGCAGCGGCAGCGGATTGGCCGGCGGGCGGATGGCCGGCACCTCATGCAGCAATTCCATCAACCGCTCCGAGGCGCCCGCCGCGCGCTGCAAATCGCCCCAGGTTTCGCTCAAGGCGCCGACGCCGCCGCCGGTGAGAAAGCCATAAATGATAAAGGCCACAAGATCGCCGCCGGTCAGCCGGCCCAGGACCATGTCATGCAGCCCGACCAGTCCCACCGTCGCGAGACTGGCAAAGGCGGTGAAGATCGCCACCGCCGTCAGCACGGCGCGCGCCAGGGTGCGGCGGCGGGCAAAATCAAAGGCGCGTTCGACGGCGGCGGCAAAGGCGCGGCGTTCGTAATTTTCCTGGGTGAAGGCCTGCACCGTGGGCACGGCGTTCAAGGTCTCGGTGCCGCGCGCGGCGGTATCGGCGATGGAGTCCTGGCTGGCACGGGAAAGCTTTCGCACCCAACGGCCGAACAACAGCATCGGCACCAGCACCACCAGCACGGCGGCAACCACCAGCAGCCCTAGCTTGGGGCTGGTGACGAACATCAAAGTCAGGCCGCCTGTCAGGGTGACCAGATGGCGCGCCGCCTGCGAGGCCGAAGTGCCCACCACGGTCTGGATCAGCGTGGTGTCGGCGGTCATGCGCGACAACACTTCGCCGGTGCGGGTGACTTCAAAGAATTGCGGCGACAGGCCCAACACATTGTCGAACACCGCCTTGCGGATATCGGCCACCACCCGCTCGCCCAGCCAGGTGACCAGATAGAAACGGATGGCCGAGGACAGGCCCAGCACGGCGGCGGCCACCACAAAGGCGAAATAGAAATCGACCAGGGCATGGGCCTGCTCGGCCGAAAGCCCCTGGGCATCGATCAGGCCCCGGGCGAACTGGGGCAGCGCCAAGGTCGCGGCGGAGGAGGCCAGCAGGGCCAGGGCGGCGACCGTGATCCGGCCCCGATAGGGCTTCAGAAAGGGCAGAAGTCCGCGCAGGGGGGCCAGGGACCGCCCCTTGGGCCGTCCCGCCGCCACCCGGGCGGTTTCCTTCGCAAAATCGTCTCCGGCCAAGGGATCGCCTGTTCGTTAAGCCCCGGTTGTATATAGGGATTGTCAGGCCCGCCAAAGCGGCCATTGACGCCTTGCGGGCCCACGCCCCCTCCCTTATAAGCCCGCCCCTGCACCCGTCGGAAATGGGCGCCATCGAAAGGTCACCAAAGATCATGAAAAAGGGCATCCACCCCGATTATCACTTTGTCGACGTTCAGCTGAACGACGGCACCACCTACCGGACCCGCACCACCCATGGCACTGCGGGCCAGAAGATCACCCTGGACATCGATCCTTCGACCCACCCGGCCTGGACTGGCGGCGACGCCAAGCTGATGGACCGCGGCGGCCGTCTGACCCGCTTCAACAAGAAGTTTGCCAGCTTCGTGAAGGCCCCGTAAGCGGTCTCACACACGCAAATACAAAACGCCGCCGGTCACCCGGCGGCGTTTTTGTTTGTGCGAGATGGCGCTTACTTGGACGCGAAGGCCTGGGCCAAAGCATCCTGCTGACCACGCGCGCCGGCCGAAGGAACTTCGCCCTCGCCGAACAGGATATCGTCCAGCCGCGCGATGCGGCGGTACAGACTGTCGCTGCGCACCAACAGGTCCTTAAGCTCGTGCGGCAGCGGCTCGGTATCCTCGGCGCAGGAGCCAAGGCAGATTTCGCGGCTGCCGAGGCGATAACGGTCATTCATGGCGTCATCGCGTTCCATGTCACCGTCGCGCACCGCGCGCTGCACCAACAGCCAGCTGGCGGCCTGCATCAGGCGGGTAGTGACGCGCATGCTTTCGCCGGCATAGAGCATGGCGGCCTTGCGCGGCAGCACACGTGCTTCCTCGCGCCCCCTGCCGTCCAGATAACGCGCGGTCTCTTCGACCAGCGCCATGCCTTCATCGAAGGTGCGGTCGAACATGGCGGTATCGGTGAAACTTTCGGTCTCGATATTCTGCATTCTTGTCCCCACTGATGGACCGGACGCTAGCAAGCCTTCCGCGAATCGCAAGGCCCCATGGTTGGTAAATGGCGGGAACTGCGAGGCAAACCGCGGCGGCGCCATATTCTTGTTGTGCGTATTAACATTGACGCTTCACGCATTTACTTCTTGAAGAAGTTTTCCGCCGCCGATTTCGTGGCATGGCGCGCTGTTATCGCTTCGCGGCAGCGCGCGATTTCCGTATCCAGCCGCGCGATGCGCTGTTCCAGTTCATGCGCGGAAAGCGCGGAAATATCTTCACCCAGCACGATATCGGGCAGCTTCTTGCGCTGAAGATCATCCGGGTCCATCTGCCAAAGCTCCTGGTTTGGCCCTAGTGTGTTGCCGCCCAAAGCAGCGCGCAAGCCATGAGAGCCATTCATATTTCCAATCCCGGCAGGGACTATTCCCTGCTGCTGGCCGAGGAGCCCCGGCCCGTGCCGGGGCGCGGCCAGGTCCTGATTGCCGTGACCGCGGCGGGGCTGAACAATGCCGATCTGCTGCAGGCGCGCGGATTTTATCCGCCGCCGCCGGGCGCTTCCCCAATCCTGGGTCTGGAAGTCTCCGGCACCATCGCCGCGCTCGGCCAAGACGTTGAGCAGATGTCGGTGGGCGACCCCGCCTGCGCCCTGCTATCCGGCGGCGGCTATGCGGACTATGCGCTGGCCGATGCCGGATCGGTGCTGCCGGTCCCCGCCGGCATGGAGCTTGTTGCGGCGGCCGCCCTGCCCGAAGCCGCATTCACCGCCTGGACCAATATCGTGGATACGGGCCGCCTTGCGCCAGGCGAAACCTTGCTGGTGCATGGCGGCACCAGTGGCATCGGCAGCATGGCGATCCAGATGTTCGCAGGTCTGGGCCATCGCGTTTTCGCCACCGTGGGCAGCGACGAAAAATGCAGCGCGGCACGCAAGCTCGGCGCGGCACGCGCCATCAACTACCGAACGGAAGATTTCGTCGCCGCCGTGAAGGACGAAACTGGCGGCCTAGGCGTGGACGTGATCCTGGACATGGTTGGTGACGATTATGTCCAGCGCAACATCGATGCCGCTGCGATTGGCGGGCGCATCGTCAACATCGCCTATCAAAAGAGGTTCAAGACGGAAGTGAATTTCGCGCCCGTTCTCGCCAAACGGCTGACCTTAGGCGCCACCACCCTGCGTCCGCGCACCGACATCGAAAAGCGGGCCATCCGCGATGCCCTGCTGGAAACGGTCTGGCCGCTGATGGGGTCAAAGATCCAGCCGGTTGTGGCGCGGGAATTTGCCCTCGATCAGGCGCAGCAAGCCCATGAATTCATGGCCAAAACCGGCCATATCGGCAAAATACTGCTGCGGATGGCCTGAAAATCTTTGCGCTGGCCGGTAGGCACCGCTAAAACACCCGCATTCCTCGAAAGGATTAACCTGACGAGGGGCGGCGGGCCCGGATAGGCCTTCCGCTCAACGGGAGAGAAATACCATGGCCGTCGAACAGAAGCCCCTGATGCCCAAAGCCACCGCCGTCTGGCTGGTGGACAATACCGGCCTGTCCTTCGAACAGATCGCCGATTTCTGCGGCCTGCATCCGCTAGAAGTCAAAGGCATCGCCGACGAAGACGTCGCCAAGGGCATCAAGGGCCAGGACCCGGTCGCAACCGGCCAGCTCACCCGCGAACAGATCGCCGAAGCCGAAGCCAATCCCAAGAAGCGCCTGAAGATGGCCGCGCCCAAGCACAAGATGCCGACCGTGCGCCAGAAGCGCGCCCCGCGCTACACGCCGGTCAGCAAGCGCCAGGACAAGCCCGATGCAGTTTACTGGCTGATCCGCAATCATCCCGAATTCACCGACAGTGACATCATCAAGCTGATCGGCACCACCAAGGCCACCATCGCCAAGATCCGCGAGCGTTCGCACTGGAACGCGGCCAATATCAAGGCGGTGGACCCGGTGACACTGGGCCTGTGTTCGCAGCTGGAGCTGGACCTGGCCGTGACCCGCGCCAGCGCCAAGTTCGAACGCGCCCAGAAGCGCGCCGCCAAGAAGGGTGCGGCGCTGAAATCCATCGCCGAAACCACGGCCGCGCCGGGCACCGAACTGCCGCCGCGCGAGGACGCGCCGTCAGAAGGCGAGCCCGCGCCGGACGATTACGTCCAGTCCAGCGAGTTGGAACAGGATTGAATGTTCCGTTCTTCTGGCGCGCAATTTTGCGGCCTGAGCAGGAGCATGGAGCGTCCATACGCTGTCGCTATGGACGGGCGAAAAGCCCATGAGCGACGCGCGACGCACTCAGGACGCTAAAGGGCGCGTCAGAACAGATACTTTGCCGCGACGAAGCCCAGCACGATCATAAACAGGAACACGAACAGCGTCGCTTCCAGACGCTTTTCGATGAAGAGACGCGCCTGTTCGCCCTTCCAGTAGAGCAGTCCCGCCACCAGGAAGTAGCGGCCGCCGCGCGTGAGCACCGACAGGATCATGAACATCGCGAAACTGTAATTGGCAAAGCCCGAAGCGATGGTGACCAGCTTGTAGGGCAGCGGGGTGAAGCCCTTGCCGACGATCACCCAGGCGCCGTAGGTGGCATACCATTGCTGGAACACGACCAGATCGTCGCCCATATTATAAATGTTGATCAGCCACTGGCCCAGACTGTCATACAGGAAGGCGCCGATGGCATAGCCCGCCGCGCCGCCCAGGACCGACCAGAGCGTGCACCAGGCCGCCAGCTTCCAGGCGTTTCTGCGATCCGCCATCACCATCGGAATCAGCATGATGTCGGTCGGGATGGGAAAAAAGGAGGCTTCGGCGAAGGTCAGGCCGCCCAGCGCGCGCCAGGCATGCTTGCCCTTGGCGTTGCGCATCATCCAGTCATACAGCGTGCGGACGATGCCGTATTTCTCGGCCGGCGGATCAGTGCGGGTCATGAAGCGCTCCCAAAGGCGGGCCTTCCTAGCATCACCGCGCCATTCGTCAACCTTGCCGCCAATTGCGGCTTTCTTTAGCGTGCCCGCGCGATGCCAGCCCGAAAACAGACCCGAAAAAGCGTCACAAAAGGCAGAACGAAGCCCGCCGCGATGTTCGACAGCGGACTGGCGCGCGTGCCCGCCAATCACCAGCCGCTGACGCCGCTGTCGTTCCTGGAACGCGCCGCCAGCACCTTTCCGGACCGCATCGCCATCATTCACGGCCGCCAGCGCATCCGCTATGCCGACTTCTATGCCCGCAGCCGCCGCCTGGCGTCGGCGCTGGCCAGCAATGGCATCAAGAAGGGCGACACGGTGGCGGTGATGCTGGCCAACACGCCCCCCATGCTGGAAGCCCATTACGGCGTGCCCATGCTGGGGGCAGTGCTGAACGCTCTGAACACCCGTCTGGACGCCGCCGCTATCGCCTTCATGCTGGAGCATGGCGGCGCCAAGGTGTTGATCACAGACCGGGAGTTTTCGTCCACCATCGCGAGCGCCCTGGCGCTGCTGAAGAAAAAGCCGCTGGTGATCGATTACGATGACCGGCAATTCCCGCAAAGCGGGAAGCGGCTGGGCAAGATCGATTACGAGAAATTCCTGAAGAGTGGCGATCCCGACTTCGCCTGGAAAATGCCGGCCGATGAATGGGACGCCATCGCGCTGAACTACACGTCGGGCACCACCGGCAATCCCAAGGGCGTGGTCTATCATCATCGCGGCGCGGCACTGATGTGTTACGGCAATGCCCTGGCCGGCACCATGGTTGAACATCCCGTGCTGCTATGGACGCTGCCGATGTTTCACTGCAACGGCTGGTGTATGCCCTGGTCGTTGTCGGCGGTGGCCGGCACCCATGTCTGCCTGCGCTGGGTGCGGGCGGGCGCGATCTTCGAGGCGCTGGCCGAACATGGCGTCACCCATCTGTGCGGCGCGCCCATTGTGATGTCGACCCTGGTCAACGCCACCGATGCGGAGCGCAAGAGCTTTTCGCAAAAAGTGCGCTTCATGGCTGCCGCCGCGCCGCCGCCCGAAAGCGTGCTGGCCGCCATGGCGGAAGCCGGTTTTGAAGTGGTGCATGTCTATGGGCTGACCGAGGTCTATGGCCCCGCCGTGGTCAATGAATGGCATGGGGAATGGGACGCACTGGACGCGGCCGGCCGCGCCGCCAAAAAGGCGCGCCAGGGCGTGCGCTATGCGCCGCTGGAAGGATTGACGGTACTGAATCCGAAAACGATGAAACCCGTGCCCGCCGACGGCAAAACCATCGGCGAGGTGATGATGCGCGGCAATATCGTGATGCGCGGCTATCTGAAAAATCCCAAGGCCACGCGCGATGCGTTTGCGGGCGGCTGGTTTCACACCGGCGATCTGGGGGTGATGTATCCCGACGGCTATATCCAGCTCAAGGACCGCTCCAAGGACATCATCATTTCCGGCGGCGAGAATATCTCCTCGATCGAAGTAGAGAATGTCATCGCCAAGCATCCGGCGGTGATGTTCGTGGCGGTGGTGGCGCGGCCCGATGCCAAGTGGGGCGAGCATCCTTGCGCCTTTGTCGAGCTGCGTCCCGGCAAGACCGTGTCGCAAGCCGATATCCTGGCCTTCGCGCGCGCGCATTTGGCCAGGTTCAAGATGCCGCGCACCATCATCTTTTCCGACCTGCCCAAAACCTCGACGGGCAAGATTCAGAAGTTCGTCCTGCGGGAGATGGCGAAGAATCTGTGAGCGCTCCCCGCGCGGCCGCGTTTATGCGGACCGCCGGGGACTTCAGGCTCAGTTGACGGTGGTGGCTCGAAGCCGCTCGAGCTCGTCCTTGATCCGGAGTTTTTGCTTTTTCAGAGCGGCGACCCGGATCTGATCCCAGTCGGGATTGGACATCTCGCTCTCGATGATATTTTCGATTTTCTTGTGCTGGTTGGACAGATGGTTGATGTGTCCTTGTAGCGCCATGCATTCACCTCATCGTTAGATTTCGGCTGGCGCGCAGCGCTAGGGCGCTACGCACCTGGCCCAAAAATCAAACCACTAAACCCGCCTCCTGTCATCCTCAAAAGGCGCCGGAACCGAAACTCTTTGTGCTTGACTTAAGAAGTGCTAACGGGAGGCGATGAAACGCCCGGAACCCCGGAAAAACGAAGCGGAACGGCTGGTTATCGGCCTGTCCGGGGCGTCGGGCGTGGCCTATGGCATCCGCCTGCTGGAAGCCTGTACCGAGTTGGGGATAGAGTCGCATCTGGTGATGACCAAGCCGGCGGAAATGACCATCGGTT
>JBEGVG010000121.1:0-17386 GCA_041178445.1 Pseudomonadota bacterium | reverse complement strand
GTGATGATCGCCACCGTCGCCGATGACTATCCGAGGGCCCGCCACATTCCCGCCCAATATGACGAATGGGAATCCCTGATGTGGGCCTTCCAGCAGGCACTGCCCCATGCCGCGCCGGGAGAGAAATGGGTGCCGATGACGCAGATTTTCGACCTGGCGCAGCAGCAGGGTACCGCCCGATCAAAATAGTTGCCCGCCCTGCAGCCGGCGGGTAGAAGGCGCCATGACCCCAGATCCGCTGAACGCCGCTCCCACCAAGCTCAAGCCGCTCCCGCTGCTGATCTTCAGCTCGCGCTGGCTGCAATTGCCGCTCTATGTCGGCCTTATCGTGGCGCAATGCGTGTACGTGTTCCTGTTTCTCAAGGAACTCCTGCACCTTGTTACGCATGCCTGGGAGTTTTCCGAGCAGCAGATCATGCTGGTGGTGCTTGGCCTGATCGACGTGGTGATGATCTCGAACCTGCTGGTGATGGTGATTGTTGGCGGCTATGAGACCTTTGTCTCGCGCCTGGGGCTCAAGGGCCATCCGGACCAGCCGGAATGGCTCAGCCACGTCAATGCCGGCGTGCTCAAGGTGAAGCTGGCGATGGCCATCATCGGCATCTCTTCGATCCACCTCCTGCGCACCTTCATCGAGGCGGGCGCGCTGGGCCAACCAAACGCGCGCATCACCGAGCCTGCGATCATCTGGCAGACGGTCATTCACATGTCCTTCATTGCGTCGGCGCTCGGCATCGCCTGGGTCGACAAGATGACCCAGGCAAAGCACTAGGCCCCCAGCAGGCACGCAAGCGCAACGCATGCGTATCAGTGTCCGCTTTGCGCCAAAAGCGGTCATTCGCACGTCTTATGATGCGGCTTGATGAGCCACCAAGTTTTCACCGTAGTGCATACCAACATATCCCGCGTCTGTTTGGACGTCTCCCCCCGCTGTAGTTGCCTCAGTGGTTACCACCGCCTGACCCAACGTCGGTATGTCAGGGCATTCCAAGCCGATCCTATCAAGATCGCTCACAGGTAGGAGCGCGCCAAGCCTACTGAGAGAAGATCATCTCCTATGGCCGACATTCCACATTTTGGGCAGACCGATACCTAGCCCCCTGCCGCGCCTCCGCGGCTTTTTTTCAGCTTCCACAGCATACGGCTCGGGCTCCCGCCGCATAAGAATCACATAATCTGCCTCGCTCGCGTTGTGGGCTGTGCTGCCGCCAAAATCCGATGGATTCACACGTAGGGGCACGACAAGTGCAATCTTTAAGTTTGGCACCCGTGCCGAAAGGCGCTCGATCGTTCCCAACCGATCCTCCACATGAAATGTACCTGTAATATGAAAGACCTTAACACCAGGATTGCTGCCCAAGAACTTTGCGATCGACTCCGCCATGGTATCGTCACGCGTCACCTGGGCCGCGAAGCTTTTTTCAAGCCGGTCCCCTTTCGATTTCCTGCTGGTGCCTGCGGCGTTTCCATGAGCCGCTTCACCACTCATTAGTTTCAAGAACTTCCGCTTGTACGGCCCATCTTCCAAATGAAGGTCTGCCGCAACGTGCTTTCGCCTGTCAGCGGAAATCCTTTGTAGATAGGCAGCACCTTCGCGCCCAACGCATCGGACTATGCTTTGCGGCGCATTCGCCGCAATGACCGGCAAGCGATGCTCTTTGGCGTATTCCACAAGAGGCCGATAGGATTGCGCGTAATTGCTCCACCCAATTCCATCGACCAGAGTTTCTTCGCCAATTGATCCGGAGAGATAGTCATCTACCTTTGGTTGCCGATCGCGCTCAAACTGCTCCATCGATAAGCCCAAGCGGGGCGCCAGACGATGAATCGCGCGCAGAAGAGCTATTTGCGCCAGATGGTTAGCAACATGGCCGTGCGACTCTCCCACAAAAACAACATCGTAATCTCTAAGTACGGCTGCGGCTTGATCGATGCTGACCGCTACGAGGCCGTCGCGGTCTGGCTGCATCATTGCGAACGAAGTGAAGTCGGGAAGGATATCCGCAATGGTCCGGCCCGCGGGCTGTGACTGTGCAGCGCTCAGCGCTAGAGGGGCTGCCAAAACGATGGCGACGATCATATATCGCATGCAAATCTCTCTATGCATGGTGCCTATTGTAGCGAGAGCTCTATCCGAATACCAACGACCGAGCAGGGAGACGCATTCCCGCGCCTTGGGAAACCGCGTATAATATCTTAGCTACGGGAAGCGAACTGAATGTCCGCTTTGGGTCGATTGTGTTGAAAAAGTCGGAGGGCATGTTTTGCGGGCAATTTCCGGTCGCGCCTGGCCTTGGTGACGCAGCGATGATTCAAGATTCACGTCACGATTGAATCATTGTTGCGCGGAAACGGCTCCGAAGTGTCGGTCGGGGACTTTTTCAACACAATCGGTCAGAAGCGGTCGTTCAGGCGCTGTCCGCTTTGCGCCAAAGCGGACAGCCAACTTGGGGGAAGTGTGCCGTCCCAAGCGCTGCCTGACCCTAGCGCTGATAGTCGATAATGCAGCGAACCCCGCCGCCGTCGGTTTCCAGCTTGTCCGAATTGTAGGCGACATAGCGTCCAGGCTTTGAAAACACCCTGCCGCCCACTTTGTCGTTAAGCCTGCTGCCCGTGGCTTCCGTCAGTGTGATACGCCGGGCCGCCTTCAAGGCTTGCGAGGTCATCAGGGGTTTCTCCTCCGGCGTCGCGTCGCCCAGGACCAGGAAATACCACTCCCGCCCGCCGGGACGCAGGATCGCCAGTTCGGCGCCGTGATTGGGTCCCAGCAGCAGGGTGACCGATCCGCCAGGTTTCAATACCCCCGGCGAACAGGCCAGGACTTCGGGCGCAATGGGATAGCCTTCGTCCTGGGCGAAAGCGGGCGGGGTGAAGGTGGGAAGCAACAAGCATAGGTACGCAAGCAGCACGTTACGCGGCTTCATTGGCTCCCCCGGTGCGAATACATCTTATCCGAAATAGAATGTGCTTGGAGGGTAGTTCAGCAATGCCTTGGGTTCACCACCGGACAGGCCCGCTACGCGGCAAAAGCGGACATTCATTGTCTGTGCCGCTTCATGCCTAGCCTCCGGCACTTGCATCCTGCGGTACGAGGTCACGATATGCGCGCCAGCTGGCAAGACCCAGCCAGGGAAATATGATTGTCAAAAGCAAAAATCCCGACGCCGCAGCAGCAAGTACGAAAATGCCGATGATTGCGGCCCAGAGAGTCATGGGAAGCGGATTATCGGCCACTGCTTTGAAACTGGCTGCCGTCGCGGCAAAAACATTTTCCCTTGGATCGAGGAGCATCGGTGCCGACACCACGACGAAGGCAAAAGTGAAATAGGCCATCACACCGCCTATCAGCGAGCCGATGGCGAGCATGTTGAGGCCGTCTCGCGTACCGACCGCAAATGCCACGAAGTCAGGTATGGTCCTGTGAAGGGTATAGGTCGACGCGCCATATACAATTTGCGCAAAACTGGTCCAGATAAAATAGATCATCAGAAGGGCGAGACCGAGATAGGCGACGTCCTGTCTGAAAGCAGGTCGAACCCATGAAATTTGCACAAGCGTCGGCTTCTTTCCGCATTCCAGGATGCGTCCGCCTTCATACGGCCCCATGGCCAGTATCGGTGCGACGAAAACATATCCGACCGTGAGGACAAATACCCAGAAAGTGGCATTAGTTACATAGATGGCCCATGAAAGCAGAAGGCTGAAAATGGCAACGCCCAGTCCATAAGCTAGAAACGGCAGTGGTGCGCGCCAGAGATCGTTCCAGGCCCCGCCGAGCCATCTGAATGGGGCTTCCATGCCGATCCGCTTCGCTGATCTCGCCCTGATTGTCTTTTCCATGTCTTCTCCGATCCCTCTGTTCAATTCCCCCGATGAACGCTGACCAAGTCAGGCTTACAGTCCCTTGTGAGGCTCAGTAAGACAGCGGGAAGACGTGGCGGCGCTTTCTAGCCATCGTCTGGCCCACTCACCGAACTTGGGTGAGAACGCCGCCAAGCAACTGGGCGCACACGCCCTCCCCAATCGACCAGGATCAATGCTCGCCGAAGGTCCTGATTTTTGAATTGATCTGGGTCAAAGCGGTCAGACGCGGCATCCGGGAATATGACGTGCGGCGCAGGCCGGAATAAGGTTTTGCACCGCAATGTCCGCTATGGGTCGAAAGCGGACACCCCGGGCGCGCGTCACAGCATCTTGAATTCGGGCTCCAGACGCTCCTTCACCGCCGCCTCGTTCAGTTCGACGCCGATGCCCGGCGCATTGGGAACGGCCAGATAGCCATCGGCTTCCAGCTTCACAGGCTCGACCAGCTCGGTGAACAGCTTGTTCTCGTAATGGGTGAATTCCTGGATTAGGAAATTGGGGATCACGGCGCAGACATGGTTCATGCCCATGGTGCCCAGCGGCGTGCAGACGCCATGCGGCGCCACCGCGACATTATATGCCTCGGCCATGGCGGCGATCTTGAGCCCTTCCATCAGGCCGCCGGTCTTGCAGAAGTCCGGCTGGATGATCGACAGCGCCTGTTTTTCCAGGAACGGGCGGAAGCCGGCGCGGGTGTAGATATTCTCGCCCGCCGCCAGCGGCACGCGGCTGTTGTTGCGGATGCGGACCATGGATTCGACATTTTCGCTGGTGGTGGGCTCTTCCACGAAGAGCGGGCGGTACTGTTCGACCTGCTGGCAGATCTTCAGGCCGCCTTCCACATCGTAGTGGGCGTGCAGCTCCAGTCCCAGCTCGGTGTCCAGGCCCAGTTCCTTGCGGAAGCCGGCGAAGAAATTGACCGTGTCGTCGACCTGGTTGTTGGTGAGGTGCAGGCCGAAGCGCTTGCGCTTCTCGAAGCCCTTGTCGATCGACCAGTCGTCATTGGAATAATCCAGCCCGACCTTCAGCGCCCGCAGCTTGAGGCGATCGACCAGGTCGCGTCCGATCTTGGGGCTGGCGGCATGCATATAGACCGGCACGCGGTCGCGGATCTTGCCGCCCAGCAGCTGATGGATGGGCAGGCCCAGCGCCTTGCCCGCCAGGTCCCACAGTGCCATCTCCACACCCGACACCGCGGTCAAATAGGGACCGCCATTGCCCTTGATGAACACCGCCGAGGGCGGGCCACCCAGATTCATCCGGCGATAGCCGTTGAAGTCCGCGGTGATGCCCTGGATCTCGAGCGGGTCGCGGCCCTTCAGCATCACGTTGAAGTTGTTGTTGATGATGTATTCGGCGCCCATCGTATCGACGAATTCGCCGGTGCCGGTCAGGCCTTCCTCGGTATAGATGCGCACAAATCGGGGATTGAAGCCGCCCCGAAGCCGGATGGCACGCACTTCGCGGATGCGCAATTTTGGCGCGCGCGACGTGCCGGCGGCCTTGGCATCGCCCACCAGCGCCGCATAGAACGCCGCGCCCAGACTGCCCATGACAAAAGATCGGCGATCCATCCGTCCCTCCCGCTTTTTTCAAAGCCTAACGTGTTTTTCGACAAAGGAGAAAAACTTCACACTGATGAAATGTCAGTGCGCGTTTTGGCGAAAAACTTGTCATGATACGTCTAAGGAAAATAATGGGGACTCACGATGAAAACGCTGCCGCTCGCACTCAGCCTTCTACTCGCATCATCCGCCGCCGCTGCGGCGCATCAGAGCTTCTACACGGCTGCCGAAGTCATCCATAACAGCCCGGAATGGAAGGGCGAGCGTTTCCCCGACGGCCGGCCCAAGGTGCCCGACAGCATCCTGGACCGGATGAAGAACGTCACTCTGGAGGAAGCCTGGTCGATCCTGCGCGGCGCCGGGTTCGACAACCAGTATGAAGACGGCTGGGCCACCGACCTGTTCGCCGGCAAGATCATGGTGGGCCGCGCCCTCACCTCGTCCTGGATTCCCGGGCGCCTCGATTTGCAGAAAGTGATCGAGGCCGATGGCATCGCCGAAAAGCGCAAGGGCGCGCCCAATGCCTGGCCGGTGGACATGCTGCAGCCGCGCGACGTCTATGTCAGCGATCATTTCGGCCTGAAGAAAGACGGACCTTCGATAGGCGACAATGTCGCCAACGCCATCTATGCGCGGTCCGGCAACGGCATCGTCTATGACGGGGCGGTGCGCGACATCAACGGCATCCGCGAACTGCCCAACTTCGTCACCGTGGCGCGCTCCTACGATCCCTCGCACCATTTCGGCCGCATTGAGGAGCCCCGGCCGCTGAATTCCACCATGATCTCTATCAACGCCCCGACCCGCATCGGCAAGGCGGCGGTGATGCCGGGAGACGTGGTGCTGGTGCGCGATGGCGGGGTGATCTTCATTCCGCCGCAACTGGCCGAGCGGGTCGCGCGCCAGTCCGAGCGCATCCGGCTGCGCGACATCTTCGGCCATCTGCGGCTGAAGGAAGGCACCTACACCGCCGGCCAGATCGATCGGCCCTGGACGCCGGAGATCGAAGCCGACTTCGCCGGCTATCTGCGCCAGAATGCCGATAACCTGCCGGTGGCCCGTCCCCAGATTCAGGAATATCTGGATGACATGGCCAAAGGCACGAAGCGCTAGGCCTTGGTGACGGCCTCAGCCACCAGGTCGGATACCAGCCGGATGGGGTGCGGGCGCACCGACGCTTCGTAAAGCGTGGTTAGCACCACGCAGATGGTGCCGGTGTCGGGATCGGCCCAGGACAGGGTGCCGGTCGAGCCGTTATGTCCGAATGTGCGGGGTCCGCAGGCGGGCGACCCTATTCTTGGCACCAGACAGAATCCCAGCCCCTGCGGCGTGATTCCGGGCGGCGACTGGTTGGTGATCATCAGCGCCTCCGTCCCGGGCTTGAGGATGCGGCCGCGCCTGAAAAGAAATTCATCGTAGAAGCGCGCAATGTCCGATGCCGGGCCCAGCGCCCCGCCCCATGGGGCGCTCAGGTTGCGCCAGTAATCACTGTTCCAGTTCCAGTCCTTCCAGCTCAGCTTGCCGGCTTCGGTCATGGCCGGCGCTCCCTGGCTGGCGACGGTGGACGCCTTGGGGCGGCCGCGCAGGCCCAGGCCCGTCTTGCTCATGCCCAGCGGTTTATAGATTTTCTCTTCCATGTATTGCGGGAACGGCGTGCCGCTGAGCTGTTCGGCGATGTAGGACGCCAGCAGGATGCCCATGCTGGAATAGGAATAGCTCGAGCCGGGCGTGAATTTCAGCGGCGCCTTCAACGCCCCATCGCGGTAGCTGGTCAGCGGCGCCTGCTTCTCACGCAGCATTTCATCGTCCGCCAGCATGTCGGGAAGCCCGCTGCTGTGGGTCAGGCAATGGCGGATGGTGATCGCCTCGCGGCCTTCGCCGGTGAAGGCGGGAAAGAACTTTGTCACCTTGTCATCCAGGCTGAGCTTTCCGGCCTCGACCAGGGTCATCACCGCCGCCGCCGTCATGGGCTTGGTGATGGAAGCCAGCAGGAAGACCGGGTCGGCCCCTGTGGCGGTGCCGAAGTTGCGCGCGAAGGAATGGCCCGGTCCCTGGGTCACAAGGATCGAGGCGCCCTGCACCCGGCCATCGCCGATCCAGCTTTCCATCACCTTGGCGGCCTGGTCCAATTTGGCGCGGTCCCAGTTTGCGGTCGCAGCATTGGCCTCTATCGGCATCTGGCTGGCGATCATGGTGGCTCCCGCTGTTTTCAGCATATTCCGGCGATTCATCGCATTCCCCCGTTTTCCTTGCTCTAACACGCCCATCCAAAAATGGCATCGGTCGATAGCGAGTTTGGGTTGGACCCCTCCCCGGCCGCGCCCTAGAAGAAGCCACCCGACAAGGCAAAGGAGAACAAGAATGAGCAAGATGTCGCCCGCCGAAATGGCCCAGATTCTGGCCAAGGGCCTGTTGTCCTTCCCGGTCACCCATTTCGACAAGAACTTCCAGTTCCAGGAAGGCCCCTACCGCGAACATTGCGCCTGGCTGCTCGGCTTCAAGCGCTTGACCGGCCTGTTCGCCGCCGGCGGCACCGGTGAGTTCTTCTCCCTCAGCTCCGCCGAAGTCGGCACCGTGGTCAGCGCCGCGGTGAAGGAAACCGCCGGCCAGACGCCGGTGATCGCCGGCTGCGGCTATGGCACCGCCATCGCGATCGATCTGGCCAAGTCGGCGGAAGCTGCGGGCGCCGATGGGTTGCTGCTGCTACCGCCCTATCTGATGACGCCAAACCAGGAAGGCCTGATGGCGCATGTCGAAGCGGTGTGCAAAGCCACCAGGATCGGCGTCATCGTCTACAATCGCGACAATGCCGTCTTGACCGCCGACAGCCTGGCCAAATTGTGCGAGCGCAATCCCAACCTAGTCGGCTTCAAGGATGGCGTCGGCGACATCGAACTGATGATGCAGGTCTATTCCAAGATGGGCGACCGCTTGACCTATGTCGGCGGTCTGCCGACGGCGGAAACCTTCGCCCTTCCCTATCTGGAAATGGGCGTCACCACCTATTCCTCGGCGATCTACAATTTCATGCCGGAATGGGCGCTGTCTTTCTATGACGCGGTGCGCGCCAAGGATCATGGCAAGGTAATGAAGGGGCTGAAGGAGTTCGTGCTGCCCTATATCGCCATCCGCAACGAGAGCAAGGGTTACGCGGTGTCCATCGTCAAGGCGGGCATGACCGCCATCGGCCGCACCGCCGGCCCGGTGCGCCAGCCCCTGACCGACCTCAATGCAGATCAGTTCGCCCGCCTGAAAAATCTGATCGACGCCACCAAACCGGTTTATATCTTCTAAGCTTTGAAGAGGGCCGGCATTTCCGGCTAGGGTGCGGCCATGACCGGCGCATCCTTCTGGGCCCAGTTCGAACTGCATCAGCTTCGCTGCTTTGTCGCGGCGGCCGAGGAACTCCACTTCGGCCGCGCGGCAACGCGCATGAACATGACCCAGCCGCCGCTGTCGCGGCAGATCCAGCTTCTCGAGCATGTGCTGGGCGTCAGGCTGCTGGACCGCACCAGCCGCGCCGTCAAGCTGACCCCGGCGGGACGCGTCTTCCTGCTGGAAGCCCGGCGTATCCTGCGCCTGACCGAAAGCGCGGCGCTGGCGACCCGCCGCATCGCTTCGGGCGAAGCCGGCACCATCACTTTGGGTTTCACGGCTGCCAGCGGCTACAGCTTCCTGCCGCGCCTGTTGCTGCAGCGGGCCAGCCACGCGCCCAACATCGATGTGGCGCTGAAGGAAATGGTTTCCAGCGAACAGGTGGAAAGCCTGCTCACCGGGCGCATCGATGTCGGGCTGCTGCGCCCGCCGATCGAGCGCGGCGAGTTCACCACCCTGAAAGTGGCCAGCGAACAGCTGGTGGCGGCGCTGCCCTTTGGCGATCCCAGGCTGGCGCAATCCTCGCTGAGCCTGACGGACTTCGACGGCAAGCCGCTGATCATGTATGCGCCCGAAGGGGCGCGCTATTTCCACGATATGCTGACCGGGCTATTTAAAACCGCTAAGGTGGCGCCTGTCGCCATCCAGTCGCTGAGCCAAATCCATTCCATGCTATCCTTGGTGCGCGCCGGCATGGGCGCCGCCCTGGTGCCCGAAGCCGCCATGTCGCTCCACTTCGACGATGTCCATTTCCGCCCGGTGCGGACCACGCCCGCGGCCCCCGTCGAACTGTTCGCCGCTTGGCGCAGCGACAATGACAATCCGGCGCTGGCTGCTTTTCTGGACCTTTTGCGCGCCGACGAAGTGGACGCGGGTGCAGCATCGGATTGATGCTATTCCGGCATTGATCGCTTGAACCTTTGGCTTGGACCCGCCAAGCTGGCTGGGCCTAATTAGGGCCAATAACGCCGCCGCAAACGCCGCGAACCCCAAGGATGCAATCCATGACCGACGCTGCCGACAGCCGCAACTCCCACGTCCGTTTCTGGATCATCGCCGTCCTGTTCATCGTCTCGTCGGTGAACTATGCCGAGCGCGCCACCCTGTCCTACACCGCCACGCAAATGTCGGGCGAGTTCGGCATTTCCACCGTGCAGCTGGGCTGGATGTTCTCGGCCTTCGCCTGGTCCTATGCCGCGGCGCAGGTGCCGGGCGGCGCGCTGCTGGACCGCTTCGGTTCGCGCACCGTGTATCTGTGGGCCATCTTCCTGTGGTCGATCTTCACCTTCCTGCAGGCCTTTGCCGGCATCCTGGCCTTCATTCCGGTGTGGATCAGCATCGTGATGCTGCGCGTCATGGTGGGCTTCGCGGAAGCGCCCTCCTTCCCCGCCAATGCCCGCATCGTCGCCAACTGGTTTCCCACCCCGGAGCGCGGCACCGCCAGCGCCATCTTCAATTCCTCGCAGTATTTCTCGCTGGTCGCCTTTGCGCCGCTGATGGGGTACGTCACCGGCGAGTTCGGCTGGCGCTACACCTATCTGGTGATGGGCGTCATCGGCATTCTGAGCTGGGCGCTGTTCTGGCTGGTGGTGCATTCACCTTCGCGCCACAAATCCATCAGCAAGCGCGAATATGCGCACATCGAGGAAGGCGGGGCGCTGGTCAATCTCGACCGCCCGGCCGCCACGGCCCAGCCGATCCGCTGGAGCGCCGTCGGCCAGCTTCTGGCCAACCGGATGCTGCTGGGCATCTATCTGGCGCAATACTGCATCACCGCCATGACCTACTTCTTCGCCACCTGGTTCCCGGTTTATCTGATCAAGGCGCGCGGCCTGTCGATCATGGAAGCCGGTTTCGCCGCCGCCGCGCCGGCGCTGGCCGGTTTCGCCGGCGGCGTTCTGGGGGGCGTGCTGTCGGACATGCTGCTGCGCAAGGGCCTGCCGCTGTCCACCGCACGCAAGATCCCGATCCTGGTCGGCCTGGTGATTTCCTGCGCCATTCTGGCGTGCAACTTCACCGACTCGCAGACGTTGGTGCTGAGCTTCATGGCCATCGCCTTTTTCGGCAAGGGCGTCGCCTCGCTGGGCTGGGCGGTGATGAGCGATGCCGCACCGCGCGAAGCCACCGGCCTGTCGGGCAGCATCTTCAACCTGTTCGGCAATGCCGCGGGCATTTTCACCCCGCTGGGCATCGCCTATATCCTGGCGGCCACCGGCAATAACTGGGAACTGGCGCTGATCTTCGTCTTCGCCCATTCCGTTGTCGCCATGGCCAGCTATGCCTTCATCGCCGGCGAGATCAAGCGCGTGGTGCTGAGACCAGCCTAACCCTTCGGAAGCAATTCCCCATGCCTGATAAAATCAGCGGCGCCCCGCGCGTCACCGACATGAAAGTCATACCCGTCGCCGGTCAGGACAGCATGCTGCTGAACCTGTCGGGAGCACACGGGCCGCTGTTCACGCGCAACCTGGTGATCCTGACCGACAATGCCGGCCGTACCGGCGTGGGCGAAGTGCCGGGCGGCGAGATAATCCGCCGGACGCTGGAGGAATGCCGCGACCTAGTGGTGGGCAAGACCGTGGGCGACTGGAACGCGATCCTGCTGGATGTCGGCCGCCGCTTCGGCGACCGCGATGCCGGCGGACGCGGGCTTCAGACCTTTGACCTGCGCGTCACGGTCCATTGCCAGGCGGCGCTGGAATGCGCCCTGCTCGATCTTCTAGGCCAGCATCTGGAAGTGCCCGTTTGTGCCCTTCTGGGCGAAGGTCAGCAGCGCGGCGCGGTCGAGATGCTGGGCTATCTCTTCTATGTCGGCGACCGCAAGAAGACGACGCTGCCTTATCGCAACAATCAAAAAGGCGATGGCTGGATTCGGTTGCGCGATGAGGAAGCCCTGACGCCCGCGGCCGTGGTGCGGCTAGCGGAAGCCGCCTATGAGCGCTACGGCTTCAATGACTTCAAGCTCAAGGGCGGCGTGCTGCCGGGCGAGCAGGAAATGGAAGCCGCCGCTGCCCTGGCGCAGAACTTCCCCAAGGCGCGCATCACCCTGGATCCCAACGGCGCCTGGTCGCTGAAGGAAGCGGTGGCGCTGTGCAAGGGCAAGGACCATATTCTGGCCTATGCCGAGGATCCCTGCGGCGCCGAAGACGGCTATTCGGGCCGCGAGATCATGGCGGAATTCCGCCGCGCCACCGGCCTGCCCACCGCCACCAACATGATCGCCACCGACTGGCGCCAGATGGTGCACGCTTTGGAGCTGGGGTCGGTGGACATCCCGCTGGCCGATCCGCATTTCTGGACCATGCGCGGCAGCGTGCGGGTGGCGCAGATCTGCGCCGACCGCGGCCTGCGCTGGGGCAGCCATTCCAACAACCATTTCGACGTATCGCTGGCGATGTTCACTCATGTCGCCGCCGCCGCGCCGGGCAACATCACCGCCATCGACACCCATTGGATCTGGCAAGACGGCCAGCGCCTGACCAAAGAGCCTTTCCCCATCGTGCAGGGCATGGTCCCGGTTCCCAAGCAGGGGGGCCTCGGCGTGGAGATCGACCTGGTGGAAGTCGAAAAGGCGCACGAGATTTACAAGTCGCTGGGCGATGGCGCCCGCGACGATTCCGTCGGCATGCAGTTCCTGATCCCGGGCTGGAAATTCGACCCCAAGAAGCCCTGCCTGGTGCGTTAAACGCGCCAAAATCGGCATTGGTCGATGCCGTCTTTGAACTGCTGCGGTCAGGTGGGCGTGCTATACACGCGCCATGAATATTCAGAATAAAGCGCCCCACGAACCACCGCGCCGAATCCAGGTGGCGCCAGGCGACAATGTCGCCATCATCGTCAACAGCCTGGGCCTGCCCGCCGGCAGCGTCTTTGCCGACGGCCTGACGTTGAACCATTTCGTGCCGCAGGGCCATAAAGTGGCGCTGGCCGACATCACCGATGGCGGCGACATCATCCGCTATAACGAAGTGATCGGCACCGCCAGGGGCGACATCAAGCGTGGCGACTGGATCAATGAAGACAATGTGATGATGGGCACTGCCCCGCCGCTGGACCAGCTTGAGATGGCCACACGGCCGCCACCCGCGCCCGAGCCGCTGACCGGTCATACCTTTGAAGGCTACCGCAACGCCGACGGCACGGTGGGGACCAAGAACATCCTGGCGGTGTCGACCAGCGTGCAGTGCGTCTCCGGCACGATGGAATTCGCGCTGAAGCGCATCAAGGCCGAGCTGCTGCCAAAATATCCCAATGTCGACGATGTAGTGGTGCTGACACACGCCTATGGCTGCGGCGTGGCCATCAATGCGCCCCAAGCGGTGGTTCCGATCCGCACTCTGCAGAACCTGGCGCAAAACCCCAATTTCGGCGGCGAAGTTCTAGTGGTGGGGCTGGGCTGCGAAAAACTGGTGCCCGAACGGCTGTTGCCGGCGGGACAGGAAAACAACAATACCCTGCGGATGCAGGACGAAGCCTTTGTCGGCTTCGGGGCGATGATCGACGGCATCATGTCGATGGTTGAGGACCGTTTAAGGATTCTCGACAAGCGCCGGCGGGAAACCGTGCCGGCAGCGGAACTGATCGTGGGGATGCAGTGCGGCGGCAGCGATGCGTTCTCAGGCCTGACCGCCAATCCTGCGCTGGGCTATTGCGCCGATCTGCTGGTTAGGGCCGGGGCCACGGTGATGTTCTCGGAAGTCACGGAAGTACGCGACGCCATTCATTTGCTTACGCCCCGCGCCGCCACAAAGGAAGTGGCCGACGCCTTGGTCCGGGAAATGAAGTGGTACGATTCCTATCTCGACCAGGGCGGCGTCGACCGCGGCGCCAATACCACGCCGGGCAACAAGAAGGGTGGCCTGTCCAACATCATCGAGAAATCGCTGGGCTCGGTCGCCAAGTCCGGCACCAGCGCCATCAATGCGGTGCTGGCGCCGGGCGAAAAGGTCCGCCAGCGCGGGTTGGTGTTCGCGGCAACCCCGGCGTCCGACTTCGTCTGCGGCACGCTGCAGATGGCCTCGGGCATAAATCTGCATGTCTTCACCACCGGGCGCGGCACGCCCTATGGCCTGGCCGCCGTACCGGTGATCAAGGTCGCCACCCGCAGCGAGCTGGCCAAGCGCTGGAACGATTTGATCGACCTGGATGCGGGGCCCATCGCCACCGGCGAAAAGACCATCGAACAGGTGGGCTGGGAGCTGTTCCAGCTGATGCTGGATGTTGCCAGCGGCCGCAAGCAGGTGTGGGCCGACAAGTGGGGCCTGCACAACGATCTGACGCTGTTCAACCCGGCGCCTGTTACTTAGCGTCCTCTATCACCATCGCCGCGCCCTTGTCAGCGATCATGATGGTGGGGGTGTTGGTGTTGCCCGAGGTGATGGTCGGCATCACCGAGGCGTCGATTACCCGCAGATTTTGCAGCCCATGCACCCGCAGGCGTTCGTCCACCACGGCGAGCGGATCGCTGGCCAAGCCCATCTTCGCCGTGCCAACGGGGTGGAAAATGGTGGTGCCGATATCGCCTGCCGCCTGCGCCAGTTCGGCAGTACCGTCGCCCACGGTGGGACCAGGGCGGAATTCCTCCGGCCGGTACGGCGACAGCGCCGGCTGCGCCATCAGCTTTCGGGTCAGGCGGATGCAATCGGCGGCGATGCGACGATCTTCATCGGTGGAGAGATAGTTGGGCGCGATCTGGGGCGGCGCATCCATGGCGGGAGACATGATCCGTACCGTGCCGCGCGAGGTGGGACGCAGGTTGCAGGGACTAACCGTGATGGCCGGAAACTTGTGCAGCGGCGTGCCGAAGCGATCCAGCGATAAGGGCTGGATGTGCCACTGGACATTGGCGCGCTCCTGCGATGCGTCCGAGCGGGTGATCATGCAAAGCTGCGACGCCGCCATGGTCATTGGCCCGCGCCTTGCGAATGCATATTGCAGCGCCATCCAGGGGCGGCCGAGCAAGGAATAGTAGATTTCGTTGAGGGTTTTGACGCCCGTCACATGATACATGGCGCGCAATTGCAGATGGTCCTGCAGGTTCTGGCCCACGCCCTCCAGCGCATGCAGCACCGGAATCCCCGCTTCGTTCAGCCATGCGGCGGGGCCAATGCCGGAACGCTGCAGTATTTGCACCGAACCGACAGCGCCGGATGACAACAGCACTTCGCCACCGGCCTTCGCCTCGAACACCTGATCGCCCTGGCGGTAGCGTACGCCCACGGCGCGCTTGCCCTCGAACAGCACCCGCTCCACCTGGACATCGGTGACCAGCCGCAGATTGGGCCGATGCAGGACCGGCTTCAGGAAGCCGCGCGCCGCCGACCAGCGTCGACCGCGCTTCTGATTGACGTGGAAATAATAGCTGCCCTCATTGTCGCCGGTATTGGGATCGGCGTTTTTCGGAATGCCGATCTCTTCGCCGGCATCGATGATGCGGTCCAGGATTTCCCAGCGCACCCGCGGCTGTTCCACCGACAATTCGCCATCGGCACGGTGATGCTCGGTATCGCCTAGGAAATGCCGGTCGAGTTTTTTGAAAATCGGCCGGACATCGTCCCAGCCCCAGCCGGTCAATCCAAGCTGGCGCCAGTGATCGTAATCGCCCGCCTGGCCGCGCATGGAGAGCATAGCGTTGATGCTGGAGGAGCCACCGATCGCCTTGCCGCGCGGATAGTTGAGCTTTCGGCCGTTCAGGCCGGGCTCGGCCACCGTCTCGAACATCCAGTCCGAACGCGGATTGCCGATCAGGTAGAGGTAACCTACCGGAATATGGAACCACAGCCAGTCGTCATGGCCTCCCGCCTCCAGCAGCAGCACGCGCTTCTTGGGATCCGCGGACAGGCGGTTGGCCAGCACGCAACCGGCCGAGCCCGCGCCCACCACAATGTAATCGTAATCGCCTTTAGTCATTTTATGGCAGCCATGATCAGTCCAGATAGAACACTTCCTGCCACATGGGGAAGCGTTCGCCGGGCCTGCGTTCCGCCATGGACGCGAAATAGGGCTTCATCGCCTCCTGCCAGCGGGCATTGACAGGGCTCTTCTCGATTTCGCTCCACGTTTTTTCGAAATTATCGCAGGTGAAAGTGAGAAAGAGCTCGGCGTCGCGGCGGAAGATGGAATATTGCGAGATGCCGCTTTGCTTAAGCAGCGCCAGCATCTCCGGCCAGACGGCGCGGTGCGACTCGTCATATTCGGCGATCTTGTCGGGATTCAGCTTGAGGGTAAATCCGATCCGCATTCACGCCATCGCGTTCCCAAGGCCGATGATGACGGTCGAGGCGACCAGCAGCGCCAGGCCGACGAATACCAGCGTCAACGTCCCGCGGCTGGCGCCGCGCCATTCCCTCAGGGCAAAACCCCACAGGCTGGAAAATATGATGATGCTGGCCATGTGCAAGGTCCAGCTTGAGAAACCGTAGGCGCCCATCTGGCTTTCGCCCATGGTGTAGAAGAAGAACTGGAAATACCAGGCGATGCCGGCCAGGGCGCAGAGCAGGTAATTGCGCAACAGCGGCGGCGGCGCCACGCCATCGGCGGCAGGCCCTGCGCCGCCGATGAGTTCGCGCGCCGTACGGTTTTTGGCGATCAGGATGCCGCACCAGATGAAATTGGTCGCAGCCCCGCCCAGCAGCACGATGCACAGCACCGGCAGGCCCTGCCACAGAGGGGCGGTGCCCGCCGCTAGGGTCAGGTCGCGCACCGGTTGCCCCGCCGCCAGGCCATAGGCGAAGCAGGCCGAGGTCACGCCAGAGAAGATCGCGACCAGAACGCCTTTTCGGAGGTCGAACTCGAGGATTGAGGCGCGCTGGGCGTCGGCGGTCAGTTCGCGCTCCTTGGCGCGCCCTGCCTTGCCGATCACCGTGATGCCCGCCAGGCACACCACCAGCCCCAACAGGATGATCTGGCCATTGGCGGTCCAGATCAGGGTGGACAGCAGTTCACCGGAAAACAGCGGCGGCATCAGGGTCCCGAACGTCGCCGTAAGGCCCATGATGATCGCCATGCCCAGCGACAGGCCGAGATAGCGCATCGTCAGCCCGAAGGTCAGGCCGCCCAGACCCCACAGGACGCCGAAAACGGTGCACCAGAACCACACGTCGGGCGGCGTCGCCGACAGCACGCCCATCAGGTCGTTGGTCTGGACCGATGCGAACAGCCAGGGCGCCAGGATCCAGCTGAACACCCCGCCGACCGCCCAGAAGATTTCCCACGACCAGTGCTGAACCTTGCGGAAAGGCACATAGAAGCTGGCCGAGGCCAGCCCGCCCAGCCAGTGCAGCAGAACGCCGACAAGCGGGTTGGGGGTCATCTCGCGTAAGGCCGGTGCAGCTTGACGTCAGGATTCAGGTCCACACCGAAGCCCGGCTTGTCCAGCGCAGACGCCTTGATGCGGCCGTCCTGCGGCACCGGCTCGCCCAGCAACTGCGGATGGAACATCGGCACCACCTGGTCGGCCTGCGGCGCCATCATCAGGAATTCCGCGAAGGGCGAGTTATGGCGGGTGATGACGAAATGGTAGCTGTAGACTGATGAACCATGCGGCACCATCAGCTTGCCGCTGGCGTCCGCCAGGTTGGCGA
>JBEGVG010000120.1:0-26486 GCA_041178445.1 Pseudomonadota bacterium | reverse complement strand
ATCTGCCGCAACAGCGTTACTATCTGCTCCGGCGTTGGACTCTTCTTCGGCATGTCCAAGCTCCTTATCCAAGCCAGTTTCTATCAATTCGCTTGGTACAAAAAGAGCCAGGCAGGTCACGCTGTCGCTCTCCAACAATGCCCGTCCCATGCCGCAGATCAGCATCCAGCGTTCCAGCACCACCGCCTCCAGCTGGCCGGTGCTGCGCTGGCTGGGTCCGTGGCAGGTAGAATTCCTGTTGGGCTATCTCGATGGCCCGCGACTGGAGCGCGATACGTTTTACAACGCGCTGCGCCTGACGGTGAACCCGGCGCCGGGACTTGAGATCGGCCTGGCGCGAACCCAGCAGTTTTGCGGGCAGGGCCACCCCTGTCGGCCGTCGCGTGATTATTTCGACCTCGCCAATAACAACCGCAACGCCAACAACACCAACGACCAGGGACTGTTCGACATAAAGTATAGCTTTGGCATCGCAGGCGTGCCGGCACAGGTTTACATGCAGGTGATGAACGAAGATTCTTCGCCCATCGTGCAGTCCGCCAGTAGCCACCTTTTCGGAGCTTCGGTTTTCCTGCCGACGGACGAAAATCCGGTGCGCCTTACCGCCGAGTACACGGATTCCGTTCCGACCCACCACATCTTCAGTTTCGGCGATGTGTTGCACGGTACTGCCTACAACAATGGTGATTACCCGGACGGTATGCGCTATCGCGGCCGCACCATCGGTTTCAGCCTGGACAGCGATTCCCGATTGTTTTCCCTGCAGGGCAGTTGGACCGATCAGGGTGGGCGCTTCTATCAGCTGAGTTACCACCGCGCGCATGTCAATCATCCCGGCAATACGGTTCCCAATGTGGTGAGCGCCCTGCCGGTGCACGTCAATCTGGGCGAAGCGCGGGTGACGCTGCCGCTTTCCGGCCTGAAGTTAGACCTAGCCGGCCTCGTTCAGGACGAGCAGCCCCGGCCACGCCGCGGCGGTGCCGTTTCCATTGAAGCTGCGCTGCGAATTGATCTCTAACTAGTCGAGTTCGTACCGGGACTTGTAATCAGCGGCCAGGCTCTGCGACTGATCCGCCTTGCGCAATACGGCATTACCGACCACCAGGACGTCTAGTTCTGTGCCCATGAAACAGCGGAAGGCGTCTTCCGGCGTTGAAACAATCGGCTCGCCCCGGACGTTGAAGGATGTGTTCACCAACACAGGGCAGCCGGTGATTTCCTTGAAACGATGGATCAGGCGGTGATAGCGAGGATTCGTCTCTTCATGCACGGTTTGTACCCGCGCCGAATAGTCGATATGCGTCACTGCCGGAATCTGCGAACGCTGAATATTCAGCTTCTCGATACCGAAAAGAGTTTCTTCGTCCGGGGTCATCTGCCGGCGCTTGTCGCGCGCAACGTCCGCCACCAGGAGCATGTAAGGGCTGTCGGTATCCATTTCGAACCAAGCCGAAATATCTTCGCGCAATACGCTTGGGGCAAATGGGCGGAAGGATTCCCGATATTTCACTTTCAGATTGAGCAGCTTCTGCATGTCCGGCGAGCGCGGGTCTGCCAGAATGCTTCGTCCGCCCAGCGCGCGCGGGCCAAATTCCATGCGGCCGTTATGCCAGCCGAGCGCTTTGCCGTCGGCCAGAGCCTGCGCTGCCTGTTCAATTGTTTCGTCCTCGGTAAGGCGGGTGAATGCTGCGCCGCATTCGGTGAGGCGTCTGGCGATATCGTCGTCGTCATATTGCGGACCCAGATATGAACCTTTCATGCCGTCCAGCCCAGACATTGGTCTGCGCGGCTGATCCAGCATGGTGTGATACGCCCCTAACGCGGCGCCCAGCGCCCCGCCCGCATCACCAGCCGCCGGCTGAATCCAGAGGCGATCGAAAATATTCTCTCGCAGCAACTTTCCGTTGGCGACGCAATTGAGAGCGACGCCGCCGGCCAGGCACAAGTTCTTCTGTCCAGTGTCCCGTGCCACGCTGCGCGCCAGTTTGATCACCACCTCTTCGGTGATGGCCTGGATGGAAGCTGCCAGGTCCATTTCCCTTTGGGTCAATTGGGATTCGGACAGCCGAGGCGGACCACCGAACAGAGCATCGAACTTGCCGTTGCTCATCGTCAAGCCGGTGCAATAATCGAAATAGCTCATGTCCAGTGCAAATGAGCCGTCGTCCTTAATGTCAATCAGGTGATCGCGGATCAGTGTGGCGTATTTCGGTTCGCCATACGGCGCTAGGCCCATCACCTTGTATTCACCGGAATTGACCTTGAAACCGGTGTAATAGGTAAAGGCGGAATAAAGCAGTCCCAATGAATGGGGGAAGTGGATCTCCTTCCGCACTGAAAGGCTGTTGCCGACGCCAACTGCCAAGGACGTCGTGGTCCATTCTCCCACGCCATCCATCGTCAGAACGGCCGCTTCGGAAAAAGGCGAAGGAAAGAAGGCACTGGCAGCATGGCTGAAGTGATGTTCGGAAAAAAGCAGACGCTTCGCCCAGTCCACATCGTCACCCCATAACGCAGTGAGCGCATTCGCGATCATGGACTTCTGAAAAAGCTTGTCTTTCAACCATACCGGCAGCGAGGTCGCGAAGCTGCGAAAGCCCCGGGGCGCAAAGGCGAGATACGTCTCCAGCAGCCGCTCGAATTTCAGGAACGGCTTGTCATAAAAAACGACGTAATCCAGCTCGTGCGGCGCAATGCCAGCTTCCGCCAGACAATAGGCGATAGCCATTTCCGGGAAAGCGGAATCGTGCTTTTTGCGGGTGAAGCGCTCTTCCTGCGCCGCCGCCACGATTTCGCCATCGCGGACCAGGCATGCGGCGGCGTCATGGTAGTAGGCAGATATGCCCAGGATGTGCATGCCGGCCAAAGCTTAGAACAGGGTGTAGATGAAGGGCGCCATCACCGAGCCCTGGGCCAGTACCAGCAAGCCGCCGATGATGACCATCACGATTATGATAGGCATCAGCCACAGCTTCTTGCGCACGCGCAGGAAAGCCCAAAGCTCTGTCAGGAAGTCCATAGCGATTCCTAGAATTGCCGTTGAAAAGATGTGGGTTCTGGCCCTGCGGTTTCCCGTTCGATCCAGTGAGAAGACACTGCGCGCTTCTTGAGGCGCAAGGCATCACGGCCGAACATCCGCGTGGCAAGGGCGACGGGGGTGATGAGGAGCAGGAAAATCACGCCGAGCACAATCGGGCTGACGACTTTTCCCAAGAGCAGGCCGAAGGCCATCCAGAGTCGATTGAGCGGCGTCAGCACCGAGGGCGCGGCAAGCGCTGCCAGCCAGAAGGTTGCAGCCAAACCTGCGCAGATTATTGCGCGCGCGGTATGGCCATTCCAGGCGGCGTAGAGGGCCAGAAGTGCCAAGGCGCAACCGATCACGGCGCCGAATCTGCGGTTCGATGGCAAGGCGGGCGCAGGTTGAGGGGCATTTTCCAGCATTGAGACAATCTATAGCCAAAATTGTTTAGAGAACAGATTTCTTCTGGGCGGCAGCAATGTCGCATGTCTGTTGGCCCGCCGCCCTATTTTTATTAGGCGGGGTTGTTATCGGGGGGCGGGCACCATAGAACCTCGTTGTGCAGGCGTTAAACAGGATTCTTTCCTGGGCTGAACGGCGTGAGCGGCATCTGACCGGGGTGTGGCTTGCGGGCGGCTTTGCCTTCGACAGCTGGACCTTCGGCCGGATTGATCGCCCGGAAACCCAGGCGGTGTTCATTGTTTATCTGCTGGTGGCCGGCATCGCCATCGCCGTCCTGCACGCCCTGGAGTCCCGTCCCGAGGGCCGCAGACTTTCCGACAAGACTCGCACTATCCTGATATTCCTGACCCAGTTCGCACTGGGGGCGCTGCTGTCGGGCTTCTGCGTCTTCTACATTCGCAGCGCCTCGATCACCTCGTCTTGGCCGTTCCTGCTGGCGATGGCGGCGATCCTGATCGGCAGCGAATATTTGCGTCGTTATCATACAAGGCTGGTATTCGCCGCGCTTCTGCTGTTTTTCTCCATTTATTCCTATGCGATCCTGCTGGTGCCGCTGGTGATGGGGCAGATCGGCGCTGTCCCCTTCCTGCTGAGCGGCACCCTCGCGGTTGGCATCTTTTTTGTGTACATGCGGGCTTTGGCGCGATTGGGCCATGAACGTTACCGTGGTGCCCGCATGCAGGTGGCGGCCGGCATGGTGCTGATCACCATTGCGCTGAACGCAGCCTATTTCCTGCGGATTCTGCCGCCGCTGCCGTTGGTCTTGACCGATGCCGGCATTTATCACGGCGCCAAGCGCGTCAATGGCGACTTTCAGGTGGCCGAGGAAGATGAGCCGCCGGAATGGCAGGCGCTGTTTGGCAGCCATCCCATCATGCATATCCAGCCGGGCGCCAAGCTCTATCTTTACAATGCGATATTTGCGCCGCGCGGTTTGAATACTCGTATTGTGCATGAGTGGCAGCGGTTAGAACCGAAGCTGGGATGGGTAACGCAGCAGCGCATATCGGTGCCCATTGTTGGAGGTCGCGAGAATGGCTTTCGCTACTACACGATCAAGACTGGACCCAGGCCAGGTCAATGGCTGGTGCGGATCAATACCTTCGACGGCCGCTCGATCGGCCGTGTGCGCTTTGCCGTAAAGGAACAGGCGGTTCCCCCGGCCACGACCACCAAAATCCTCAAATAGCAGGGCAAGGGTGCCACTAGTGCCATTGCATCTGGATCAGCTTAAGACTATTTCACAGTCTAGATTTGGGATACCCAGAATTGTCCATCAATAAAACTGTTATATCGCATCTGCGGCGCCTTGAAGCCGAGAGCATCCATATCATGCGGGAGGTGGCGTCCGAGTTCGCCAACCCGGTGATGCTCTATTCCGTGGGCAAGGATTCCGCCGTGATGCTGCACCTTGCGATCAAGGCCTTCTATCCCTCCAAGCCGCCATTCCCGCTGATGCACGTCAACACGACGTGGAAGTTCAAGGAGATGATCCAGTTCCGTGACGACACCGTCAAACGGCTGGGCCTGGATTTCATCGAGTATATCAACCAGGACGGCGTGAAGCGCGGCATCAACCCGTTCAACTCCGGCTCGTCGCTGCATACCCAGGTGATGAAGACCGAAGCTTTGAAGCAGGCGCTCGACAAATATGGGTTCGATGCTGCCTTTGGCGGCGCGCGCCGCGACGAGGAAAAGAGCCGCGCCAAGGAACGCATCTTTTCCTTCCGGGACCGCCATCACGGCTGGGACCCCAAGAACCAGCGCCCCGAACTCTGGCGCGTCTACAACACGCGCATCGCCAAGGGCGAAAGCATCCGTGTCTTCCCGCTGTCCAACTGGACCGAGCTGGACATCTGGCAATACATCCTGGCCGAAAACATCCCGATCGTGCCGCTATATTTCGCGCGCGTGCGCCCTGTGGTTGAACGCGCCGGGACGCTGATCATGAAGGATGATGAGCGCATGAAGTTGCTGCCCGGCGAGACGGTGCAGGAGAAGCTAGTCCGATTCCGCACACTCGGCTGCTATCCGCTGACGGGCGCCATTGAGAGCGAAGCCGATACACTTGAAAGCATTGTCACGGAAATGTTCACCGCCCGCACCTCCGAGCGGCAGGGGCGCTTGATCGACAGCGACGAAAAGGCCTCGATGGAGAAGAAGAAGAAGGAAGGGTACTTCTAAAATGAACGCTCCCACCGACCTTCAGAAATTTCTCGCCGCGCAGGAGAAGAAGTCGCTGCTGCGCTTTCTGACTTGCGGCAGCGTTGATGACGGCAAGTCCACGCTCATTGGGCGGCTGCTCTACGACACCAAGCTGCTATTTGAAGATACGCTGGCTTCGCTGGAGAGGGATTCGAAGAAGTTCGGCACCACCGGCGAAGATATCGATTTCGCGCTGCTGGTCGACGGGCTGGAAGCGGAGCGGGAGCAGGGCATCACCATCGATGTCGCCTACCGCTTCTTCGCCACCGACAAACGCAAATTCATCGTCGCCGACACGCCGGGCCATGAACAGTATACCCGCAACATGGCGACCGGCGCTTCCAACAGTGATCTTGCCGTCATCCTGATCGATGCGCGCAAGGGCGTTCTGACGCAGACCCGACGCCACGCCTATATCGCCTCGCTGCTCGGTATCCGTCACATCGTGCTGGCGGTGAACAAGATCGACCTTATGGAGTATTCCCAGGAGGTGTTCGATCGGATCGTGGCGGATTTCCAGGCTTTCTCGGCGCGATTGAATTTCGTCAGCCAGGTTGCGATCCCGCTCTCGGCGCGTTTTGGCATCAATGTGATCGAGAAGAGTACTGAAACGCCTTGGTACACCGGCCCGACGTTGCTCGCCCATCTGGAAACGGTGGATGTGGATACCGCGCTTGCGGACAAGGCGTTTCGCCTGCCGGTGCAATGGGTTAACCGCCCTAACCTCAATTTCCGCGGCTTCTCAGGCACCATTGCCGGCGGACGCGTCAAGCCTGGCGATAGCGTTGCTGTCGCGAAATCGGGCAAGATCAGTAAGGTCGCGCGTATCGTGACCATGGACGGCGATCTCACCGAAGCTGTGGCCGGAGACGCCATCACCCTGACCCTGGCCGATGAGGTCGATATCAGCCGCGGGGACGTGCTGGCTGATCCTCAGGCACGCCCCGCCGTGTCGGACCAGTTCGCGGCACATCTGCTCTGGATGTCGGATGAGGAACTGCTGCCCGGCCGCCAGTATCTGTTGAAGCTGGGCACTGCCACCGTTCCGGCGCAAGTCTCGACCCTCAAGCATAAGATCGATGTCAACAGTCTGGATCATCTGGCGGGCAAGACCCTGGCGCTGAACGAAGTGGGTTACTGCAACGTCTCCTTGTCCCGGCCGCTGGCTTTCGACGCCTATCGCGACAACCGCGATAGCGGCGGCTTCATCCTGATCGACCGTTTCACCAATGCCACGGTTGGTGCCGGGATGATCGATTTCTCGCTGATGCGCGCCACCAACGTCCACTGGCAGGCACTAGACGTGAACAAGCAGGCGCGCGCGGCGATGAAGGGCCAGAAGCCCGTTATCCTGTGGTTCACTGGCCTGTCGGGCTCCGGCAAGTCCACCATCGCCAATCTGGTGGAAAAGTCGCTGACCGCCGAGGGCAAGCACACTTATCTGCTGGATGGCGACAATGTCCGCCACGGTCTTAACAAGGACCTGGGTTTCACCGACGCCGACCGGGTGGAGAATATCCGCCGGGTGGGCGAGACGGCCAAGCTGTTCGTGGATGCCGGCCTGATCGTGCTCACCGCCTTCATTTCGCCCTTCCGCTCCGAACGCCGCATGGCGCGCGAAGTGGTCGGCGAAGGCGAGTTCCTGGAAATATTCGTGGATACCCCGATTGAGGTCTGTATGCAGCGCGACCCCAAGGGGCTCTATGAGAAGGCCAAAGCGGGGAAGATCAAGAACTTCACCGGAATCGACAGCCCCTATGAGGCCCCGGAAAAGGCCGAGCTGACAATCCGTCCCGTGGAAGGGAGCCCGGAATTTCATGCCCAGGCCATCGTCAAGTACCTGCGTGACAAGGGCTATTTGGGTTAGCGCAGGGTGCTGGCGCGCGCCCTGCGTTGCCGCTATACGACCTGCCCAGAAAAGCCGGAAAATTGCCCCATGAAGACCGTCGCGAACTTTGACCGGATCGGCGAGGAAAACGCCTTTGCCGTGCTGGCCCGGGCCAATGCCCTGGCAGCCCAGGGACGCGACATCATCAATCTGGGCATCGGCCAGCCGGATTTTCGTACCCCCGACCACATCGCCGAGGCCGCCATCAAGGCGATCCGGGACGGCCATCATGGCTATACCGCCGCCACCGGCATTCCGGTGCTGCGCGAGGCGGTGGCCGCGGACCTGCACAAGCGGTTCGGCGCCACTGTCTCGCCCGACGAAGTGATGATCATGCCGGGCGGCAAACCCACCATGTTCATGTCCATCCTGATGTTCGGGGAGCCGGGGGTGGAGATCATGTATCCCGATCCCGGTTTTCCCATCTACCGCTCGATGATCGAGTATACCGGCGCCACCCCGGTGCCGATTCCGATCCGCGAAGAGAATGGCTTTGCCTTCTCCGCCGAGGAAACGTTAAGCCTGATCACGCCCCAGACCCGGCTGATCATCATCAACTCGCCTGCCAATCCGACCGGCGGCGTCACCCCCAAGGCCGAAGTCGACAAGTTCGTCGCCGGCATGGAGACGTGGCCCGAGGTCGCGATCATGTCGGACGAGATCTATGACCAGTTGATCTATGATGGGCAGGAGCATGTTACGCTGCTCAACTATCCCTCGATCCGCAACCGCCTGATCCTGCTGAACGGCTGGTCCAAGACCTATGCCATGACCGGCTGGCGGCTGGGCTATGCGATCTGGCCGGGCAAGCTGTACGAGAATGCCCGCAAGCTGGCGGTTAACCTGCATTCCTGCGTCAACGCGCCCACCCAGTATGCCGGCGTCGCGGCGCTGACGGGTCCGCAGGACGCGGTCGCGCATATGCGCGCCGAGTTCGACAAGCGTCGCAAAGTGGTGGTCGAAGGCCTCAACAAATTGCCGGGCGTGTCCTGCATTGTTCCGGCGGGCGCCTTCTATGCCTTCCCGAATATCAAACAGACCGGCTGGAAGGCCAAGCCGCTGGCCAATGCGCTGCTGGACGAAACCGGCGTCGCCCTCATCGGCGGTCCGGACTTTGGCGTTCTGGGCGAAGGCTACCTTCGCCTGTCCTATGCCAATTCGACCGAGAATATCCTCAAGGCGTTGGGCCGCATGGGCGAGTTCCTGTCGTCGCGCAAGGCAGCATGAGGCAGGGGATTTGTCATCGCTTTAAGCGCTCAGAAACTGCATGTGCAGCCGCTGTATTGCCTTCCGCAGTCCAATGTATGTCCAGCCAATAGTAAAGCCGATGCCCCTTCTTGGCGGCCATCTGTAGATCCTTGGTAATGTTGACGACGTGGATTTGGCGCCCGTTCAGGTATCGCTCAAAAGCGGAGTCGAACTCCTGCTGGTCCTTGATGTTTCGGATACCGAGATGGCTCCAGCGGATTTCATCTTCTGGATAAACTGAATAGCTCAACGGAAAGTAAACTACCCTCAAATCGCTTCCAGATTGCTGAACTACCTGCTTGAGCTGATCGTAGAATCTGATGGATTTAAGTTCATTTTCGCCCAAGGGATTGAAAGGAGTTGTTGGCACGTCAATAGCGCGACCGGCACCCATCACCGTTTTCGCGTGGACTGGCTCGAGTCTGTTTTGAATTTCAGTCCAGATTTTCCAGAGGTAAAAAACGGTTGCGCTTTTTTTCAAGTGCTCGCGCCAGATATGAGATGGCGGCAAGTTTTGCTCGGTAATATAGCCGAATTTATCCACAGCGAAGCGTTGGGGGGGGGATCAGCGTTCACGGCCATGGAGCCATAAACGAACTGAATCACCAGGTCAGGGCGGTAACGAGCCCCATCGTTCTTGTACCAATTAAGTTGCGGTCCCGCATACATAGCAGGCACTCCCGCATTAATTAATTCAATACGTTGTCCGCGGGCGAAGCCGCGCGCCTCCAGAAATTTTGGCAATAACGCTGCAAAGCTTTTTTCGTAATCCACGCCCCATCCATATGCGAATGATGGTCCCAACAATAAGATCCGGTAGGTGTTTTTGGGTTTAGCTACAGGGTATTCAACACCCGGTTGGGGAACGCGAAAACCGGCACTGTTGATAAAATAGCGCGCACGAAACTCCGAGATCTGATGCTCGAATGATAAATTTTGTTTGTTGCCGTACCCGGCGTGCGGCTCGTGTTGATATATTAGGTAAAGCCGCGCGACGGAATAAAAAATCTCCTACCGTCACGTAATAAAAGGATTGCAGCGCTAGTTCGACAACAACAAACAAGAATAGCAGGTAGGCGAGTGCTCCGGCGATTTTTCCTGTATGCATGGTTCTGGGTAACCGGAAGCTCGACGTGCCGCAAGGACTTTGAATACTATGCCTAGCCTATGATAGCATTGGAGCAGTTCAAAGCGGTCATATTTGATTGCGACGGCGTTTTAGTTGACAGCGAGGTGCTGGCGCTGGAAGTCGAACTCGCGGTCCTGCGCGAACAGGGCCTGTGTTTTGAGCGCGACGACTATATCAATCGCTTCATGGGGCTTTCCTATGAAGCCTTTCATCGGGTGATGGACGAGGAAGCGCTGCTGCGCATCGGGCGGCCCATTTCGCAAGTCATTCGCGAAGACCTCGCCACCCGCCTGCGCCAGACCATGATCGCGCGCCTGACCGAAATCTCCGGCGCGAGTGCGGCGGTCGCCTCGGTCACCTTACCCAAGGCCGTCGCAAGCTCCAGTACCAAAGAAGGGCTGGAGCGCAAGCTGCGCCAGGTCGGGCTGTGGGACCATTTCGCGCCGCATGTCTATTCCGCTGACCATGTCTCCCATGCCAAGCCGGCGCCCGACCTTTTCCTGCATGCGGCAGAGGTGCTCAGGATCGCACCGGCCGATTGCCTGGTGATCGAGGACAGCGTCAATGGGGTGCTGGCCGCCAGGGCCGCGGGCATGCGCTGCTGGGGCTTTCTGGGCGGCGGCCATGCCCATGACGGGCTGGCGCCGCGGCTGTCAGGGGCCGGAGCCGAACGCATCGCGGCGGACTGGCCCGCCGTCGCCCGCCTGCTGCCAGAAGTCCTCAGCCGTTAAGCGGTAATATTAACGCGCATCCCCGATTGGCGACTGTGCCAAAACGGGATAATTCCTCATGCGCAAGGGGAATGCGGCAATGCTGGCGCTTTTGGGCAATACAGGTCGGGGCATGGGGCAGGTGGCGTTGGCCACGGCTGCCGCAGCGTCCCTGATTGCGGTCTGCGCCGCCGCCCTGGTCGTCACCCTGGTTTGCGCCGCACCGCTGCGGCTGCTTCAGGCGCGGTAGTAGCTCTTAAACCAGTCCACGAATTTGGGAATGCCGACGCTGATGGGCGTGGCGGGCTCGAAGCCTAGCGCGCGCCGGCTGGCCGCGATATCGGCATAGGTTATGGGCACGTCGCCAGGCTGCATCGGCTCCATCTTCATCTGCGCCTTTTTGCCCAGCGCCTTTTCGATTTCGGCGATGAAGTCGATCAGCTTTTCCGCTCTGTGGTTGCCTAGGTTGTAGATTGCATGTGGCGGCGTGCCGCCATTTTTTGAATCGGAAGAGGGGGGGCGGTCCAGCGCCCGCACCACACCATCGACGATGTCGTCGATATAGGTGAAATCGCGCCACATCTCGCCACCATTGAAGACCTTGATCGGTTCACCGGCCGAGATCGCCTTGGCGAACAGGATCGGCGCCATGTCGGGCCGCCCCCAAGGGCCATAGACGGTGAAGAAGCGCAGGCCCGTGGATGCAAGTCCGTAGAGATGGGCATAGGCATGGCCGAACAGTTCATCGACCCGCTTGGTGGCAGCATAAAGCGAGTTGGGATGGTCCACCGCATCGCCCACCGCGAATGGGGTTTTCTTGTTTGCGCCATAGACTGAGGAGGAGCTGGCATAGACCAGATGCTTCAGTGAGGGCAGGGCGCGCGCCATCTCCAGCGTCACCACCTGTCCCATCACATTGGCGGTGACATAGGCATAAGGATTGACCAGCGAGTAACGCACCCCGGCCTGCGCCGCCAGATGCACAATACACGTGATGCCTGGAAAATCCTCCGCCAGCTTCAGCATCCGGTCACGGTCGGAAATATCGATCTGGTGAAAGTCGAACGCCTTGTTGGGTTCCAGCCGCGCCAGCCGCGCCTGTTTCAGCGCGACGTCATAATAATCATTGAGATTGTCGATACCGATCACGGTATCGCCCCGTGCCAACAGAGCTTCGCTCACGGCCGCGCCGATGAAGCCGGCGGCGCCGGTGACCAGGATGACGCGGCCGCTGCCGCCGCTCATGCGCGACCGACGCTGATATAGCGAAAGCCGGCTTCCGCCATTTGGGCCGGGCGGTAGATATTGCGCAGGTCCACCATCAACGGTGCTTTCAGCGCGGCCTTGACGCGGGCCAGGTCCAGGGCACGGAATTCATTCCATTCGGTCAGGATGACCACCCCGTCAGCGCCGGTTAGCGCATCATAAGCGTCTTTGCGATAATCCAGCTGCATGTGCTTGGCGGCTTCCTTGCAACCTTCCGGATCATAGGCGCGAATAGTGGCGCCCGCCTTTTGCAGATAGGGCAGGATCACCAGGCTGGGCGCGTCGCGCATATCGTCGGTATTGGGCTTGAAGGTCAGGCCCAGCACCGCGATGGTCTTGCCCTTGACGCCGCCAAAGGCGCTCTCGATCTTTTTGGCCATGTCCAGCTTGCGCCGGTCATTGACGGCCACCACCGCTTCCACGATGCGGCTGGGCGCGCCCAGCTGTTGCGCGGTCTGCACCAGGGCGAGCGTGTCCTTGGGGAAGCAGGAGCCACCATAGCCGGGTCCGGCATGGAGGAACTTCTTGCCGATGCGGCCGTCCAGGCCGATGCCGCGCGCCACATCCTGCACGTCGCCGCCGATCTTTTCGCAGATGTCGGCCATCTCGTTGATGAAGGTGATCTTGGTCGCCAGAAAGGCGTTGGCGGCATACTTGATCAACTCGCTGGTCTCCCGGCTGGTGAACAGCATGGGGGTCTCGTTGAGGAACAGCGGGCGATAGACTTCGCGCATCACATCGCGCGCCCTGTCGGTGTCACAGCCCACCACCACCCGGTCAGGGCGGCGAAAATCTTCGATCGCCGAACCTTCACGCAGGAATTCTGGGTTGGAGGCCATGTCGAACTCCGCATCGGGGCGCGTCTTCCTGATGATTTCCTCGACCTTGCGGCTGGTGCCTACCGGCACGGTGGATTTGGTGACCACCACGGCATACCCGCTCAACGCCTTGGCGATCTCCTCGGCGGCGGCAAACACGTAGGAGAGGTCGGCATGGCCATCGCCATGGCGGCTGCTGGGCGTGCCCACCGCGATGAACACCGCTGCGGCGCCGGCCACGCCGCGCGCCAGATCGGTTTCGAAGGACAGGCGGCCGGCCTTCACATTGGCGGCCACCACTTCGTCCAGGCCCGGCTCGAAGATAGGAATGCCGCCCGCCCGCAGGGTTTCGACCTTGGAGGCATCCTTGTCGATGCAAACCACCTCATGACCGAATTCGGACAGGCAAGCCCCGGAAACCAGGCCGACATAGCCCGTGCCGATCATCGCGATGCGCATGCAAACCCCATAAAAAGCGCCCCCTTCTGGCGCGAAAGGCGCGTGATTTCAAGGCGTTTGCGAAGCCTGGGATCGGCCAAATTGGCCCTTGTGTGCCACGGGGTTATAAACGCCCATTATCCGAATCACCGGGCTTTTCTTCGAGTATCCCGGCCACCGAGCGCTGCATGAAGTCAGCCTCACGGTCGAACGGGGCGCGATCACCGCCCTGGTTGGCCCCAATGGCGCGGGCAAGACCACGCTTCTGCGCTGCATGGCGGCGCTCGAAACGCCCTATGCCGGCCAGGTCATGATAGACGGGCTGGACACGCGTGAGGCGCCCCGCGCCATTCATGCACGGCTGGGCTACCTGCCGGATTTTTTCGGCCTGTATGACGCCCTGAGCGTGCGACGCTGCCTGCATTATGCCGCCCGCGCCCATGGCATTGGCGCGGCTGACGCGGCCGGTGCTGTCGAAGCGGCCGCTGCGCGGGTGGGGGTAGCCGACCGGATGGACCAGGCGGCCGGCGCGCTGTCGCGCGGGCTTCGTCAGCGTCTGGCTATCGCCCAGGCCATCGTGCACCGGCCCAAGGTGCTGCTGCTGGACGAACCCGCCTCAGGGCTGGACCCGAAGGCCCGGCGCGATCTTTCCCAATTGCTGCTATCGCTGAAAGCCGACGGCATGACCCTGGTGGTGTCGTCGCATATTCTGGCGGAGCTGGAAGACTATTCCGACCACATGATCATCGTGGACAAGGGTCACATCGCGGGTGGGGAGGCCATCAGCCTCAAGGATTCTGCCCGCGCGCAGTTGCGCATTGTGCTGGCGATGCCGCGTGAGGGACTGCTGGATTTTCTCCAGCGTCATGGCGGCGTAACAGTCCTGGATGTAAGCGAGCTCCAGGCTGTTGCGGCGCTGGAAGGTGGCGCCCGTGAGCGCGCGGTCCTGCTGGCTGCGCTGGTGCGTGGCGGTTTCGCGGTTTCGCATTTCAGCGAGGATGTCCGCAATCTGGAAGATGTTTATTTCGCGCAGGTACGGTCATGAACCCCGAACTTCGGCGCAATCTCTGGCTGGAAGCCACGCCATTCCGCCTGGTGCAGTTTCTGGGATTGCTGGTGGTGGTGTTCGCTGTCGCTTCCGCCGCGCCCAGCAACCTGTTGACGCCGTAAGGCGCGGCCATGGTGCTCTATTGGTTCTTCGTGGTGCTGTGGGGCACCCGCAACGCCGCTTTGTCGGTGGTCAGCGAAATCCGCGAGCGCACCTGGGACGGGCAAAAACTGTCCGCCATCAGCCCGGCCACCATGATGTGGGGCAAGCTCTTGGGCGCCACCAGCGCCAACTGGTTCGGCGGCCTTCTCTGCCTGCCGGTAATCTTGTGGGCGGCCTGGCGTGATGCCGGGCCCCTGGCCGCCATGTCCTTTGGCATAATCCTGGTGGCATTGGGCCTGTTCGCCCAGGCCGCGGCGCTGCTCTCCAGTCTGGTCCTGATCCTGCGCAATTCCGGCAATTGGCGGCTAGATACCTTCCTTTGCCAGATCGCCGGCATTGCCGCGGGCTTTGTCTATTACTCTTTATGGAGCTCGATCGCGGCCTTTGAGCGCACCGGCACCCGCACGCTGGTGTGGTGGGGGCACGAGTTCAACCTCAGCGTCTTCCATTTCCTATCGCTGCTGATCTTTCTGGGTTGGGCGCTGTTGGGGGTATGGCGGGCGATGCGCAGCGAACTGCGCTTCGCAAACGGCCCATTCGTCTGGCTGGCATATCTTCTCTATATCGCGGTCTATCAGGCGGGGTTTGAATCCCTGCTGGTCAATTTCAATCTCGTGGTCGCCCCGACCTTGGAGCACGCCACGCCTGCTCCTGGCGGCAACGGCGGCGCTGCTTTCGACCTACAGCATGGTGTTCCTGGAGCCCAAGGACCCGGTGCGCTTGCGCTGGCTGGGCGAGCAGATCCGCGCCGGGCGATTTTACAAGGCGTTCCTGGCGCTGGACGCCTGGATGTTGAGTTACGCGGCGACCATGCTGGTGGGCCTGGTCCTGGCAGGGCTTATGACTATCGATCGCAGCAGCCTGGGCGGCATGCCGATGTCCGATCTGGCGCTGCCGACGCTAGCGATGCTGGGCTTTCTGACCCGCGACGTGGCGATCTTTGTCCTGATGCGCGGATTGGCGGGCGCCAAGGGCGATTTCGCGGCCCTGGCGCTGCTGGCGCTGTTGTATCTGGTGCTGCCCACCGGCCTGCATCGCGCGGGCATGGACCTGCAATTTCTGTTGCTCCCGCTTCCCTACGCCTTTGCCGGGCTGGGCCCCCCGTCAGCCTGAGTACAAGCGATGGTACTAGTGACGTTCGCCCATCGCAGCATTGTGCGCCGCGACTAAGTGTTAAAATCCGTTTACGGATAATTCTTGTCAACCATAACCAGCCGTTAAGCAGATCACCCCAATGCTCTTGATACGCCATACGCTTGGCCGAATTGCACCGTGCCCAAACCCAGTTTCATTGCAGCAGCTTCTCCACATGCTCGGCGATCGCCAGCGAGGCGGTGAGGCCCGGCGACTCGATGCCGAACAGATTGACCAGCCCCGGCAACCCATGAACAGCCGGGCCATCGATGCGGAAATCGGCATTGGGAACGCCGCGTCCCACCAGCTTGGGCCGCACCCCCGCATAATCAGGCGTCAGCATTTCCTGGCGCACCCTGGGCCACCAGCGCGCGATCAGGGGGGTGAATTTGGCCGCCACGGCCGGCGACACCGCGTAATCGATGGCCGCGGGACTGGCGGCATCCAGCCATTCCACATCGGGGCCGAACCGCGCCCGCCCGCCCATGTCCAGCGTCACATGCACGCCCAGGCCGCCGGGTTCAGGCACGGGATAGACCAGATGGCGAAACGGGCTTCGGCCTGACAGCGCCGCGTAATTGCCCTTGGCCAGGAACAGGGGCGGGACGTCGGTCAGGCCTTCGATGCGATGGGCCACGCCCTGTGACCAAAGTCCGGCGGCGTTCACAAGGATAGCCGTCGAAAGAACAAGCTCTTCTCCACCGCTATGCACGGTAACATGCCAGCGGTCCCCGCCGCGCCGGGCTCCGACGAAATCGGCGCCGCGCACCAGATCCAGGTCTCCCAGCAGCGCCAGCATATACTGATGGCTGTCGATGATGCCGGTGGAGGGCGACAGCAGCCCGATATCGGCATTGATCTCCGGCTCCAGCGCGGCGATCTGGGCGCGGGCGAGGGGCGTGACTTCCACGTTGTTGTCAGCAGCAGCCTGTGCGATGGCGGCAATCTGCGCGCTCTGCCCACCTTGGCCCACGATCAGCTTGCCGATGCGCCTGTGCGGAACGCCGTGTTCTTCGCAAAATTCGTAGAGCAGGTGTTTTCCGCGCGCACACAATTGCGCCTTCAGCGATCCTTGCGGGTAATAGATGCCGGCATGGATCACCTCGCTGTTGCGGGCGCTGGTCTCCATGCCGAAGTGATCGTTCTTCTCCAGTATCACGACATCCCGGCCAGCGCGCGCCAGCCGGCGGGCAATGGCCAGCCCCACCACGCCCGCTCCGATCACCGCGACATCCGCCTGCAAATCCGACATGGGCGTTTCTTGCCCTGAAATCGCACGGCTCGCAATCCATTGCGGGCCTTGTCTGACTTGCCGTTTTGTGACGCTATGCGGCGATGTTCTTCTGGCTTTCCAAGCTCGTCTGGATGGTGATCACGCCCAGCAGCCTGTTGTTGCTGCTGGCGGCGGCCGGCCTTGTGTGCCTGCTGTTGCGTTGGCGCGTCGCCGCGCGGTCGCTGGGGCTAGCGGCGGGCGTGCTATTCTTGTTGATCGGTATCCTGCCGTTTCAGGATGTGCTGCTGCGGGCGCTGGAGAACCAATATCCGCGCGCGGGCTGGCCCGCCCGGGTAGACGGTGTGCTGATCCTCAGTGGCGGACTGGACTGGAAAGTCCTGCAGTCGCGCGGCGTCCCTGCGATGGAGTTGAGCAGGGGCCGAGTGGTGGGCGGCTTTGAAGTGGCACGCCGCTATCCTGGCGCCAAGGTGATCTTTGCCGGCGGTTCAGGCGCGTTGGGCGCCGCCGCGATGTCGGAGGCGGAAGGCACACGTTACATCTTCGCCCAGATGGGGCTTGATGAAAAACGCCTGATCCTGGAGCAGCGCTCGCGCAACACTTACGAAAACATCCTGTTCGCTCGTGACTTCGCCAAGCCAAAGGCTGGCGAAGTTTGGCTGTTGGCGACGACCGCCAGCCATATGCCTCGCGCCATGGGGGTGGCGCGCAAGCTGGGTTGGGCGATGCAGCCTTGGCCTACCGACTATGTTACCACGCCTACCGGCATAAACGGTTTCTTTGAATATGCGAGGAACCTGAATCGTATGGATATGGCAATGCATGAATGGCTGGGACTTATTTTATACCAGTCTACCGGCCGCTCAGCCCGTTCTTAAATACCGCACTGCTTCATCGCGCCCGAAGAGATAGAGCAGGGTACGCAGCGCTTCCCCCCGCGGCGATTTGAGATCCGGGTTGCGGGTGAGGATCAGGCGCGCGTCGTCATGGGCGACAGCCAGAAGGTCGGCATGGGAGGCAGGATCGGCCATGCGGAATTCCTCCACCCCGCTCTGGCGCTTGCCCAACACCTCGCCGGGCCCGCGCAGCCGCAAGTCCTCCTCGGCAATCACAAACCCGTCATCGGTGGCGCGCATGGTCTTCAGCCGCGCTTTGGCGGTTTCGCCCAGTGGCTCATGCCATAGCAGGATACAGCTGGATTTTCCTATGCCGCGCCCCACCCGTCCGCGCAACTGATGCAATTGGGTAAGGCCGAACCGTTCAGCATGTTCCACCACCATTATGGTGGCTTCCGGCACGTCCACGCCGACCTCGATCACGGTGGTGGCGACCAGAAGCTGGGTTTCGCCCGCCTTGAACGCGGCCATGGCGGCATCGCGCTCCGCTGCCTTCATCTTGCCGTGCATCACACCAACATTCAGTCCCAGCGCCTGCCGCAGCATCACGGCGCGGTCTTCCGCGGCGGCCAGGTCGATTTTTTCGGACTCGTCCACCAACGGGCACACCCAATAGGCGCGCGCACCCCGATCCAGCGCAGTGCGCAGATGGGTGATCAGGTCATCCATGCGGCCCGCCCCCATCACCCGTGTTTCCACAGGTTTGCGCCCCGGCGGGCGGCCGGTGATCTTGGACACATCCATGTCGCCATAGGCAGTCAGCGCCAGGGTGCGCGGGATGGGCGTTGCGGTCATCACCAGCACATCCGCTGGTTTGCCCTTGGACTGGAGCTGCATGCGCTGATGCACCCCGAAGCGGTGCTGCTCGTCCACCACCGCCAGGCCCAGGTCCTTGAAAGCAACGTCTTCCGAAAACAGCGCGTGGGTGCCGATCAAGATGTCGATCTCACCCGCTGCGAGTTTTGCCAATGTCGTTTCCCGTCCCGCCCCTTTTTCTCTTCCAGTAAGGCAGGCCAGCCGCACGCCCGCCGCCCGTGCATAGGGCTCGAGCGAAGCCAAATGCTGGCGCACCAGCAGCTCGGTCGGCGCCATCAACGCCGCCTGCAATCCTGCCTCCACCGCGCCCAGCATGGCCAGCAGCGCCACGATGGTCTTGCCCGAGCCGACATCGCCTTGCAGCAGCCGCAGCATGCGCTTTTCGCTAGCCATGTCTTTTTCGATTTCCGCCAGCGTTTCCAGTTGCGGATCGGTGAGGGCGAAGGGCAGGGCGGCCACCGCCTTGGCTTTCAGCTTTCCGGTGCTGAAGACCGGGCGGCCCTTGTTGCCGCGCAGGGATGCACGGATCAGCAGCAGCGCCAGCTGGTTGGCAAGCAGTTCGTCATAGGCCAGCCGTTGGCGCGCCGCCGTGGTGGGTGACAGATCACTTTCATGCACCGGGGTGTGCGCAGTTTCCAGCGCCGCGCGAAAGGCTTCCCATTTGCGCTGCTTCACAAAGGCCGGGTCCTGCCATTCGGGCATCTGCGGAACTTTTTCCACCGCGCCGCGCACCGCTTTGGCCATCGGCCGCGCCGTCAATCCTTCGGTCAGGCCATAGACCGGTTCGTGCAGCGGGAACGAAGCGATCTCTTCGGGTGCCACGACATAATCGGGATGCGCCATCTGCAGCCGATCCTTGAACTTCTCGATCCGGCCCGACAGCACCCGCCGCTGACCAACCGGCAACAGGCTTGCCAGGTAATCGGCATGGGCGCGAAAGAACACCAGCTCCATCACCGCCGTCTCGTCCGATACCCGCACTTTATAAGGTTGGCTTTTGATCCGCGGCGGCAGGTGATCCAGCACCGTCACTTCGACGGTGGCGATACGCCCGGCTTCCGCGGTTGCCAGCTTGGGCCGGTAGGAACGATCCACCACGCCCACCGGCAGGTCGAAAGCCAAGTCCACCAGCTTCGGCCCCGCCACCTTGGCGATCAGTTTTTCCAGCTTTGGACCCACCCCGGACAGGGTGCGGATATCGGCAAAGAGGGGGAACAGAATCGCGGGCCGCATGACGGGAAGGATAATAGGGGGAAGCGGTTGTTCTGAAAGCGCCCACTGGCTATATCCGCCCCATGGATGACGTGGAACAGGGTGGCTCTTCGGAGAACCGCCGGAAACGGCTTTTGTTTCGAGCCCAGCGGCGCGGCTTCAAGGAGGTCGATCTGATCTTTGGCGCTTATGCGGAACGCCATTTGAATCGCCTGGACGAGGCGGGTCTGGACCAGTTCGAAGCGCTGCTCACGGCCCCCGATCAGGACGTCTATGCCTGGCTGCGGGGCGCGACGCCGGTGCCGCCAGACTATGACAATCCCGTGTTCGCGGGCCTCAAGGCGGTATGCGAACAGAAGAACCCGCGCTGGTCATCCTGATGGACCGGCTGGATTACATCGCCAAGCAGCAGGGACGCCTGACCGTATCGGGTGTGCCGCAGGGCTATGACGCCTATGTCGCGGCGGAAGCGGCAAAGCGGCGTGGCGGGCCCGTGCTGTTCGTGGCGCAGGACGATCTTCAGGCCGATGCGGTGGCGCGTGGCATAGCCTTCTTTGCCCCGTCCATGACGGTGCTGGATTTTCCCGCCTGGGACTGTCTGCCCTATGATCGGGTTTCGCCCAAGCCGGACATTGAAAGCCGCCGGCTGGCCACCCTGGCGGCGCTGGCGCGCAAGCCTGATCAGGCCTGCGTCATCGTCACCACCGTCAATGCCGTGCTGCAGCGCGTCCCGCCCAAGGATTTGATTCAAAAGGCCAGCTTCGCGGCCAGGAATGGTGCCGAGGTCGACCGTGAGGCGCTGGTGACCTTTCTTTCGGGCAATGGCTATGTGCGTGCCGGCACGGTGCGCGAGCCGGGCGACTTCTCTCTACGTGGCGGCATCGTCGATCTGTGGCCGCCTGGCGAAGAACAGCCGCTGCGGCTGGATTTTTTCGGCTCGACCCTGGATGCCATCCGCCGCTTTGATGCCGAGACCCAACTTTCCGACAAGACGCCGGTGGCAGAAGTGGCGCTGCTGCCCGCCAGCGAAGCGCCGCTGAATGCCGACGCCATCAGCCGCTTCCGCACCGGTTATGTCGCCGCCTTCGGTGCGGCGGGCGATGATCCGCTGTATGAATCCGTCAGTGCCGGACGCAAGACACAGGGCATGGAGCACTGGCTGCCGCTGTTCTACGACCATCTCGATACCCTGTTCGATTATCTGCCGCGTTGCTTGGTGCTGCTGGGTCATCAGACCGAAGAATCCAAGGCGGCGCGGCTTGAACTGGTCCGCGACTATTACGAGACCCGCGAGCAGTTCCGCCAGGCCAAGGATGACAAGAATGCCATCAAGGGGCCGCCCTACAAGCCGCTGAAGCCCGAGACGCTGTATCTCAGCGATGCCGACTGGAAAGCGGCGTTGTCCAAAAACATCGTGCGCGACCTGACGCCATTCCAGGCGCCGGAATCCACCAACAGCGTCGACGCCGGCGGCAAGCAGGGCCGCGACTTCGCCCCCGAGCGCCAAGGCGGAAACCTCAACGTCTTTCAGGCGGCGGCTGATCACCTGAAGGCGCAGCAGGGGAGCGGCAAGCGCGTACTGGTGGCGAGCTGGACCGACGGTTCGGCCGAGCGCATGGGCGGGGTGATGTCCGACCATGGTGTTACGCCGATCCGCAAGGTGGACAGTTGGCCGGAAGCCCAGAAGCTCGACGTCGGCGCTTTCGCCATCGCCTGTCTGGGCATCGAGCGGGGCTTCGAGGCGCCGGGTTTCCTCATCCTCAGCGAACAGGATGTGCTGGGCGACCGCATGGTGCGGGCCCAGGCCCGCGCCCGCCGAGCGCAGAATTTTATCGCCGAGGCCTCGTCGCTGACGCCGGGCGATCTGGTTACCCATATCGAGCATGGCGTGGGCCGCTATCTCGGCCTGAAGGCGATCGATGCGCTGGGTGCGCCGCATGATTGCCTGGAACTGCAATATGACGGCGGCAAGCTGTTCCTCCCCGTCGAGAATGTCGAGCTTCTGACCCGCTACGGCTCGGACGAGGGCGCACAGCTGGATCGGCTGGGCGGCGCGGGTTGGCAGCTGCGCAAGGCCAAGATGAAGGAGCGGGTTCGCGCCATCGCCGCCGAGCTGATCAAGATCGCCGCCGCCCGCCAGCTTAAGTCGCTGCCGCCGGTCGAACCGCCCGCGGGCCTCTATGATGAATTCGCGGCGCGCTTCCCCTATCAGGAAACCGAAGACCAGGAGCGCGCCATTGGCGAAGTCGTGGCCGATCTGGCGGCGGGCCGTCCCATGGACCGGCTGGTGTGCGGCGATGTCGGCTTCGGCAAGACCGAAGTGGCCATGCGCGCCGCTTTCGTGGCGGCCATGGCCGGCGAGCAGGTGGCGGTGGTGGTGCCCACGACCCTCTTGGCCCGCCAGCATTATCGCAGCTTCGCCGAACGCTTTGCCGGTTTTCCGCTCAAGATTCGCCAGCTCTCGCGTTTCGTCACCGCCAAGGATGCGGCGGAAACCAAGGCTGCGCTGGCGGAAGGCGAGGTGGATATTGTCGTCGGCACCCATGCCCTGCTGGCGGAAAGCATCAAATTCAAGCGCCTGAGCCTGGTGATCGTGGACGAGGAGCAGCATTTCGGCGTCGTGCATAAAGAGCGGCTGAAGAACATGAAGGCCGACGTCCATGTCCTGACCCTGACCGCCACGCCCATTCCGCGTACCCTGCAGCTGGCGCTGTCGGGCGTGCGCGACCTGTCGCTGATCACCACGCCGCCGATCGACCGCCTGGCGGTGCGCACCTTTGTGACGCCTTTCGATCCGCTGGTGGTGCGCGAAGCCCTGCTGCGCGAGCATTATCGCGGCGGCCAGTCCTTCTTTGTCGCGCCCCGCATCGCCGACCTGCGCGAGGCTGAAATCTTTCTCAAGGAAGTGGTGCCGGAGGTGAAGCCGGCCATCGCCCATGGCCAGATGTCGCCCACGGTGCTGGAGGAAGTCATGACGGCGTTCTATGAGCGCAAGGTCGATGTGCTGGTCTCCACCAATATCGTGGAATCGGGCCTGGACATCCCCACCGCCAACACGCTGATTGTGCAGCGCGCCGACATGTTCGGGCTTTCGCAGCTCTACCAGTTGCGTGGCCGCATCGGCCGTTCCAAGCAGCGTGCCTATGCTTATCTGACGACGCCGGCCGAAAAGAAGCTGACCGACACCGCCACCCGGCGACTGGAAGTTTTGCAGTCGCTCGACCAGTTGGGCGCGGGATTCTCGGTCGCCAGCCACGACATGGATATTCGCGGCGCCGGCAACCTCCTGGGCGAGGAACAGTCCGGCCATGTGCGCGAAGTCGGCATCGAGCTGTATCAGGAAATGCTGGAAGAGGCGGTCTCGGGCCTGAAGGAAGGCGGCGACGCCGACGTCACCGACCAGTGGTCGCCCACCATCAATCTGGGCGCCTCGGTGCTGATCCCGGAAAGCTATGTCGCCGACCTCAATGTCCGCATGTCGCTCTATCGCCGGTTGGCGGGGATAGAGACGCGCGAAGACATCGACCGCTTCGCTGCCGAGCTGATCGACCGCTTCGGGCCGCTGCCGGACGAGGTTCAGCATCTGCTGGAAATCGTCACCATCAAGCAGTTGGCCAAGGCCGCCGGGGTGGAGAAGATCGATGCCGGCCCCAAGGGCGGCACCGTCGCTTTCCGGGGCAACGCCTTCGCCAATCCGCTAAAGCTGATCCAGTTCATCAACCAGCATAGCGGCACCATGAAGGTGCGGCCCGACCAGAAGATCGTGGTCAGTCGCGACTGGCCGACGCCCGAGGATCGCCTCAAGGGCGCCAAGGCGCTGCTGGGGCAATTGGCGAAGCTGGCCCAGGTCCCGTGAAGCCTTACGCCGCGACGCAAGATGGGGTGCGGTTGGCGTTGCGCCTGACCCCGCGCGCCTCACGCAACGGCGTGGACGGAGTCGCGGAGGACGCGGAAGGGCGCCCCGTGCTCAGGCTGCGACTGATCGCGCCACCTGTCGAGGGCGCGGCGAACAAGGCGCTGATCGCGTTTCTGTCAAAGACGCTGTCGTTGCGCAAAGCGGACATCACGATCTGCTCCGGCGAAACCAGCCGCGTGAAGATTCTGCATCTGGCGGGCGACAGCGCCACGATTCTGCGTAAGCTGGATAATTGGCTGGTCTAGCCTAGAGGTGTGCTGGCGGGATCGTAACGCGTCGCTGACGCGTTATATCCTTGATAATCCTGCAACAGGACCATTATGTCCTTCTCCTCGCCTCTTGACTGGTACTGGGTCGTTGCACCGCTTGCGGTTGGAGTGCTGGCTGCGCTGTTGATCTTGCGCGGGCTTTTCCATCTGGCGCGGGCCCGTTTCGGAACGGCCGGGCTTCAGGGCATCGGCGGTCTGGTGCTGGGCTTGGGCGCCTTGTGCCTGGGGCTGGTCGTGCTCAACACCCAGACCTATGCCCGTCTGTCCGCGGAGCGTCCTGTCGCCGAAGTGACGGTGGCGGCGCTGCATCCGGCAGTGCAGATGTACCGCGTCACGGTCCGGCGGCTGGACGGCACCGGCATCACGACGGAGTGCCGGATTCAGGGCGACGAATGGTTGATGAGTGCCGCGGTGCAAAAGTGGCGGCCCTGGGTGAACATACTGGGACTGGATTCGACCTACAGGCTGGATCAGCTCGCCAACAAATATTTCTCCGCCGCGCGCGGCAATGGCCGCGCCATCACCGCCTGCGATCTCACCGGCCCGCCTGCCAAAACCTTCATGCCGCGCGGACTGTCGGCCTGGCTGATGAACAGCGCGCAAGCCGAGCAGCGCCGCTTTGGCTCTGCGATCTATATGCCGCTGACGGATGGGGCGATCTATCGCGTGGTCATGACCCAATCGGGGCTGAATGCCGAGGCGGTAAACCCCATCGCGCATGCCGCTATGGCGCGCCGTCTTTAACCCGCTAACGGCAAAAATCCGCAAAATACCTTGAAAATCCAGGCCTATGGTGCCGCGAACCTAGGATTTTATTAAGACTCGCGCGCCAGAATGACCGCATCGAATTCGGAGAATAAAGATGCGTGCAATTTTTGCTGCGGCCCTGGCCGCCTCGATGATGATGTCCAGCGCCATTGCGGCGGAAGCCCCGACCATGGGTCCGCTGGCTGCCGGCAAGCCCGCCGGCGTGAAGCAGGCCCAGATCGATACCGGCGGCGTGCTGTTGGTTGTCGGCATCCTGGTTGTGGCCGGCGCCATCGCCGCCATTGCCTCGACCACCCAGGGCGACGGCAAGAGCACGCCGACCACCACCAATACCAACCCGTAAGACGGGTTCTGGCTTGAACGGCAACGGCGCGCGGGCAACCGCGCGCCGTTTCTCGTTTCAGCGCCTGGCGTTGACGCGCCGGAAGAAGGCGGCTTTGGCCGGATCGGCTGCGGGCCGCATCCCGGGCGTGATCCCCAGCGCCATCACATCACTCTTTGCGGCATCAAAAGCCTGCCAGCGCGGCAGTCCGCCGCCATTGGGATCGCCCGTCTTGATGAAGTTCACGAAATAAGTCTGCATTGTCGCGGCCACCTTGCGATCGGCGTTGGTCCAGGGCCTGTCGAGGGTGTGCAGCGTGTCGAACACATAAGGCAGTTCGGACGAGTGATAGCTGCCATGGGTCAGCGCCTGCGCGCCGGGCGTCACACGCTCGAAATCGAACAGATAGAGCGGCGTTTTTCCGCCGCGGGCGATTGCCCAAGCCACGCTTCCCATCACCAGGCCATCATGACCGGCGGCATGCATGGCGGCGGTGGCATCCTCGCCGGAGGGATGAAGTGCCAGCAGCTCCTTGCCATTGCTTCCCAGCTGCGTGTTGGCCCAGCTTTCGAATTCCGCGCGGCTGACAGGCTGGTTCAGCAGCTTGCCGGGGGGCGTGGCGCCTTCGCCCAGATTCCAGCCCGTCAGCACCGGCACGTCATGGAGGATCGGCGCCGTGGCCGAGGGCACGACATGGCCATCGGCGGTGGGGCGAAAGCTGAACGCGGTGCGATCGGTCGGGACCAGCGCGGATGCGGGCAGGGCGCGCAACTGGGCCAGGGTGATGGCGCCTTTGCTCATCGCCCACTCGGTGCCGGCCTGCTCGCGTTCGGCGCTGGCGGTCAGTGACGCGCCGGCCCGCACACCGCTGTTGAGGATGGCGGCGCGGAACAACCCCTTGGCCCGCGGCGAGCGCAGCAGGGCATTGATCGCGCCGGCACCGGCCGACTGGCCCATCACCGTTACCTTGGCGGGGTCGCCGCCAAAGGCGGCGACATTCTCGCGCAGCCAGGTCAGCGCCGCGATGACATCCATGAGTCCGTAATTGCCGGAATGGCCCGCCTCCCTGGTCAGTTCGGGGTGGGTGAGAAAACCGGCGGCGGTGAGGCGGTAATTCATGGTGACCACCACAATGCCCGCCTTGGCCATGTTGGCGCCGTTATAGATCGGCGCGCCTCCGCCGCCCTGATTGAAGCCGCCGCCCGGCACGAACAGCACCACGGCCTGGTTCGCGCCCGGCTTGGCCGTGGTCCAGACATTCAGATTCAGGCAATCTTCGCTGTAAGGGCCGGTGAAATAATATTCGATGGACCAGGGCCCGCCGGGCTTGGCATCGGGTTGTATGCAGGCGGGACCAAACTTGCTGGCGTCACGCACGCCCTGCCAGACCGGCGGGGTGACGGGCGCCTTCCAGCGCAGGTCCCCCACCGGCGCGGCGCCGAACGGCACATTGAGAAACGCATCGGCGCCGCGCTCGCGCGTGCCGGCCAGTTCCCCCTGCGTCACACGCGCACGCGGCTGGTCCTGGG
>JBEGVG010000119.1:0-24090 GCA_041178445.1 Pseudomonadota bacterium | reverse complement strand
GCTCGAACTGCGTGCCCAGCTTGGCGTGGAAGACGATGCCCTTGAGCTTCTCAACACGGCTTTCCAGTGAATGCTTGCGGTCCTCGTCCCAGAAGAACTTGGCGTCGGACAGGCGGGCGCGCAGGACGCGTTCGTTGCCGGCGACGATTTCCTTGCCGCCATCCTTGGTCAGCATGTTGGCGACCAGCGCGAAGCGGTTGGCCATCTTCCCCGTCTTGGGATCGCGCAGGCTGAAATATTTCTGGTGCGTCCGCATCGATGTCTGAAGTATCTCGGCGGGGACATCCATGAACTCGTCCTGGATGGTGCCGATCAGCACCACCGGCCATTCCGCCAGTCCCGAGACCTCGTTCAACAGTCCGATATCCTCGATCGGCTCCAGGCCAAGCGCAAAAGCCTTCTGCTTGAGGTCGTTGCTGATGATCTCGGCGCGTTCCGCGGCATCCAGCACCACATGCGCCTTTTTCAGCGCCGCTTCGTAATCCTCAAACCGGCGCACTGTGATCTCGCCGCTCGACAGGAAGCGATGGCCGCGCGTGGTGTTGCCGCTTTTTATGCCGGCAAATTCACAGGGCACCACCTCGCCATCGAAGGTCGCCAGGATGGAATGCAGTGGACGCACCCAGCGCACCGGATTGTTCGGCTTCCAGCGCATGGATTTGGGCCAGGGAAACTTGGCCATCACCTCGGGAATGATCTCGGCCAGCACCAGCGGCGTCGCCCTGCCCTTGCGCTCGATCACGGCCATATAGACCTCGCCCTTGGGCGTGGTCTCGACCTTCAATTGCTCTTTGGTCAGTCCGGTCTTTTTCAGGAAGCCGTCCAGCGCAGCCTGCGGCGCGTCGGTCCTGGGGCCCTTCAGCTCTTCGCGGACATCCTTCTGTTCCGGCGGCAGGCCGGTGATCGCCAGGGTCAGGCGGCGCGGTCCGGCAAAACCCTTGATGCCTTCGAACAGGAAGCCGCGGTCAGTCAGCGCACCGACCATCAGGCGCTCAAGGTCCTTGGCGGCTCCCGCCTGCATGCGGGCGGGAATTTCTTCGGAGAACAGTTCCAGCAGGAAATCGGGCATCAGCCAAACCTCGGCTTGTATTCGCCCATCGGCGTTTGGAGCCAGGCTTCGCAGCAGGCCTGGGCCAGCGCCCGCACCCGCCCGATATAGGCGGCGCGTTCGGTGACCGAAATCACGCCGCGCGCATCCAGCAGGTTGAAGGCGTGGCTGGCCTTGATGCACTGGTCATAGGCGGGCAGCGCCAGCTTCTTGCCGGTCAAAAGTTCGCGGCACTGTTTCTCGGCATCCTTGAAATGCTGGAACAGGATTTCGGTATCGGCGCGCTCGAAATTGTAGGCGGAAAATTCCTGTTCGTTCTGGTGAAACACTTCGCCGTAGCGAAACTGTTCGTTGAAGGCCAGGTCGTAAACAAACTCGACATTCTGGACATACATGGCCAGGCGCTCGAGTCCATAGGTGATCTCGGCGCAGACCGGATCGCATTCAATGCCGCCCACCTGCTGGAAATAGGTGAACTGGGTGATCTCCATCCCGTCGCACCACACTTCCCAGCCAAGACCGGCCGCGCCCAGCGTCGGGCTTTCCCAGTCGTCCTCGACAAAGCGGATGTCGTGCAGGTCGGGATCGAGCCCGATGGCGCGGATCGAACCCAGATACAACTCCTGCACATTGGCGGGCGCGGGCTTGAGGATCACCTGATACTGATAATAGTGCTGCAGCCGGTTGGGGTTCTCGCCATAGCGGCCATCCGACGGGCGGCGCGAAGGCTGCACAAAGGCGGCATTCCAGGGGCGCGGCCCCAGCGCGCGCAAGGTTGTGGCGGGATGGAAAGTCCCCGCCCCCATCTGGTCGTCATAAGGCTGCAGGATCAGGCAACCCTGCCCGGCCCAATAGCTCTGCAGGGTAAGGATAAGGTCCTGAAACGTGCGGGCTTTGGCCACCGAGTCGCGCCTGTTTTGGAAGTGGCCGGAACCTATAGGCGGGCCCCGGACAGGGCAAGCGCTTCGCCGCGCCGCAAAATGGCATCGCTTTCGGTGGTCCAGCCGCCGTCCGCGCTGTGCAAAACCAGCCCCGGGAGCAGCGCGAAGGGCGCGGACGATCCCTTGCGGGCCTGCACAATCATCCGCTTGGGCGCCTCCCCGGCATGGGGCCAGAGGGGAAAGGCGCAAGTACCCCGATCCGGCAGCGCCGCCAGCGCTTCATTCAGCCGATCGGCGCGCAGGATCGCGGTGAAATAACCGCCGGAAACGGTGCGTTGCAGCCCCAGCTTCAACCAATCACTCAGCCTGCCGCCGTCCATCAGGGCGCGCGCGCGTGCCGCATCCGGCGATACCTGCCCTTCGCCATGGAACGGCGGATTGCAGAAGACCTGGTCGAAATCGCGCTTCAATTCGGTCGGCAGGGCGAAGATGTCGGCCGCTATGAACCGGGCATCAACGCCGTTGGCCGCCGCATTCTCACCCGCCAGCCTGACCAGGTCGGCATCCTGCTCCACGCCGATCGTGACGACACCGGGAACCCGGGCGGCCAGACACAGGCTGACCGTGCCCACACCGCTTCCAAGTTCCAAAGCCGTCTCACCGCTTCTGGCCGGCACGCTGGCGGCCAGCATCACCGCATCCAGCCCGGCGCGAAAGCCGGTGTCCGGCTGTGCCACCCGGACACGGCCATCCAGAAAGGTATCGCTCACGGCATCGCGTCCGGAACCGCCTCGCGCAACAGGGCTTCGGCGCGTTCGAAATCCTCGTCCAGCACCATCAACCGGCGCGGCAGAAACCCCATGCTGCCGTCCATCACACTGGCATGGGTGTCGAAAATCACCGCCTCAATGCCCTCCTGTGAGAGGACATTGGCGGCATAATTGAGAACCACTGGATCGATCGTGACAAGAACGGGTCGCATATTGCGATTTATAGCGAGAATAGGCGCATTTGTCGCCCTTGCCGCGCCCCGAACTGGTCCGGTATTCTGCCCCCCATGGGTGGGCAGGATACTCTCAAGACTGCCAGGGCCGGCGACATCTCGCCGATGGAGCGGTTGCACGCGCTGGTCGTCACCGACATGGCGGCCACCGACAGGCTGATCCATGCTCGCATGACGTCAGGGGTGGCGCTGATCCCCGATCTCGCCCGGCACCTGATCGATTCCGGCGGCAAGCGGCTGCGCCCCATGCTGACCTTGGCCGCGGCCCAGGCCGGGGGATACACCGGCGATCATCACGTGAAGCTGGCCGCCGCGGTGGAGTTCATTCACACCGCTACGCTTCTGCATGACGATGTGGTGGATGAAAGTGCGCTTCGGCGCGGCAAGGTTTCCGCCAATCTGATGTGGGGCAACAAGCCGTCGGTGCTGGTGGGCGACTTCCTGTTCAGCCGCGCCTTCCAGCTGATGGTCGAGACCGACAATATGGCGGTGCTCGATATTCTGGCCGGCGCCTCGGCGGTCATCGCCGAAGGTGAAGTGATGCAGCTCAAATCCTCCAACAATCTGGCGGTGAGCGAAGATCATTACCTGAGCGTGGTATCGGCCAAGACCGCCGCCTTGTTCGCCGCCGCCGCCCAATCCGGCGCGCTGCTCACCGGCCAGGGCGATGAATTCGTTGCCGGCATGCGCGACTATGGTGAGAATCTGGGTATCGCCTTCCAGCTTGTCGATGACGCGCTGGATTACTCGGGGCGCCAAGCGCTGATGGGCAAGACCGTGGGCGACGATTTCCGCGAAGCCAAGATGACCTTGCCGATCATTCTGGCCTATGCCCGCTCAAAGGAAGCCGACCAGCCATTCTGGAAGCGGGTGATCGAGACCGGCAACCAGACCGAAAGCGATCTGGACCGCGCCATCACCCTGATCGAACAGACCGGGTCAATTCAGGAAACCATGCGGCGGGCGCGCAGCTATGCCGACGCCGCCAAGACCGCGCTGGGCGTGCTGCCGGCCAGCGACATCAAGCGGGCGCTGGCGGATATTGCGGACTTCTGCGTGGAACGCGCTTACTAGCTCGCGCTGCGATCGTATTTGAAGCCCTGCTTCTCCAGGAAATCGAACAGGCCGATGGCGAGCCCCTGCGCGCCGGAAATCGGCATCACCAGGCGGCCCACCACCACGCGCGACAGCGGACCCGGCGGTTCGGAATGGCTGGCGCGGATGGATTCCAGCGTGATGGAGATCGCGCCATTGGAGACAAAGAAGCCTGTCGCGCCGGTGGCATAGATGTCGGGCGCCGTTACGTTATCGACAAAAAGGATTTCGGGGGCTTTGGGCTCTTTGGCCATGGGCGGCGTTCCTTAGCGGTTCGTGGCGCAGGATTGGCCCTCAAGGTTAATTCGTCTTAAAGCCTGTCCGGCAGCGCTTTGGGCCCGCTTTGCGGCACGCAGGTGGGGGCGATCCACCAGTCCGGCGAGGTACCTCGCAAAATTCCCGCAGCGCGGCGGCAGCAACCGTCATCGGCGAAAATGCCAAAACAGGTGGCGCCGCTGCCCGACATGCGGGTGAACAGCGCCCCCGGCAAGGCCGCGATGGCGTTCAATACCTCCCCGATTACCGGCTGGATCATGCGCGCCGGCGCCTCCAGGTCGTTGCGGGTAGTCTCCAGAAAGCGCAGCAGATCGGCGGTATCGCGAAATCCTTCCAGCGGCAATTCCAGTTCGGTGCCGCTGCGGGACTGCAGCGCGGCGAAAACATCCTTTGTGGGCACGGCGACGTTCGGATTGACCAGCAGCATGGCGACGCGCGGCATGGCGCCGACGGCGCGCAGTATCTCGCCCCGCCCTTCCATGAAGGCGCTGCCAGCATCCAGGCAGACCGGAATGTCGGAGCCGAGCGCGGCTGCAATCTGATGCAGCGCCGCGTCAGGGACGTCGGCATTCCACAGCCGCCGCAGCCCCCGGAGCGCCGCTGCTGCGTCCGACGAGCCGCCCCCGATGCCCGAGGCCACCGGCAGGTTCTTGGTCAGGCTCAGCGCCGCGCCGCCGGAGCCGAGCGCACGCGCTGCGCGCAGCACCAGATTGTCGCCCTCGCCGTCCAACCCCTGGGCGAAGGGTCCATTGATCGTCAGAGATAGTTCGCCTGCCGGCGCCAGCGCCAGTTCGTCACCCATATCGGTGAACACCGCTAGGCTTTGCAGAGGATGAAAGCCGTCCGCGCGCCTGGCGCCGACGTGCAGGAACAGGTTTATCTTGGCAGGCGCGTGTTCAACGATCACGTCAGGCGGGCTTTTCGCTCAGACCGGTCTTCAGCTTGCGCTCGATGGCCGCTTTTTCTTCCGGGTCGGTGCTGAAGGTGATGGCATGGTTCCACTGAAAGCGCGCCGCGATCTTCTTGCCCGCGCGCCACATGGCGTCGCCCAGATGATCGTTGATGGTCGGATCGCCGGGCACCAGCAGCACCGCCGCCGTCAGCGTCTTGACGGCATCCTCATAACGGCCCAGCCGGTAATAGGCCCAGCCCACGCTGTCCACGATATAGCCGTCATAGGGGCGCAGCTTGCGCGCCTTTTCCAGTATCGTCAGCGCCTCGGGAATGCGTCGTCCCCGATCCACCCAGCTGTAGCCGAGATAATTCAGCAGTTCGGGCTGGTCCGGCGACAATTTCAGGGCGGCCTCGATATCAGCCTCCGAATCATCCAGCCGCTTCAGCCGCTCCTTGGCCATGGCGCGGGCATAGAACATCGGCCAGTCGCGCCGGACGGGCGTGCCGATGGCTTTTTCCGCGGAGTCATAGGCGCTGATCGCTTCGGCATACTTCTCGCCAGCGCGATAGGTATCGCCCAGCGCCACCCAGCTTTCGCTGTCCGCCGGATCCGCCGCCACCAGTTTCTTCAGCTCGGCGATGGCATCGTCACCCTTGCCAAGCCGCTGCTGGTTCAACGCCGCCTGTATCTGCGCCATGCGGTAATAGGGCGAGTCCTGCGGAATGGATTTGTAGATGGCGATTGCCGCCTCGTGCTTGCGCAGGGTTTCAAACCGATCGGCCAACAGAAGATTGGCCAGCCCCAGATCAGGCCGCAGATACAGCGACATGCGCAGATACAGGATGGAAACATCGGCGCTCTGCCCGTCGGTGAGCGAGGCGGCGATACCGAACAGGGCTTCGGCGGCGCCGTCGGCGGGCGTGCGCACCAGGCTTTCCGGCTTCTGGTTTGCGGCAATGCGCGCCAGGCCTGGCCTGACCACGGTCGCCAGGCCCCCATTCCTCTGGTGCGAACGATACAGGATCAGCGCGTCCGTCCCCCTGCCATTGCGTTCCAGGAAGCGGCCATAGGCTTCCAGAACGCGCGGCGGCGGCGTGGTGGAACTCATCGCCTTTTTGTAGGCCGCATCGGCCGCCTGGGCCCGGCCCAGATAATCCTGCAGCAGCGCGGTATGGAAGGCCGCCATATTCTCGGCGCCCTTCTGTTCGGTCATGGCCTGCAGATTTTTTTCCATGCCGGCGGTATCGCCCATTGCCGCCGCCGCCCAGGCGTCGAACAGCGACATTGTCAGGACCGTGAACGGTCCCTTGGCCGAAAGCGACAATTGCTGGCGGACATCGGGATAATCCTTGCGCTTGAAAGCAAGAACCGCCAGCGCCAGGCGCGCGGCGCGATCATCGGGTGTGGCGGCCACGACGGCTTGCGCGTATTTGGCGGCGCCCTCGAAATCGCCCGACGTGGTGGAATAGAAAAAGGTCAGGGCCAGCAGCGAGGAGTTCGCCGGATCATTCTCCAGCGCCTTGCTGTAGTAGCGCGCCGCTTCTGGCAGATCATGCTCGGATGCCGCAAAGCGGGCCGACAGATAGGTCGAGAAGGCTTGGGCATTTCGCGCGCTTTCCGGCGTCAGTTCCATTTCTGCCGGCGCGGTGGCGCAGCCCGCCAGCAGCAGAACCGTCGCACTAAGGGACATTAAGCGGCGCAAAGCAGGCTCCTACATATTCGTGTAATTGGGTCCGCCGCCGCCTTCGGGCGTAACCCAGGTGATATTCTGTGACGGATCCTTGATGTCACAGGTTTTGCAATGCACGCAATTCTGGGCGTTGATCTGGAACCTGGGGCCCGCGGCCTCCTCGATCACTTCATAGACGCCTGCCGGACAGTAACGCTGCGCCGGCTCGCCATATTCGGGCAAATTGACCGAAATGGGAATGGCCGGGTCTTTCAGTACCAGATGCACCGGCTGGTCTTCCTCGTGATTGGTGTTGGAGACGAAAACGCTCGAAAGCCGGTCAAAGGTCAGGGTTCCGTCCGGCTTGGGATAAGCGATTTTTGCGCTGTCGGCGGCCTTGCGCAGCGTGGCAAAATCCGGCTTGCCGTGGCCCAGGGTTCCCAGGAACGAAAAACCGAAAAGCTGGTTGATCCAAAGGTCCAGCCCGATCAGTGGCAAGGCCAGCAAGGTGCCAAGCCTGGACCAGAGCGGCTTGGCGTTGCGCACCTGGAACAGATCATGGGCGACCCAGCTTCGCGCATAGCTCGCGTCATAGTCTGAAAGACGGTCGCCCGCCCTGCCCACGCCAAGCGCATTCGCCGCCGCCTCTGCCGCCAGCATGCCGGTCTTCATCGCATTATGGCTGCCCTTGATGCGCGGCAGGTTGACGAAGCCGGCACTGCAGCCGATCAGCGCCCCGCCTGCAAAGGACAATTGCGGCACCGACTGGTAGCCACCTTCGGTGATGGCGCGCGCGCCATAGCCTATGCGCTTGCCACCCTGGAGCATGCGCGCGATCACCGGATGGGTCTTGGCACGCTGGAATTCGCCGAACGGGTCCAGCCAGGGATTCTTGTAGTTCAGATGCACCACCAGCCCGACGGAGCAGAGATTGTCGCCCCAGTGATACAGGAAGACGCCGCCGCCGGTTTCCGAATCCAGCGGCCAGCCCATGCCATGGAGCACCAGGCCCTTTTTGTGCTGGTCCGCCGGCAGCTCCCACAATTCCTTCAGGCCGATACCGAATTTCTGCGGCTCGCGCCCGTCATGCAGCCCGAAGCGCGCGCAAAGCTGCTTGGACAGCGGGCCCCGCGCGCCTTCCGCAAAGAAGGTGTACTTGCCGCGCAGCTCCATGCCGGGCGTGTAGCCATCCTTGCGGTGGCCATCTTTGGCCACGCCAAGGTCGCCGGTGATCACGCCTTTGACCACATCGCCTTCCACAATCAGTTCGTGGGCGGGAAAGCCGGGATAGATTTCTACCCCCAGGCTTTCCGCCTGGGTGGCCAGCCATTTGCACAGATTGGCGAGGCTGATGATGTAGTTGCCCCGGTTGCTCATCAGCGGCGGGAACAGGAAATGCGGGATGGTCAGGGCCCCGCTTTTGGTGAAGAAACAGAAGCGGTCGTCGGTCACCTGGGTTTCGAGTGGCGCGCCCTTCTCTTTCCAGTCCGGGATCAGCTCGGTCAGGGCCTTGGGGTCGATCACCGCGCCGGACAGGATATGGGCACCAATCTCGGAGCCTTTCTCCAGCACGCAGACGCTGATCTCGGCGGACAATTGCTTCAGCCGGATCGCCGCCGCCAGTCCCGCCGGGCCGCCGCCGACGATGACCACGTCATACTCCATGCTTTCGCGGGTTTCGGCCATGAATCGCCTTGTTCTTTGACTTCTTTTCTAACTGGCCTTGCCGTATCCCGGAAGCCTAGGATGCCGGTGATGAACGACACCTTATCCACCCTGAACTGGCTGGTCGAAGCCGGCGCGGATGAAGCGGTTGCGGAACAGCCGGTCAATCGGCTCACCGCCAGGCCGCAAGTGGCGCCATTGCAGGCTCCGGTCCCGCCGCGCCCTGTCCCTGCCCGCCCACCCGCACTGGATGGGGATGCCATCGCCAGCGCCCAGGCCGCGGCCGCCGCTGCCCAGTCCCTGCCCGAGCTTAAAGCCGCGCTGGAAGTCTTTGAAGGCTGCGCCCTCAAGCGCACCGCCACCAACACCGTATTCGCCGACGGCATCGCCGAGGGCCGCATCATGCTGATCGGTGAAGCACCGGGGCGCGACGAAGACCGTATCGGCAAGCCCTTTGTCGGCCGCGCCGGGCAATTGCTGGACAAGATGCTGGCCAGCATCGCGCTGGACCGCAAGACCAACGCCTATATCACCAATGTCATCAACTGGCAGCCGCCGGACAATCGCGATCCCACGCCGGAGGAAGCAGCTGCCTGCCTGCCCTTCCTGCGTCGTCATATCGAACTGGCGCAGCCGGGGCTCATCATCCTTCTGGGCGCGGTGGCGGCGCGCCATGTGGTGGGCGTCACCGATGGCATCATGAAACTGCGCGGCCGCTGGCTGGAATATCGCGTCGGGGATGTGATGGTGCCGCTGATGCCGACTCTGCATCCGGCCTATCTGCTGCGCCAGCCGGCGCACAAGAAGCTGGCCTGGCGCGATCTTCAGGCCGTGCGGGACAAAATGAAAAGCCTGGACCTGCCGCTGCGGGTTGCCGGAACCGGCGACGCGGGCTAAGCAGGATTTGCATCAAAAAGGTTGTTTACTCCGCATGCGGACTGCCGTTGCATTGCTTTTTTGTGCCGCGCTGAGTGCGGGCGCCGCCGCGCAGCCCGCGGTGCCAACCGCGCCTGCGCGCGTCAATCCGCCTATCGCCAATGCAGCCTTGTCGGTGTCGCCGCAAATCCTGTCGGCGGCGGATGTGGCGCTGTATCGCCAGATCATGGCTGCGGCGCGCGCCGGTGAGCTGACCAAGGCCCGGCGCCTGCAGACCCAGGTGAGCGATCCGGTGCTGCAGGCCTATGGCGAGGCCATCGCCTATCTCGCGCTTCCCCAGACCAATGTGAAAGTCACGACGGCAGTGGCGTGGCTGGAACAGTATCGCGACACCGCGATCGCCGATCGCATCTATCGCCTGGCGGTCGCCAATTCCACCCGCACCGTCCGGCGGGACAAAAAGCGCATTCGCGTGGCGGTGGTGACCAATATTCCCGCGCCGCGCGGCGTGGGAAGCCGCACCGGCGGTTATGAGGATATCGAACTGACCGAGCCCACCCCGTCCTCCGAGGCCGGGCGCGCCGTGATGCCCGCCATCTTTACCGCCATACGCGCGGGCAATCCCGACGAAGCGCTGGCGCTGCTGGAAAGCGTACGCGCCACCGCCACCCCGGTCGACATCGCCATCCTGTCTCACCGCGTTGCCGCCTCCTATCGCGCCGAGGGGCGCGATGCGGATGCCTACCGGATCGCCACTTCGGTCTCGGACCCCGGCGTGCCGCAACTGATGTGGGATGCGGGTTTCGCCGCTTATCGCATGAACCGCTGGGCCGACGCCGTCGCCATTCTGGAAAAACTGGCCGAGACCCCTGCGGCGCAGAACAGTTTGCGGGCCCAGGCCGCTTTCTGGGCGGCGCGCGCCCATATGCAGTCGGGCGACGCGCTGAAGGTCGTCACGCTGCTCAACTTCGCCGCCAGCAAGCAGCCCAGCTTCTATGGCCTGATCGCCGAACGCACACTGGGCATCGATACCCAGACCGGGTTCGCCGACGCCATCCTGAACGAAGGCGATTTCCGCGACCTGATGGCCGTGCCCGCGGCGCGCCGCGCCGTGGCGCTGTGGCAGATCGGGGAAAACGAGTTTGTCGGGCCTGAACTCAACCGCGCCTTTGTCGACAATAACGAAAGGCTGGATCCGGCCATGGCGGCGCTGGCGCGCGGCATTGGCGTGCCCAATGTCGAACTGCGCGCCAGCGAGAAAAGCGCCGCGCGGGGTTTGCTGCTGACCGGGCTATTCCCGGTGCCGCCTTACAGTCCCGATGGCGGCTATCGCATCGACTCCTCGCTGGTACTGGCCTTTGCCCGCATCGAAAGCCGCTTTCAGGTATCGGCCACCTCGCCGGTGGGCGCGCGCGGACTGATGCAGATCATGCCGGCCACGGCCAAGCGACTGGGCGTGACCGACCCCGATACGCTGAACAATCCCAGCACGGCGCTGGCGGCGGGACAGAAATATATCGAGATCCTGCTCAACCAGCTGGACGGCAACCTGCTGCACCTGGGCGGCGCTTATAATGCCGGACCAGGCTCGGTGAGCCGCTGGCGCACCACCAAGCCCGGCGGCAATGATCCGCTGCTGTTCGTGGAAAGCATTCCAGTGGCCGAAACCCGGTCCTATGTGCGCCGGCTGATGGCCTATCACTGGCTCTATCGCCGCCGGTTCGGCCAGGAAGCCAAAAGCCTGGACGAGACTGCACGCGGCCAGTGGCCGATCTACCGCCCGGCACAGGCTGTTACAGCCGCGCCATCGGCCAATGCCTATGGCCTGAAGCTCAGCTCGGAGAAATAACTAGAGCTTGGCGACGACGCGGCTCGGTATGCGTAACGCATGCAGCAGCGTCAGCGTGAAACCCCGCAGCCTGCTCTTGGGGGCGCGCGGCACATTGACGGCGCGGGCGCGCAACCGGACCAGGCGGCTGCGCCCGATGCGCCGGACAATGTCGGCATCCTCCATCAGGGCCAGCGCGCGGTAGCCGCCGATCTTCTGGTACAATCGCTTGGAAATCAGCAGGCCCTGATCGCCCAGGGGCAGCGCGAGCACAGCGGAGCGCAGCGCCGCCTTGGCTTCGGCGCGGCGCGCCGGGCCGCCAAAATCCTCCAGCGCGAAGCGGAACACGGCGGCGCGCGGACGTTCCATCACCGCCTGATCGATGAAGGACTCCGCCTCGACCTCCCAGCCCGGCTCCAGCGCGGTTTCGGGATGCAGGAACAGCAGCCAGTCGCATTTGGCGAGGGCCGCGCCCTCCGTCAGCCGCTCGCTGCGGCCCTTGCCGGCATGGACGATATGGGCGCCCGCCGCATCGGCGATGGTGAGGGTCTGATCGGTCGAACCGGAATCGCTGACAATCACTTCGCGCACCACGCCGCGCACCGCCGCCGTGATCAGGCTGTCGAAGCAGCGCGGCAACAGGCGTTCGGAATTGGCGGTCGGGATGACGACGGAAATCATTCCGCCATCATGACGCATAAGGAACTTCACGCCAAAGAAATTCCCGTCGCAGGGTGAATGCGACGGGAATCGTTAAGCGCCTGAAAGGCCGGTTGTTTCTGCCGCCTATTTGGGCGGGCATTTTTTAGGCAAAAATCTTCTTAGGATTGGCGCGCGCCCAGACCTTGGATTCGGGCGACGCCGCCCATTTGATCGCATTCAGCATCAGCCGCTGGAAATGGACATTGGTCCAGGCGGCATTGTCGTGGCCGTGCTGGATATAGGCCAGCGGCGAACGCTCTGCCGCCTTGACCCAGGCGGTCATGTTGCTGCCGCGCGGATGACCGGCCTGTTCGGGGCGGAAGGATTCCGCCACCGGCTCGAAATCGGTGCGCAGCAGGCAATGCACGCTGTCTTCGAACATCGGGCACAGATAGGTCTCGTCCAGGATTTCGAAGGTCGGCGGCAGGCCTTGCGTAATGGGGTGGGCCTTGTCCTGCACCGTGATGGTCTGGGGGGTGCGGCCGCGATAGCCGGAGCGCGGATAATTCTTGCCGCGAATGTTGGTCAGCGGCACGTCCCAGTCGGCAACCCCGCCCAGCATCTCGACATATTCCGGCCAGCGTATCCAGGACGACAGCGCATGGTGGAAGAACACAAAGCCCTTCTCGCCGCTCTGCATCAGCGCCTTGAGATTGGCGCGGTATTCCTTGGGCGGGTCGAAGAAACTGAAATTGCGGGTGCCGTCGGCGCTGCGCGCCAGTTCCTTGCGGCCATTGAAGGCGTCGTAATAGAGGAAAACGTCGTAATCCTTCGCCAGCTTGGGATCCATGAAGGCCATGGCGGCGGGATTCTCGACATGGGTCCAGGTGATCTCCTGGCCATATCCATCCAGCAGCGAAAACAGATTCTCGCGGTCGAAGCCGTGATATTGCGAGACGAACATCACCCGGATCGGACCACTGCCGCCCTGCGGACCACGCGGCGGCGGCGGCGCGGGCGGCGGCAGGATCACGCCCTGCGCCGGCAGGGTTGTGGCGGCGGCCACCGCGGCGGCGCTGCCGATCACGCCGCGGCGCGAAAGCGTTTTCTTGTCGGTCATCATCGTCTCCCTGAAGCAATTTGCACAGATGGTATGGCCAAGCAGCGCAAAAAGAAAAGGCCCCGGATCGCTCCGGGGCCTTTTGATCGAATGCGTATCCTCAGACGAAGATGCGCTTGGAATTGGCCTTGGCCCAGGTCTTGGACTCCGGCGAGGCCGCCCACTTGATGCTGTTGAGCATAAGCTTCTGCCAATAGGGATTGGACCAGGCATTGTTGTCATGGCCGTGCTGGATATAGACGATGGGCGAATTCTCCGCCGTCTTGACCCAGCTTGTCATGTTGCTGCCCGGTTCATGGCCGGCGCCGACATTGGCGCTGTTGGGCGCCATCATGAACTTGTCGGCGGTGGGCATGAAGTCGGTGCGGGTCAGGCAATGCACACTGTCTTCGAACATCGGGCAGAGATAGGTTTCGTCGATCATGTCCCACTGCGCCGGCAGGCCTTGCGTGATCGGATGGGCCTTGTCCACCACGGTGATGCGCTGCTCGGTGCCCTGGCGATAGCCGGAATTGGGATAGTCCTTGCCGCGCAGATTCTTCAGCGGCGTACCCCAGTCGGCGGCGCCCCCCATCATTTCGACATAGGCGTTCGAGCCATTCACGCCCGCCGGCCAGCTATGAACCCAGGAGGCCAGCGCGTGATGGAAGAACACAAAGCCCTTGTCGCCATTTGTCATCAGCCGCTTCATGTCGGCCTGCAGCTTCTTGGACGGCGGCGGCGACACGCGGGTGCGGCGGCCATCGGCGCCGGTGACCATCCGGCTGCCCGCGAACGCATCATAGAGCAGGAAGACGTCAAAGCCGGCAGCCAGCGCCGGATCGAAGAAATGCTCGGCAGCGGGGTGTTCGACATGGGTCCAGCTGATATCGGTGCCCATGCGGTCCCAGCAGCGGAACAGATTCTCGCGGTCGAAGGCATGATAGCTGGAAATGAACAGCACCTTGATCGGGCCGGTGCCACCCTGCGGCGGCAGGCCGCCACCCAGGCTGGTGGAGTTGATCGGGCCACCCTCGCCGCGTCCGACGGGCTGGGCGCGTGCGGCGCTGAAGGCCGGAATGGCGGCAGCGGCAACCGCCGCGGCGCCAAACATGCTGCGGCGTGAAAGGCCCTTCTTATTGTCGTCGTCAGATGTCGTCATGGTCGTTCCTCCGTTTGATTTCGTTTTGTCAGAAAATCTTCTTGGGATTGGCGCGCGCCCAGGTCTTGGCTTCGGGAGACGCCGCCCAGTTGATGGCGTTGGACATCAGCTTGCGGAAGGCCGGGTTGGCCCAGGCCTTGTTGTCATGGCCGTGCTGGATATAGGCGACGGGCGAACGCTCCGCCGTCTTCACCCAGCCGGTCAGGTTGCTGCCGGGCGGGTGGCCCTTGGTCAGCGGACGCAGCGGGAAAGCGCTGTCCACCGGCTTGAAGTCGGTGCGCAGCAAGGGAATGACGCTGTCCTCGAACACCGGGAACAGATAGGCCTCGTCCACAATGTCGAAATCCTCGACGCCCGCGGTGATGGGATGACTCTTGTTCACCACCGTCACGCGCTGCTGAACATTGGGCAGCGCGCCCGAGGCCGCATAGTCCACACCGCGCACATTCTTGATGGGCTTGCCCCAGTCGGCGGTGGCGCCGATCACTTCGCGATATTCCGGCCAGGTATGGGCCCAGGACGCGACCGCATGGTGGAAGAAGACAAAGCCCTTGTCGCCGCTTTTCAGCAAGCTTTCGAAATCGCGCTTCTGCTTGGGGGTCGGCGCATTCTCCTGGTTGGCGATCACGCCATCGGACTGGCGCTCGAAGGTGCGCCCCGCAAAGGCATCATAGAACAGCAGCACATCATAGGGCGCGGCCAGTTCTGGATCGTAGAAATTGGCCGCCGCGGGATGCTCGACATGCGTCCAGGTAATATCGTCGAACCCGTCCAGCGTGGCGAACAGATTCTCGCGGTCAAAATTATGGTATTTGGTGATGAACAATACCTTGGTCTTGCCTACCCCGCCCTGCATGGCGCGTGGCGGCTGGGGATTCATCCCCTGCGGCAATGCCGGCGGACGCACCATCTGCGCATGGGCCAGCAGCGGCGTGCCGGCGGCGGCGGCGATGCCGCCCATCAATGCGCGGCGCGACAGGCCGCTTTTGTTGTCGGATTTGCTCATGTTCGCCCCCACGCGATTGTTCTTGGAAAAAAAAGGCCCCGGCGTGAACCGGGGCCTTTTGACAGTGCGATACCCTATTCGGCGGCTTCGTAGCCGCGGGTCTTGTCGCTGGCCTTCTGCGAACCGGTCAGCTCGCCCAGCCATTCGGTGTGGGTCAGCGGGCGCGAGAACATCGGGAAGTTCTTGGCGCAGGCATGGTCCTGCTCTTCCTGGCTGAGGGCGGCGGTGCAGTCGGTCAGGGTGACGACGTTGTAGCCCTTCTCATAGGCGGCGCGCATGCTGGACTCGACGCAGCAGTTGGTCAGGAAGCCGCCCAGCGCGATGTCGGTAATGCCGCGCGAACGCAGCACCCAGTCCAGGTTGGTGCTTTCGAAGCCGCACAGACCGCGCTTGCCTTCGATCACGATGTCGCCGGGCTGGGGCTTGAGCGCATCGACGATCTCTGCACCCCAGCCGCCCTTCACGAAAGACTTGGAGTCCTTGACGCCCTTGAGGATGCCATAGGGCTCGTCGCGCATTTCGCCATAGCCGTCGGCGAAGGTGATCGGCACCAGCACGATGGTGGCGCCGGCGGCACGGGCCTTCTTCACCGTCTCGACGGTGTTGGCCAGCATGTTGGTCTTTTCCATCACGCCTTTGACGGCGTCATGCAGCGTGCCGCCGGGGGTGGTGAAGTCGTTCTGAAACTCGATCAGAACCAGGGCAGTCTTTTTGGGATCCATTGTTAGCCTCCAGATGATTTTCGCGGCCGGCCGCCGGACATTTTGTCAGGCACCGTTTTTCCGGCCCGCATAGCGCCAGATATCGGCGACTCATGCAATTGGGCGCTGCACCATCGTATTTTCATTTTTGTACTTGTTTTGTTCTTATTTGAATGTACAGTCCGATCCCATGACCGTCGTCCTCAACACCACCATCCGGCCCGAAATCCTGCATGGCCGGGGCGCCGTTTCCAATGCGGTGGGCCGCTATGAGCGCCAGAGCCGGGTGCTGCTGGATGACGGCTGGGACGATGGCTGGCGCGGGGATGACGACGGCCCTCCCCCCATCCGCACCGAAGTCATAAATGACGCAACCCGCACCATCATCGCCCGCAACCAGTCGCCGGACATTTCCTTCGACCAGTCAATCAATCCCTATCGGGGCTGCGAACATGGCTGCGTCTATTGTTTCGCCCGCCCCAGCCACGCCTTTCTGGGCATGTCGCCGGGGGTGGATTTTGAATCCCGTCTGTTCGCCAAGCCCAATGCGGCGGCGCTGCTGGCCAAGGAACTGAGCGCGCCCGGTTACGTCCCAAAAGTGATCGCCATGGGCACCAACACTGATCCCTACCAGCCGCTGGAAAAGAAGATGCGCATCACCCGCCAGATCCTCGAGGTGCTGCGCGATTTCCGCCATCCCGTCGCCATCGTCACCAAATCGCCGCTGATCCTGCGCGATCTCGACATCCTGTCGGACATGGCGAGCATGGGCCTGGCCAAGGCGGCGCTGTCCATCACCACGCTCGACCGCAAACTGGCGCGCGCCATGGAGCCGCGCGCCGGCTCGCCGATGCGTCGGTTGCAGGCGATTCAGGGCCTCAGCGATGCCGGCGTGCCCGCCGGCGTGATGTTCGCCCCCGCCATTCCGGCCTTGAACGACCATGAATTGGAAGCGGTTCTGTCAGCGGCGGCGGGGCATGGCGCGCGCAGCGCCGGCTATGTGCTTTTGCGCCTGCCGCTCGAGATCAAGGACCTGTTCCGCGAGTGGCTGGATGTGAATGTCCCCGACCGGGCCAAACATGTGATGGCGCTGGTGCGCCAGATGCGCGGCGGCAAGGATTATGACGCCAACTGGAATACCCGCATGAAGGGTACCGGGCCCTATGCCGAAATGATGGCCCGGCGCTTCCATATGGCGGTGAAGCGGCTGGAATTGAACCGGCCCTCTACCCCACTGGCGGTCCACAAATTCAAGCGCCCGGCCCGGCTTGGGGACCAACTGGCGCTATTTTGACCATTTAACCCTTGGCCCTTGCATCCAACCGGGCCCCTGCCAGCATCCTGTAAGGGAATTCATGCGGGGAGACGTCCGATGGAAGCAGGCGCAATTTTCTGGCTGGTGATCGGCGCCGTCGCGGTCGCCGGTGTGCTGGGCAACAGTTACGTGGCCGCCAGGAAGAATGCCCTGATCGAAAACCTTTTGGAAAAAGGTCAGCCGATACCGCCCGGCCTGATCCAGCCCCGCAACATCTATGATTGGCGCGGCTTCCTGGTGGGCGGCATCATGTCGACGGCGGCGGGCATCGGCCTGATGATCTTCTTCATCGCCCTCACGACTTGGGCAGCGACCGACGAGGAACAACGTTTCCTGCCGTTCATCAGCGCCTTTCCCATCACGATCGGCCTGGCTCTTCTTCGGATCGCCGGATATCTGAAAAAGCATGACTGATGCCGCTTCGGCGGAAGTCCGCGCCGCGGCGGGCGACGTCGCGGCCTTCGGATTTCTGGTGCGCCAGCATCAGTCGCCCTTGCGTGGCTACCTGCGCCGCCTGACACGCGGCAACCACGCGCTGGCAGACGACCTGGCGCAGGAAACCTTCCTGGAAGCGCATCGCAAGCTGGCGCAATTCACCGGCCAGGGCTCCTTTGCCGGCTGGCTTTACGCCATCGCCTGGTCGCGCTTCCTGATGGAGGCACGCAAGCGAAAGCTGGAACCGCTGGACGACATGGACGAGCGGGTCGCGCCGGAGTGCGATCCGGACCTGAAGCTCGAACTGGAAAAGGCGCTGGCCCTGCTGCGCCCGCCCGAACGCTCCGCCCTCACTCTGTGTTTCGCGCTGGGCATGCCCCATGAGGAAGCGGCCGAAGTGATGAACGTGCCGCTGGGAACCCTGAAATCCCATGTTGCGCGGGGCCGGGAGAAACTCAAAACTTTGCGCAAGGATCATGCACCATGAGTATCGACGATCTTCTGAACCAGCCGCTGAGCCCGGTCCGCGATGATGGCTTCACCATCGGATTGGTACGCCGCCTTAACGCAAGCCAGCAGCGCATGCGCCTTATCATGTGGGGCCTGCTGGCGGCGGGCTTCCTGCCGGTGCTGGCGATACTGCCGTTTGTCGATACTGGCCCTTATTGGCCGGACGGAACCATGCAGTGGCTCAATTCCCAACTGTCTTATCCGCTGGGGGCGCTGATCCTGCTCTGGGTGTGGAAAGCGCGTTTTTCCCGTCTGTGACCGGGCGGCAGCCGCGCTATAAAGCGGCATGCCGCATTATATCTATGAGTCCCGTCTGCTGAAGACCATGGCCGGTCCGATCTGTGGCGTGGACGAAGCCGGGCGCGGGCCGCTGGCCGGGCCGGTGGTAGCGGCGGCGGTGATCCTAGACCGGGGGCGCATCCCCAAGGGCCTCAACGACTCCAAGCAGCTTAGCGAGGAAGACCGCGAGGAACTCTATCCCCGCATCATGGAAATGGCGGTGGCGGTCGGCGTGGGCGAAGCCAGTGTCGAGGAGATCGATCTGGTGAACATCCGCCAGGCCACGCATCTGGCGATGGCGCGCGCCGTGCGCGCCTTGCCGGTGGCGGCCCAGTTCGCGCTGGTGGACGGCAATGACGCCCCCGCCCTGCCCTGCAAATGCGACACGTTGGTGAAGGGCGACAGCCGCAGCGTTTCGATCGCCGCCGCCTCGATCATCGCCAAGGTGACGCGCGACCGGCTGATGGCGCTGCTGCATGACAATCATCCGGTTTACGGCTGGCGCCAGAACAAGGGTTACGGCACGCCTGAACACCTGACCGGGCTCAAGGCGCACGGCATTACTGTCCATCACCGCAGATCTTTTTCCCCGATACACCACATCTTGTATGGGGATGAATCACAATAGACGTTTGATGCTTTGATCGTCGAATAAATACCATATTATCATGGTTTTTCTGAAGAGTAGACCGTTTGCCGTCCTCGGCCCCAAGGACGTGGGTAAGCACTAGGTAAGCAAGAGGGCCGATCTGGGCTTTACCCTCACTCCAACAGATATTCCTCGACGCTGGCGAGAGTTTTTCCGCCTTCAAGCGCTAAGTTTAAATGCTGAAAAGGCCGGATTTCGGAAGCGCCTTTTGCCCCCTTTTGGCGGTCAACGGGGCATTGGCGAGGCGCGCCATCTTCTCGGGAAGGGTTGGCTCGGCATAAAAGCCTAGCAAACCCTGTCCGCACCAATTTGCGCTCGATGAGGATTTCGGCAGGGTGCGGCGCTCACATCCCGGAATAATCATCTGCAAGCCGGCGCTGTTGCGTTCCATCTGAACCACCGCGGTCTCCATATCGCCAGCTATTGGCGATACCAGCTCAACCGGCCAGCACATTCCGAGTCAATGCCAAGGAGGTGCCAAGAGGCGCCGCTGACCGAATTTACTGTGTATTGGTGCCGGATGCCCGCCGCTCACAGCCAGGGCCGGCTATAGTCGATTTGCGCGGCTAGGCGGCCACCGAAAAGTCCGTCCGCACGGACCTGCCGCGCGCCCTTCCTGCGGACTGCACCAGCGGAGGTGTGCGATGAGCACAATACGGTTTCGCCCGGCGGGGTTCCTATTCCTGTCAGAGGCTATAGAGGCAGTCGGCAAGTATCTGTACCCATCGGAATGGCTGGGGACTGAGCCGCTGCCCGGCGTTGCGGTGCGTTCTTGTGAACCATGGTTTGTTACCCCGGAGGCAGTTCGGTTGCAGCTGCGACGCGCCGCCCAGCTCGGGATTGCCGGCGGTAATCTCGCCACGGGATGGTACGCACAACTCGCCGACGGCGTGGAACACCAATTTTCGAACGAGACCGAGGCCAGAGCGGCCTGGGAGAAATGCAAGGCGCAGGTAGATCAACGTCATCAGCTTGTAGCGGCCATGCGAGCGCGCTTTGAACGTGCCCGCGACTTTTTGCGGGAACGTCTTGGCGACGGAAGGATTGCGGCTGTCATTTGGAACCAACGTACTGGCAACCAGGGCAGCGGTTCAAAGTCATTCTGGCTTTCGCACGATGGCGAGCGTCAATTTGAGCCGGAACATTGGCCGCATTATATGGCGGCTAGGGGCGGCTTAGAGGGCATCGTGCTTATCGACGATGGCACTCTGCGCAGTGCGACCAGCGCTGGAGTTCAACCAGCGCTTGCGGTATCGCCTGCACAGGCAGGCACACCGCCAAGTGGAGCGATTGATGCAGCGACAAAACGGTCACGCAACGCTGCCCATAAGGCGGACTTCATTGTCTGGGCCGACGAATCGAAGACCGCCAATGGCACTTACCCATCGCGGCGTCAGGCGCACCTGGATTTCGCCAAGCCGAGAGGTCTATCCCGCGACTGGGCCCGCCATGCGATAGCCGCGCTTCCTGCCGCCGATCGTAAGCGTTCCGGTGCGCCAATTCGCAAAACAATTGGGCGGCAGAAGTAGGCGGCAGAAGTAGGCGGCATTTTTTGCCCCGCCTATCTCGTGCGCCCACTTCCATCGAGCGTTTAGTCGGTCCTAGAAGCGCCGGGTTCCTCCCGGTGCACATCAAGGACCACCCCACATGACTGATCTGACTGACAGGCTCCTTACCTCGGAAGAGGTGGAGACGATGCTCGGCGTATCGCAGGGCTGGTGCGCCAAGGACCGCATCTCCACCGCCCGAATCCCATTTTGTAAAATCGGAAAATCGGTCAGATACACGCCAGCATCAGTACAGGCCTTTATCGACGCATCAATGCGCCGCTCCACCAGCGACCCGCAGATAGCTCGAACTATTGCCAACATGGCTCTGCTTGGGGGTCAGAAATGACCGCCATTCCGAATGTCATCCAATTCGTAGCTCCCACTACTCAAGCCGCTGCCCGTTGCGAACTCGAACAGCACCTACTGGGCTGGCAGATCAAGGGTGATCCCGGCGCTGTGCAGTTTGCGGCGGCGGAACTTCGCAACGATGCCCCGTCCTTCGAGGTTCCTCATAACCGCATCCAGACTGCCATCCTGAAGATTGCCGATGCGGGTCACACCATTTCCGTGAACCACATCGCGGCAGAACTGGCCGACTGCCCGGCATTCAGTGAAGTCGATGGCATTGACTACCTCCGCGCCATGGCTGGGGCGGCCCCCGCCACCACATCGCCCGAGAATGTTCGCAAGCAGATGTCGGAGGCGCTGCGCACCTGGCGGCATCTGGGCTCCCCCCTGCCCAAGGCGGGCGATGTTGAACTTGTGACAGCCGACACGATTGAGCCTGAGAAGGTCGATTGGGTTTGGCCGGGATGGCTTGCTGCCGGAAAGCTCCACCTGATCGCTGGAAGCCCGGGAACAGGCAAGACAACCCTCTGCCTGGCGATGGCGTCAATCATCACGACTGCCGGGGCATTCCCATGCGGTGCCTGTGTGCCGTGTGGCAGCGTCCTGATGTGGACCGGTGAGGATGATCTTGCCGACTCCATCATTCCACGCTTCCTGGCCTGTGGCGGCAACCGCTCACGCCTTCACTTTGTGGCGGGCGTCCGCGAGGACGACGGGTCATCACGGCCATTTGATCCTGCTTACGACGTGGAAGGGCTGGTAGCTGCAGCAAGAAACATCAAGGACCTGAAGCTGCTGATTGTCGACCCTGTGGTGTCGGCGGTGGCAGGCGACAGTCACAAGAACACCGAGACGCGGCGGGCGCTGCAGCCGTTGGTGGACTTTGCAGCGAATGCCGGTGTCGCCGTCCTGGGCGTCACGCACTACAGCAAGGGCACGGCAGGGCGCGATCCGGCTGAACGCGTGACGGGGTCGCTGGCCTTCGTGGCGGTGTCCCGCCTTGTGATGGCAACCGCCAAGCCAAAAGAGCCGGGAGATTCCTGGCGGCTGGTCAGGGCCAAGTCGAACATCGGCCCCGATGGTGGCGGCTTTGAATATGACCTTCACCAGGTCCCGGTTGATGAAGCGAAGGACATCTATGGCCAGGGCATAACCTGGGGAGCCCCGCTTGAGGGAACTGCGCAGGCACTCCTCGCCGAAGTTGAAGCCCCGCAGGAGCAAAGCAACTCGCCCGCGCTAGAGGCAGCCATTACATGGCTCTCTGAAATGCTGGGAACGGGAGCGGTGGCCCAAAGGTTCCTTGAGGATATGGCGCTACAGTCAGGGCATAAATGGCCGACTGTGAGGCGTGCCAAGAAGGAGCTGGGGGTCGAGTCCATCAAGGACGGAACCAGGGGCGGCTGGCTCTGGCGGATTCCCAACATGCTCAAGCCAGTCGAAGATGCTCACACAAAAAATGATGAGCACCTTAGCGCCTTCGAAGAAGCTCACGTGAGCACCTTCGAAGATGACAAGGCGCTCATCAAAAATAGTGTGAGCACCTTGGTCGCCTTTGAGCACCTTGGGGGCGTTGACCCGCTGGTTGCCAAGGCTGAAGTCCAATGAGAAACCAATCTGATGTAGGTGGAGATACCCATGCCTGTTCTGTGTCGCAGGCACTATCCCGGACCTATCCAGCCGGTGACAGCGGATCAATCACCCAGACCCCCGCCGTTCATTATGACGCTGACGTCGCAGAATCTGGCGGCGGCAGATTCATTGTCACTGGCAGGGGCTTGAACCTGATTGTCATCCACGCGGACCCGGAGCGGCAGTTCTGCCATGAACTGACCCTTCGCGGTGTGCCTGACGGACCAATTCAGTTTTACAGGTCCGATCACGGCGGGGTGGCGTCGGTCTCGTTCAAGTCGATCTACAGAGCGGCGAAGCACGCGACATCACTTTGCAATGAGTTTCCTCGTCTGCGCGTACGTATGTCTGGAGATGAACGCGCCCGCGTCAAAGGAGAGCCGGAGGCTGTCGCGCAGGGCGGCAGTTCAGCAGTGCGGCGGCATCCCAGCACCCGAGAAAAAAGTCGGCCTGTGGGAGGGCAATGGGGTGAAGACTTTGGCGGCGCCACGTCTTAGCCAGCGCGTTCCGCGACGACTGGTGCGAACCCTGAATATCCGTCTATAAACCCACCTGAATTCGTCTGAGCCATCATCAAACGTGCCGATAACGGCGCCTGGCCTGACGCCTCCAGGAGGGATCATGCGAACCTTTAATACCGCTCTCAGCGCCGTGGTCGGCGTCGCCGCCGTTATGGGTCTGGCCTTCGCAGCCCCAGCCGGCGCGCAGACGACCCAGATGGCTCGCGAGGTCATCGTGGGCACACCGGGCTTCACCAACAATGGCGGTCTCGACATCATCACCAAGGCCTTCGAGGCGGAGACCGGCATCAAAGTCACCGTGAAAAGCGGTGGCATGGAGCAGGTCATGGGCTTCGCAATCGATGGTTCGGCCGACGCGGTCTTCCTGCCGGCCGACCACATGGACGAAGTCACCGCCAAGGGCGCCATCAAGGCCGGCACCCGCAAGCGCGTAGGCCGTTCGTACCAGGGGCTGGCTGTCCAGAAGGGCGCAAAAATTCCCGACATCTCCACCAAGGAAAAGTTCATCGCCGCCCTGAAATCGGCAAACCTTGTTCTCCACTCGCGCTGCAACGGCACGCCCGGTGGGCCGGGCTGCAGCCGCACCTCCTACATGTTGAGCAGCCTGTTCGACCTGCCGGAAATGGCTGGGGTCAAGCACGCTGCGAGTCCCTATGGCGAAGGCGGCGACGCCCTGGCCCGCAACGAGGGCGACATGGCGGTGCAGAACATCAGTCAGATTCTGAAGTGGGATAACCTGGTCGTCGTCGGACCGATCCCCGAAGAATTTGGTCGCTACCTGGATGCCGTTGCCGCCGTTCCGGCCAAGGCTAGGAACCAGGCGCTCGGCCAGCAGTTCATCGCCTATGCCACCCAGCCGGGCACCTTCCCGATCTGGTATTCTCGCGGCATCGACCCGCGCAAAGGCGCCCAGTAAGCCTTACGAGCCTGCCGGATATTTTGTACCAGCGTGATTGAGATTAGATTGCTAGGAATTATGCCGGCATCAATAAAGCTAAACACTATTTG
>JBEGVG010000118.1:0-50519 GCA_041178445.1 Pseudomonadota bacterium | reverse complement strand
GATATCCAAGTGGATCTTTTTCGAATTGGGCGAGAAGGAACTGACCTTGCCGGTGCAACGGTCGTCGAACCGTGCCCCCAGGCAGATCATTAGGTCGCAATCATGCATGACGTGATTGGCTTCCCAGGTGCCGTGCATGCCCAGCATGCCCAGCCATTCCGGGCGCGAGGCCGGAAATGCGCCGAGCCCCATCAGGGTCGAGGTCACGGGAAAACCGGTCAGATCCACCAGCTCGCGCAGCAAGGCGCTGGCTTCGGGCCCCGAATTGATCAGGCCGCCGCCGGTATAGAAGACGGGCTTCTTGGCCGCCGCCATCATCTCCACCGCCTTGACGATTGCACTCAGGTCCGGATCGGTCTTGGGGCGATAGGTGCGGTGATGGATCGACTGCGGTCCCAGATAGGAGCCGGTCTGGAACTGGACGTCCTTGGGGATGTCGACCACCACCGGGCCAGGACGGCCCGTGGTCGCGATCTCGAACGCTTCGTGCAGTATGCGGGAGAGATCGCCGACATTCTTCACCAGCCAGTTATGCTTGGTGCAGGGCCGGGTGATGCCGACCGTGTCGCATTCCTGGAAAGCGTCGGTGCCGATCAGGTGCGTCGGCACCTGTCCGGTCAAGACCACCAGCGGAATGGAATCCATCAGCGCATCGGTCAGGCCGGTGACGGCATTGGTGGCGCCGGGACCGGAGGTCACCAGAACCACGCCAGGCTTGCCGGTGGAGCGGGCATAGCCTTCGGCGGCATGGACGGCGCCCTGCTCATGGCGCACCAGCACATGGATGATGCCTTCGACCTGGAACAGCGCGTCATAGATCGGCAGCACCGCACCGCCGGGATAACCGAAGATATGGGTGACGCCCTGATCCTTGAGCGCGCGGATGACCATCTGCGCCCCGGTCATTGCCTGGGCGCTTTCGGCGGCCTGGGCCGCCTTTGTCAGTGTGTCGTCCTTGTCCATAGTCCCGTCCTCGAAAGTCCAATGCTCGCAAATCCACCAAAGATAAAGGGGCGTTTCCGCCCCTTGTCCGCATGGCCGCCCTGCCCAAAACGAAGCGTCAGCTTCGTTGGGTGTGCGGCCAGATTACTACGAGCAATGCGTTCATGGCGGCGGAACTTAGGGATGCTGCGGCGCGGCGTCAAGCAATTTCACGAAGAAACTTTGGCATATTGTGTAATAATATTGCTCAATAATGGGTCATACCAGATATAATGTGGCATACGGTTGCGAAACCACGTCATCTGGCGCTTGGCAAATTGCCGCGTCGCGGTGATGGCATTTTCCAGCGCCTCGTCCCGCGGCAGTTCTCCTGCCGCCAGCGCCTGGAGCGGCCGCAGCCCCAGCAACTTGGCCGCCGGCAGGGCCGGGTCCAGTCCGGCCAGGCCGCGTGCTTCTTCCAATCCGCCCTGCTCCACCATCTGCTCAAAACGCCGGGCGATGCGGGCCCGCAGTTCCGGGCGCGGCGGGTCCAGCACAAAGGCGGCGAGCTTTGCGTCCTTCAGCACCGGCGCGGCAGGCGCGCTTTGCCATTCCGCCAGAGGCCGCCCTGTGGCCTCGAATACCTCCCAGGCACGCAACACCCGCTGGGGATCTCTGGGCCTCAGCTTTGCGGCGGTCAGCGGATCGCGTTCCATCAGGCGGGCATGCAGCTGTTCGACGCCGATCTCCTCCAGCAGGGCGCGCGCCGCCTCACGGATCTCCGCCGGGATTTCCGGAATATCGGCCAGCCCATCGGTGAGCGCGGAAAAATACATGCCGGTGCCGCCGACGAAGATTGGCACGCGCTGCATGCTGCGCGCCTGTTCCAGCGCCGCCAGCGCATCATCCCGCCAGCGCCCAACCGAATAGACTTCCGCCGCGCCGACATGGCCGTAGAGCAGATGCGGGGCGCGCGCCTTGTCGGCGGCGCCAGGCTGGGCCGTCAGGATCGGCGCTTCGCGATAAACCTGCATGGAATCGGCGTTGATGATCACGCCGCCGATATGTTCCGCCACCGCCAGCGCCTCGCGCGACTTGCCGCTGGCGGTGGGGCCTGCAATAAGGACCGCGTCAAATTCCATGCGTGAACAATGTTTGTTCTGAACGTCATCGGCAAGGGCGCCGACCCCAAACTCTTCTCAGGCCTTGGCAGCGGCGACGCGCAGATCCTCTCGCCCGGCCATGCCTTCGATCTGCCGGTTGTCGGCATCGCCTCCTTGGTGGCGGCACGTGACATCGCCGCCGATCTGCCGCTCGACATCAACCTGGTGAAGACGGCCGGGCGGCGCAAACAGCTGCTGATCGCCGACATGGATTCCACCATCATCAATGTCGAATGCCTGGACGAGCTGGCCGATATGGCCGGCCTGAAGCCCCAGATCGCCGCCATCACCGAACGGGCCATGCGCGGCGAACTGGAATTCGAAGGCGCGCTGAAAGAACGGGTCGGCATGCTCAAGGGCTTGGCGCTGGATGCGCTGGAGCGCACCTATGCCGAGCGGGTGCGGCTCAATCCCGGCGCCAAGTCGCTGCTGGCCACCATGCGGGCCCACGGCGCCCATACCATGCTGGTCTCCGGCGGTTTCGGATACTTCACCAAGCGCGTCGCGGAAGCGGCGGGCTTCCATGCCGAGCGCGGCAATATCCTGCTGGACGACGGCGCGGTCCTGACCGGTGAAGTCGCCATGCCCATCCTGGGACGTGAAGCCAAGCTGGCGGCGCTGGAAGAAGCCGCCACATCCCTGAAGCTGGATTTCGCGCAAACCCTGGCGGTGGGCGATGGCGCCAACGATCTTGCCATGATCCAGAAGGCCGGGCTGGGCGTCGCCTATCACGCCAAGCCGGTGGTGGCGGAAGCGGCAGGCGCGGCGATCAACCACAACGACCTGACCGCCCTGCTGTACCTGCAAGGCTACAGCGACAGCGAGATCGTCAAAGCGGACTGAAGTGCGCGAAGGCGTGCTGGCTTTCCGGCAGCGACGCCAGCGGCACAAAGTCCATCACCTCGCTCATCGCTTTCCAGTGGGCGCCGATCTCGGCAATGCCGGGGGCGCCGCGCGATGTTTCCACCGACTCCCATTCAAATATCTCGACCAGCTCGCCATCCTTGGCCACGCCCTGCACCACCGCACGGTCGGTGATCAGCTTGTGCTGGCGCAACAATGGCACATGAGCCTGCATCAGCAGACGGGCTTCTTCCGCATGCCCCGGATGCGGCCGATAGGAACAGATGACGAGAATACCCATGCCTGGCCTCCCGATCTAATTCAAACTCAGCCCCACGAAAGTCAGATCACCGCCGCGGCTGATCAGCAGCAGCACGACTTTCTTGCCGGCCTTGGCGTCCGCCTCGATCTTGCTTGAAATTTCCTGCGCCGTCTTCACCGGCTGGCTGGAGATTTCCACGATCACATCGCCCACCCGCAGATTCTTCTCGCCCGCGGGGCTGGCCGCTTCCACTGCGGTCACCAGAACGCCCTGGACGCCGGCCCCGACCTTGAACTTTGCGCGTGCCGCCGCATCAAGGGTTCCCAGCGTCAGGCCGAGCCGCGACAGCCGCGACTGGCTTTTCGCCGGCGCCGGCGCGGGCTTTGCCGGCTTGGCGGTCTTGTCGTCTTCGGCCAGCCGCTGCACCGTGATCTTCAGGCTCTGCTTCTGGCCCCGGCGCAGCATGTCCAGCGATACGGTCTTGCCGATAGGCGTGTCGGCGACGATGCGCGGCAAGGCGCGGTCATCGCCCACCGGTTTGCCGTCAAAGCCGGTAATCAGATCGCCATTGCGCAGGCCCGCCCTGGCCGCCGGACCACCACTCGTCACCTTGGTCACCAGCGCGCCGCGCATGTTGCTCACGCCCAGGCCCTCGGCGATTTCCGGCGTCACCTGCTGGATGGTCACGCCGATCCAACCGCGCCGCGTGCCGCCGAACTGCCGCAACTGGCCGACCACCTGCCGGGCCAGGTTGGACGGAATGGAAAAGCCGATGCCGACGCTGCCGCCCGAGGGCGAGAAGATCGCCGAATTGATGCCGATCACATTGCCTTCCATGTCGAACAGCGGACCGCCCGAATTGCCGCGGTTGATCGGAGCATCGGTCTGGATGAAATCGTCATAGTCGCCGCTGTTGATGTTGCGGTTGCGCGCCGAGACGATGCCGGCGGTGACGGTGGAACCGATGCCGAAGGGATCGCCGATCGCCATCACCCAATCGCCCACTTCCGCCGTATCGCTGTTGCCGAACTTGGCGGCGGGGAGCGGCTTTCTGGGATTGACCTTCAGCAGCGCCAGGTCGGTTTTGGGATCGCGTCCCACCACCCGGGCCGGCATGGTGACACCGTCGTTCAGCGTGACGGTGATGCTGTCGCTGGGGATGACATGGTTGTTGGTGACGATAAAACCGCTGGGGTCGATGATGAAACCGGAGCCCAGCGATGTGACATGGCGCGGCTGGCCCGCGCGCGGCCCACCGAAATTCTTGAACAGATCCTCCAGCGGCGAGCCGGGCGGCAATTTCGGCACGGCGCTGGGCGGCGGCGCCTTCAGGGTCTGGCTGGTGGAGATATTGACCACCGTCGGCAGCAGCCGCTTGGCGAGGCCCGAGAAGGATTCCGGCGCCGGCCGCGCCAGCGCCCCACCCGAAAAGACCGGGGTCAGGCCAAGCGCCAGAATGGCACAGAGAAACTTCGCAAAGCGCATCGGTCGGACCAAAGGAGGAATCGCGGGTTAGTCTAGGCAGGGAAAAACGGAACAAACAGGGCAAAAGCCCGCCTGGGACGTGGTTTTTCGTGTTTCTTCCTGCGCGCGCCGCGGCCAGGTTCCCGGGCATGGGCCTTGAATAGCCGCTGTCATTAGACGCCTCGATGCCCATGGTAAATTGCTGACCTTGCTGTTCGGCCTGCTGCTGACCAGCGGCAGCCTGCTGCTCTTGTCGGGTTGCGGCGGCGGGCTGTTGCCGCAGCAGCAGGCGCAAACCACCAGTCCGTTCCACTCCTATGACCAGGTGGTGGAATCCTTCGACCAGATCGTTCCCAATATGACCCGCGCCGACGCGACCTGCCCAATCTGGGTTTCGACGCCCGCACCGGCAACGCCGACGTGCTGTCCTATCTGGGCATCCAGGAACGCTTCCTGCCCGCCGCAGGCGTGCGCTGGGAACATCTCAATCCTGCGGTACGGGCCTGTATCCGGGCCGAACTCTATTGCACCGCCTTCGTCTTTCGTCCCAGCCGCACCACCTCCAAGCGTATCGGCAACACGGTGGCGGACATTCTGGGCTTCCAGCGCATAACCCATTCCAGCCACTGGTCGGCCGAGATCATCCTGCTGGTGATGAATGGCCGCGTCATCCATAAGGTCTTTTCCGGCAATCCCCGCACCGACAATCTGGACGACAAACGCCAGCCACTGGGCCCGCTGCAGGATGTCGGCGGCGCCATCTCGCGCGCGGCCGGCAGCGCCACCTCTTTCTAGGATAGTTTTTCTGGGATTTGACCGGGGCGAAGGCTATATGCTGCGCCCATGACAGACATCCGCAACGACGTGCTGGCGGCGCTCGACCAGGTGGTGGACCCGGCCAGCGGACGCACCGTGGTGCAGCAGGACATGATCCAGGGGCTGGTGGTCAAGGACGGCCATGTCGGCTTTGTGCTGGAAGTGGCGCCTGAGCGCGCGCCCCAATCCGAGCCCTTGCGCAAGATCTGCGAAGCCATGGTGCTGGGCGTAAAGGGCGTGAAATCTGTCACCGCCGTGCTGACCGCACATGACGATCATCCCCATCAGCATGGTGATGGTCATGCCCACGATCACAGCCACGCCCCGAAACCGGCGGTGGCCCGCCAAGCGCCGCCGCCGCAACAGGGCATTCCCGGCGTTGCCGCCATCATCGCGGTGGCCAGCGGCAAAGGCGGCGTCGGAAAATCCACCGTCGCGGTCAACCTGGCGCTGTCACTGTCGCGGCTGGGATTGAAAGTGGGGTTGCTCGACGCCGACATTTACGGCCCGTCGCTGCCCCGCCTGATGGGGATTACCGACAAGCCGGAGAGCGACGGCAAGAAGTTAAAGCCCATCGAAAAGCATGGTATCAAAACCATGTCGATCGGGTTCCTGGTGGAAGAAGGCCAGGCGATGATCTGGCGCGGACCCATGGTCCAGTCGGCCCTGACCCAGATGCTCAGCGATGTCGAATGGGCGCCACTGGACGTGCTGGTGCTGGACATGCCGCCGGGCACCGGCGATGCCCAGCTCACCATCGCCCAGCGCGTGCCGCTGAAGGGCGCGGTGATCGTTTCGACGCCGCAGGACATCGCCCTGATCGATGCCCGCAAGGGCATCACCATGTTCCAGAAGACTTATGTTCCGATCCTGGGGGTGGTGGAGAATATGAGCATGTTCATCTGCACCGGCTGCGGCGCGGAGCACGACATCTTCGGCCATGGCGGCGCCAAGCTGACGGCCGAGAAACTCGGCGCGCCGTTCCTGGGCGAGATCCCGCTGGTGCCGCGCATCCGCGAAACCTCGGATGCCGGCACCCCGGTCAGCGTCTCGGCGCCCGATGGCCCGGAAGCGCAAGCCTTCCTGGAAATAGCGAAGAAAGTGGCGGCGTCATTGCAGACGGCGAGCAAGCCTGCGCCAAAGATCGTTATCGAATGAGTGTCACATAGCTGTAGCGCAGCCCTTCGGGCGTGACATGGCTTTCGCGCGCCGTTTCCGTCCAGCCGGTACGGTCAAGTTCAAAGCGGGCATCGCCTTCAAAGGCCCGGTGCACTTCGGTGAGTTCGATGCGCGTCGCCATTGGCAGGGCGCGTTCGTATATCTCCGCGCCGCCGATCACCATCACCGTACCCGATGTGCCAGCCGTTGCCGCGCCCAGGGAGTTGGCGGTAACCGCGCCCTCGGCCCGCCAGTCCTTCTGCCGTGTCACCACCACATTGACCCGCCCCGGCAGCGGCTTTCGGGGCAGCGAATCCCAGGTCTTGCGGCCCATCACGATCGTGTGGCCCAGTGTCATCGCCTTGAAGCGCTTGAGGTCGTCGGAAATATGCCAGGGCAAGGCGCCCTTGTTTCCGATCACGCCATTCTTGGCGATTGCCACCACCAGAACAATCTCGCTCATGCGTCCGCCAGGTTCTTCAGGGCATCGCCCTGCAGCCGATAGGTGACCCAGCTGTCCTGCGGCCTGGCGCCAAGGCTCTTGTAGAATTCGATGGAGGCGGCGTTCCAGTCCAGCACCCGCCATTCCATAAACCCGGCTTCGCGCTGCGCCACCGCGCCCAGATGCGCCAGCAGCGCCCGGCCCAACCCGCGCCCGCGAAATTCGGGCCGCACAAAAAAATCTTCCACATAGACGCCGCGCGCCGCGCCGAAGCTTTTATAGGCCCAATACCAGGTCACGATCCCTGCCGGCGCATCATCCAGGAACCCGAGATCGCAGCGGCAGACCGGCTTGTCTCCCGTCATGTCGCGGACGATGGCCGCCTCGCTCAGCGCGAAGGATTGCTGTTCATAAGCCGCCAGTTCCCCCAGTAAAGCCAGAACAAGCGATGCGTCCCCCGTGGTGGCGGCGCGAAGATGGATATCGGTCATGCGCAAACCATAGGGTCGCAGCCGTGCAAAGGGAACCGAATCACCGGATTGCCGGTTATCGCTATGTCTCTATTCAGCACATCTTATGCACAGATTGCTGATTTCTACCGCGCTGGTGCTGCTGACCGCGCCCGCTTTTGCCCAGCCCCCTGACCCTGGCCAGACGCGCGGCAAGGGAGGTTCTGGCCAGTATCAGCAACAACAGCAGAAACCTCAGCAGCAAAGAGACCGCGCACAACGCCAGCAGGCAGCGCCGCAACAGCAGTGCCAGCAGGCAGCGCCGCAGAATCGCGGCAATCGCGACGTCAACCGCGGAGGCGATCGCCGCCCCGGCTATAAGAGGGGGCCGCGCCGCGACTATAGCGGATTCCGGGACTATCGCCGCAGCTACAATTCCCCGCGCCGTTTCCGTGGCCCCACCTATCACCGCCCTCCCGGCTGGTACGACCGCCGCTGGACCTTCGGGGAATACCTGCCCAGCCTGTTCTGGTCGTCCAGCTACTGGCTGAATGATTTCAACAGCTACGCCCTGCCGCCCCCGCCATATGGCACAGTCTGGGTGCGCAACGGCCGCGACGCCCTGCTGATAGATCGCGACACGGGTGAGATCATTTCGGTGCGTTACGCCGTATTTTACTGATTTCCACACGAAAAAGGGTGCCGCGCGGCGATTGACCGTCCTGCGGCACCTTTGCCCTTACAGCCCGCCGCACACCTGCTATAAGCCGCCACCGTGCCTGTGGCTCCCCACGGGTTGAGCACCAGAAGGTACGGATAAGTCGGCATGGCAAACGTCACGGTGATCGGCGCCCAGTGGGGCGACGAAGGCAAAGGCAAGATCATTGACTGGCTGTCCAACCGCGCCGACATGGTGGTGCGGTTCCAGGGCGGCAACAATGCCGGCCATACCATCGTGGTGGGCGACAAGACCTACAAGCTGTCGCTGCTGCCGTCGGGCGTGGTGCAGGGCAAGCGCTCCATCATTGGCAACGGCGTTGTGGTCGATCCCTGGTCGCTGCTAGAGGAAATCGCCAAGGTCGGCGCCGCCGGTCTTGCGGTCACGCCTGACATTCTGATTCTGGCGGAAAATGCCGTGCTGGTGCTGCCGCTGCACCGCGAACTGGACGCGCTGCGCGAGGAAGCCACCTCGCAGAAGCTGGGCACCACCAAGCGCGGCATCGGACCGGCCTATGAAGACAAGGTCGGCCGCCGCGCCATTCGCGCCATCGACCTGAGAGACCCCGCCACCCTGCCCGGCAAGATCGAGCGGCTGCTGGCCCATCACAATGTGCTGCGCAAGGGCTTTGGCGCCGCCGAGGTGGATGCCGGCGCGCTGCTGAAGCTGCTCAACGAAATCGCGCCGAAGATTGCTCCCTTCTTGGGTTCGTCCTGGCGCGAACTGGACGCCGCCCGCAAGACCGGCAAGCGCATACTGTTCGAAGGCGCGCAAGCGGTGCTGCTGGATATCGATCACGGCACCTACCCCTTCGTCACCTCGTCCAACACCGTGGCGGGCCAGGCGGCGGCGGGCGCGGGCGTCAGCCCTCGCGCCATCGGCACCGTGCTGGGTATCGTCAAAAGCTACACAACCCGGGTGGGCGAAGGCCCCTTCCCCACCGAACTCCAGGATGCCACCGGCGAGAAACTGGGCGAGCGGGGCCATGAATTCGGCACCGTGACGGGTCGCAAGCGCCGCTGCGGCTGGTTCGATTCCGTGCTGGTGCGCCAGACCTGCGTCACCGGCGGCGTGGACGGCATCTGCCTGACCAAGCTGGACGTGCTGGACGGTTTTGACGAGATCAAGGTCTGCACCGGCTACACGCTGGACGGCCAGGTGCTGGATTACCTGCCCGCCGACGCCAACCTGCAGGCGCGCCTGACGCCGGTTTACGAAACCCTGGAAGGCTGGAAGGAAACCACCCGCGGCGCGCGCAGCTGGGCCCAGCTTCCCGCCAACGCCATCAAGTATGTGCGCCGCGTGGAAGAGCTGATCGGGGCGCCGGTATCGCTGCTGTCCACCAGCCCGGACCGCGACGACACCATCATGGTGCAAGACCCGTTCGTGGACCGCTAAGGCGCGCGAACTGTCTGGTGCCGCGCCCGGTTGCGAATGGCGCCACGAAAAACTTCTCAAGCAATGCGCACAATGCCGACCCCTGTTGCGATCACGCGTCGTAGATGCAAAACAAACACGGTATCCAGTGCGCACCAGTTGCGCATTCGCCCACCCTTCGAGAAAATCTCACGCTGAAAAATAAGTGTGATCTCATCTTGCTGTGTCATATCAGCAAGACCGATTTTCATTGCCTTGCCAGGCCTCGTCACCTATGACGGCTTTGCTCAACCACCCTTCGGAGGACAACGGCGTACGCAAGCGCTTATCGGGAGATATTGAATGGATTCCACATCGGCCGAATTTATCAAAATCAACGGCGCAAAAGCCAATTTTGACGCGATTTACAGTCACCCCGATCCACGGGAATATTATCGCGTGCTGAGCGGCCTCGATTATGTGATTCCCGATCTTGCCAAAACGCCTTTCCGCGCCATCATCAAAGCGCTGCGCAAGGTCAGGAAGCGCCGCCTCAAGATCGCGGATCTCGGCTGCTCTTATGGGATTAAGGCCGCATTGCTGCGCTATCAGCTCGACATCCAGCGCCTTGCCTCCCGCTATACCGGGCCACAGATGCAGCATGTCGATTCGGTAACCCTGGCCGAGCTGGACAGAAACTTTTTCCAGTCATGGCCGCTGCAGGGCGATGACATGTTCATCGGCATTGATACCGCAACTCCCGCGATCGACTATGCCTTGCGCACAGGACTGATCGACGGGGCCGTGACCACCAATCTGGAAGACGAGGATCCGACCGCAACCGAGATACCGCTGTTGCGTGGGCTGAACCTGATCATTTCCACGGGGTGCGTTGGCTACACGACCGAAAAATCCTTGCGCAGGATATTCGAGGTGCAGCGCGACGGCGCACCGCTTCCCTGGATCGCCAGCCTCGTCTTGCGGATGTTTCCGTATGACCGGATCGCCGAAAATCTTTCGCAGTTCGGCCTTGTCACCGAGAAACTCGAGGGCGTGACCTTTGTGCAAAGGCGCTTTCATTCGAGTGACGAGTGCGAAGCCACGATTTGCGCCCTGGAAAAACAGGGGATAGATCCGACGGGCAAAGAGGCAGACGGGCTGTTTCATGCCGAACTGTATGTTTCACGCCCAAAGGAAGAGGCCGAGCAGCGCCGCCTTGGCGAACTGATTTCGGTCACCAGCGGCGCGGGCCGCCGCTATGGCCGTCGCTATGTCCGCGACCGGGCTGGCCTGGTCACGTTAACGCACTGATCGGCACTGCTAAGCTTTGTGATTGAGCGGTCCGTGACCGTGACCGTGAGGCCGATAAGCAAAAGCTCCAGTGGAGCTTTTGCCGGCCGAACGCCCGCGTAGCGGGCGACGCGGCTCAGCCCTTGTGATTCAAAGGGCCGTGACCGTGACCCAACCCCGGCGCGGTCCGGATCGCGTCCTGCACGAACATGTGGGCGCGGCTGACGGAGGCGCGCAAGGAGTGCCCCTGCGCCAGACCGCAGGCAATCGCGGTCGCCAGGGTGCAGCCGGTGCCATGGGTGTGGGGCGTATTCTGGCGCACGGCCTCAAATGGCAGGAACTCGCCGCCGCTCCACAACACATCGCGCACGATTTCGCCACTTATTTCATTGGAAGACTGGGCATGGCCGCCCTTGAACAGCACGTTCTCGACGCGCAGCATCTTGAACACCATGGCGGCGTTGCGGATGCGGTGCTCGCTTTGGGGATAGATTCCGGTGAGCACTTCGGCTTCCGGCAGGTTGGGCGTGATCAGCGAAGCCAGCGGCAGCAACTGTTTCTTCATCACCGCGATGGCCGCGTCATCCAGCAGCTTTGATCCGCCCTTGGCCACCATCACCGGGTCCACCACCAGCGGGATGTTCGGGGCATGTTCGGCCAAAGTCCTGGCCACCATCTCCACCATGTCGGCGGAGCCCAGCATCCCGGTCTTGATGGCGTCGGCGCCGATGTCGGACAGGCAGGCGATGATCTGGTCTCGCACGATCGTCGGCGGCACGATATGGGCGCCGGTCACGCCCAGCGTGTTCTGTACCGTGACGGCGGTGATCGCCGTCTGGGCATAGACCCCGAAAGACTGTGCGGTTTTGATGTCGGCCTGAATCCCGGCGCCGCCGGAACTGTCCGATCCGGCAATCACCAGGAGGCGTTTCATTAAGCCGCGACTTCCTCGATCGCGCTGGCGATCTGGCGCACCACGGCGCGCACCAGCTTTTCGTCCTCGCCCTCGGCCATGACGCGAATCAGGGGCTCGGTGCCGGACTTGCGCACCAGGATGCGGCCAGACGATCCCAGCTTGGCATTGGCATCTTCAATCGAGGACTTCACCCGCGCATCGTCCAGCGGCGAGCCCTTCTTGAAGCGCACATTCTCAAGCACCTGCGGCAGCGGATTGTAGAGATGCGCCGCCTCGCTGGCGGGCTTGCCCTCCTGCGCCAGCACGGCCAGCAGCTGCAGCGCCGCCACCAGACCGTCGCCGGTGGTGGAGACATCCGACAGGATGATGTGGCCGGACTGTTCCCCGCCCACATTGAAGCCGCCCTTTTTCATCACTGCCAGCACATAGCGGTCGCCGACCTGCGCGCGCGCCAGTTTCAGGTCGAGCGATGCGAGATAATGGTCCAGCCCGGCATTGGACATCACGGTGCCGACCACGCCATCGCCCTTGAGCCTGCCGCTCTTGGACCAGCTCTTGGCGATCAGCGCCAGAATCTGGTCGCCATCGATGATCTGGCCCTTTTCGTCCGCCATCACCACCCGGTCGGCGTCGCCGTCCAGTGCGATGCCGAAATCGGCGCGGGTCTCGCGCACCCGGGCGCACATCGCCTGGGGCGCGGTCGAGCCGCAGTCCAGATTGATGTTGGTGCCGTCCGGCGACACACCGAGCGAGACGATGTCGGCGCCCAGTTCCCACAGCACTTCGGGAGCGACCTTGTAGGCGGCGCCATGGGCGCAATCGATCACGATGCGCATCCCGTCGAGCCGCAGATTGCGCGGGAAGGTGCGCTTGGCGAACTCGATGTAACGCGCCTGGCTGTCGTCAACGCGTTTGGCGCGCCCGATCTTGGCGCTGGGAGCAAGCCCCTGTTCCAGGCCCGCCGCCATCAGCCGCTCGATTTCCATTTCGACATCGTCCGACAGTTTCTGCCCGTCGGGGCCGAAGAACTTGATGCCATTGTCTTCGTAAAGATTATGCGAGGCGGTGATCATCACGCCGATATCAGCGCGCAAGCTGCGCGTCAGCATGGCGACGGCCGGCGTCGGCAGCGGCCCGAACTGGAATACGTCCATGCCCACGGCGGTAAAGCCCGACACCAGCGCGCTTTCGATCATGTAACCCGACAGGCGGGTATCCTTGCCGATCACCACCCGGTGGCGATGTTCGCCGCGGGTGAAGATGCGGCCCGCCGCCATGCCCGCCTTCATCGCCACTTCCGGCGTCAGCTTGGCGGTATTGGTGCGGCCACGGATGCCGTCGGTGCCGAAGAATTTGCGGGTCATGCGGGAATCCTGATGCGAGGCGGATGTTTTATCACAATTGGATTTCCGAAGGTTAACGCGGCATCTTGTCCATGTCTTTCAGGGTGTTAAGCCCCTCCCTGAGGGCCGCGGGCTCGTGGGTGCGGATATAGGCGGCGCCCCCCTGACCCACCGCCCGCACCTCCGTCGCCGCGCTGAGGTTCCTGAGGCGCTCCGGATCGCCGCCCGCCCGGGCTTTGAGGAAGGACTTGCGCGATACCGACACCAGCAGCGGCAGGGCGTAGCGGCGTGTCAGGTCCGGCAGCCGGTCCAGCACCGTCATGGAGGTTTGCGGGTTGGTGCCCAGGAAGAAGCCCATGCCCGGATCCAGGATGAGGCGGTCCCTGGCGATGCCCGCCTTTTCCAGCGCCGACACCCGCGCGTCAAAGAAAGCGAAGATGCGGTCCATGATCTTTTCCGGCGGGACATCCTCGCGGGTCGCGATGCCGCGGGCCTGGATGGCATGCATCACGATCAGCTTCGCCGGCGATACCGCCAATTCGGGATAGAAAGTGGCGTCGGCGAAACCGTGAATATCGTTGAGATAGTCCGCACCGGCCGCGAGCGCCCAACGCTGCACCGGGGTGTGAAAGCTGTCGATGGACAGCGGTGCGCCCAGCGCCTTCAGCGCCGGGACAATGGCGGTAAGACGGGCGATCTCGGTTTCCGGATCAACCGCTTGCGCGTCGGGATGGGAAGAGGCCGCGCCGATATCGATGATGTCGGCGCCGTCCCGCACCAGGCTTTCGCCATGGGCCAGCGCCGCCTCCGGCGCCAGATATCTTCCGCCATCCGAAAAACTGTCGGCGGTGATGTTGAGGATGCCGAGAATTTTCATGGTCACAACGCCGCAAAAAGAAAAGGGCGGCCGAAGCCGCCCTGTCCTTTATCATACCCGCGCCTAGCGAGGCTGCGGTTCGGGCGAAATAATCGGGCCCGGACCGGACGCGGGTCGCGGCTTGCCCACCACCGGCACGCTGGTGCCTTCGCCGCGCGACGGCAGCACCGGATCTTCATACGGCGTGCGCACCGGCGGAATGCCCTTGAGCAGCGCGATGATCTCGTCGCCGGTCAGGGTTTCATACTCGAGCAGACCCCGCGCCAGCACGTTCAGATCGCTCTGGCGGCTGACCAGGATGTCCTTGGCGCGCTGATAGCTCTCGTCGATGATCCGGTGGATTTCATCGTCGATCTTCTGTGCCGTGGCTTCGGAGATGTTCTGGGTGCGCGACACGCTATGGCCCAGGAAGACTTCTTCCTGATTCTCGGCATAGGCGATCGGGCCCAGAGAGTCCGACATGCCGAAGCGGGTCACCATGGCACGGGCCATGCGGGTGGCCTGTTCGATGTCGCTCTGCGCGCCGGTCGTCACTTTTTCATGGCCGAACACGATTTCCTCGGCCAGGCGGCCGCCGAACGCCACCGCCAGGTCGGCCAGCATCTTCTGGCGTGTCAGCGACAGGGCATCACGTTCCGGCAGGCGCATCACCATGCCCAGCGCGCGGCCGCGCGGGATGATGGTGGCCTTGTGGATCGGATCGGAGCCTTCGACCGTGATGGCGACCAGGGCATGGCCGGCCTCATGATAGGCGGTGAGCTTCTTTTCCTCATCGCTCATCGCCATGGAACGCCGCTCGGCGCCCATCATCACCTTGTCCTTGGCGTCTTCCAGTTCACTCATGGTGACGACGCGCTTGCCGCGCCGCGCCGCCAAGAGCGCGCCTTCATTGACCAGGTTGGCCAGGTCGGCGCCGGAGAAACCGGGCGTACCGCGCGCGATGGTGCGCGGATCGACATCGGGCGCCAGCGGCACCTTGCGCAGATGCACGCGCAGGATCTTTTCGCGGCCCGCCAGGTCGGGATTGGGAACAACCACGTGACGGTCGAAGCGGCCCGGACGCAGCAGCGCCGGGTCCAGCACGTCCGGACGGTTGGTGGCGGCGATCAGGATCACGCTTTCATTGGCTTCAAAGCCGTCCATCTCCACCAGCAACTGGTTTAGGGTCTGTTCGCGCTCGTCATTGCCACCGCCAAGACCCGCGCCGCGATGGCGGCCGACCGCGTCGATTTCGTCGATGAAGACGATGCAGGGCGAGTTCTTCTTGGCCTGTTCGAACATGTCGCGCACGCGGCTGGCGCCGACGCCGACGAACATTTCGACAAAGTCCGAACCCGAAATGGTGAAGAAGGGCACATTGGCTTCGCCCGCGATGGCGCGCGCCAGCAGCGTCTTGCCGGTGCCCGGCGGGCCGACCAGCAGCACGCCCTTGGGAATACGGCCGCCCAGGCGCTGGAATTTCTGCGGATCGCGCAGGAAGTCCACGATTTCCTTCAGGTCGTCCTTGGCTTCGTCCACGCCCGCCACGTCTTCAAACGTGACGCGGCCCTGGCGCTCGGTCAAAAGCTTGGCGCGCGATTTGCCGAAGCCCATCGCCTTGCCGCCGCCCGACTGCATCTGGCGCATGAAGAACAGCCACACGCCGATGATCAGCAGCATGGGGAACCAGTTGATCAGGATCGACAGCAGCGACATGCCATTGTCGGTCGGTGTCACGGCGGTCTCGACATTGTTGGCCTTCAGGACCAGCCACAAGGTGGTGTCGTTGGTCGGCACGGTGGTGACGAAAGGCTGGCCGCTGACCAGCTCGCCCTTCACCTGATCGCCCTGGAAGGTGACTTTCTTGACCTGCTTGGCCGCAACCTGCTCGGTGAACTTGGAATAGGTGATGGCCGAGGCCGTGGGCTGGGTGCCCGTTCCCTGGAACAGGTTGAACAGGAACACGAGCAGCAGCGCGATGACGATCCAGAGCGCCAGATTTCGCAGATTATTCAAAGGCCGTCCTTTTCAAACATGCCAGACGCCTTCGAAAAGCGCCGTGGGGCCACACCATTGCCCTTAATAGATAGGGCGTTTCTAACGCATTGCCACCCAGCAAAACGTTAAGAGTTTTGCAGGGGCGCCGCAACCAGTGGGCCGGCGCCAGATCATCGGACAGGTGTGGCTTTTTTTAGGGAACCGGCGGTTTTTCTGGGGTTTTCCTGTCGCACCAGCAGGCTGAATTCCGATGCCCCTTTGGGGGTCGGCCCGACATGACAGCCATGAAGATTTGCGCCTTTTCCCAGCGTTCCCGCAGTCACGCGGTCAAAAAGCCGCTCCAGCGCCTCGAATCGCGGCCGATAGGCCTGTCCGGACACCGCCATCAGCACGGCCGCCAGGGCCCGCAGGCCCACTTCGCGGGGCGCTGCCGCCAGCACGGCGGGCGCCAGCAATAAGCTTGGCGGACCGTTATGTCCGGTGTGGGGCGGCTTGGCGGTGGCGCGAACCAGGACGGCGTCGGTCACGCTTTCCAGCGCGGCCCGCGCCCGCGCCAGATGAGAAGCGGCGGCGGCAAGACGCGGCGCGGTTAGGCCCAGATCGGCCAGCGCCTTTCCCGCCCGGCGGATTTTCACCCGGTCGAATGCGTCATCCTCGTTCATGGGGTCGTCCAGCCAGGCCATGCCGCGCGCCTTGAGCCAGGCGCGCAGATCGCCGCGCGTGATGTCCAGCAATGGGCGCGCAACCGAGAGGTTTGGAAAGCCCGTCACCGGCCAGGGCGCGCGCGCGCGCATGGCCGCCAGACCGTCCAGCCCGCTGCCCCGTGCCAGCCGCAACAGGAATGTTTCGGCCTGATCGTCGATCGTGTGACCGACATACAGGGTCGCGATCTTGTGCCGGGTCAGCCAGTCGCCCATCAGCCGGTAGCGCGCCTCGCGCGCCGCTGCTTCGACACCGGATTTCGGTTTGACGCCATGCCAGGACAGGACGTGAGCAGTCAGTCCCGCCTTTTTTGCCCAGGCCGCCACCTGCTTTGCGTCTTTCGATGACGACTTGCGCAAGCCATGATCGACGGTGAGCACGACAGGGGCTTTACGTTTGCGCGCCCTGGCGTAAGCGGCCAGCAGATGCATCAACGCGACGGAATCCCCGCCGCCCGATACCGCGACGGCCCAAAGAGGGCCGCCGCCTTTTCTTGGGGTCGCACGGGCGACGCCTTCGCTTCGCTCGCCTGCCCGATGCTCCGCGGCAACGGCGCCCTGGTGCTGCGCCATCGCTTGCGCGAAAGCAGTTTCAACCCATTGCCCTTCGGCTGCGCCTCCGGGCGGGGCGCGTTTACCGGCCGCAGGCGGTTTTGCGTAAGGCCGCGGCCTGGCTGAGGGTTTGCGCCGAGGCGTTGGGGTAGCGCTTCTGGGTGAGGAGGCCAAGCGTGGTGCAACCTTCCGACTTCTGTCCCAGGCCCATGAACGACTGGGCCAGCTTGAGCATAGCGTCTCCGGCGCGCGGCGACTTGGGATATCTTTTGATCACTTCCGCGAAATTGCGCTGCGCGCCCGGATAATCGCGCTGTGCGAAAGCCATATTGCCGATCCAGTAGATCGCCTGGGGGGTGAGTTCGGTGTCGTCGGGATTGTTATCGGCATAGGCGCGGAAGGCGGCCGAAGCCTCGGCATATTGCGCCCGGCTCATCAAATTCATCGCCGCGTCATACTGGGAGGCGTTGCCGGGGCCTGCCATCGACCCGTTCAAGGGTGCCGGTCCCGGACCGACCGGCAAGGTGCCCAGGGTGCCGGGGGGGCGGCCCCGGGTGATCGGCGGGGCGGAAGCGAAATTGTCGCCGGTCGCATCGATCGGCGGCAGCGGATCGCCGGGCCGCATCTGACCTGGGGGCGGGAAGGATTGCGGCGACATCGCGCTGGCCGTGCCGGCGGCGGCGCAGTTCAAGGAGTCGGCCGCGCCCAGCTGCTGCGCCGACAGGGTGCAGAGGCGATACGCGAAATCCTTCTGCATCTCGTCGATCTTCTGGTTCTGCTGGCGCAGCTGATGGGCGAGTTCTTCGTTGGTGCCGGTCGCCTGGGACAGGCTGCTGGTGAGGCTGCGCACCTGGTCTTCCAGCTGCTGGATGCGGTCGGAAAACTGCTGTGCCTGGCGGCCCAGATTGACCAGTTCGGCATCCTGCTGCGCCTCATGCGCCCGCTGCTCCTCGTTGGGACCGAAGAGCTGGGCGCTGGCCGGAATCGGGCCAAGGGCCAGAGAAATAGCCAGAAGCGAAACTGCGAAGCGCTGGATCATCATGACCGACCTTCTACAAGCTTTCCCCGTACAGGGGCTTTAAAGCAAAAAGGGGCGCGGGATTTTCCCACGCCCCTTTTCATTCACAGGCGCAAATCAAGCGTTCGCGCCGCCAGTGACGATGGTGACGCCGCGGCGGTTCTGGGCCCAACAGCCTTCGTCGGAGCTGGTGCAGATCGGACGCTCCTTGCCGTAGGAGATGGTTTCGATGCGGCCGGTGGAGACGCCCTGGCTGACCAGATACTCCCTCACCGCATTGGCGCGGCGGGCGCCCAGCGCCAGATTGTATTCGCGGGTGCCGCGTTCGTCGGCATGGCCTTCAATGGTCACGCGGACGGACGGATAGCGCTGCAGCCAGGCGGCCTGGCGGCCGAGCAGGGCCTTGTCGCTTTCCTCGACATTGTACTGGTCGAAGGCGAAGTGGACGGTGTCCCCGACATTGACGCGCAGGTCTTCGGCGCTGCCCGGAATGATGCTGGACGTGACAGGTGCAGGTGCAGGTGCCGGCGCCGGTGCGGCCGGCGGCGGGGCGGTGGTGACCGCTTCCTGCTTATGGGTGCAAGCACCCAGAACGAGAACCGCCGACAGGGCGGCAAATTTCAGGGACGTGGAAAATCGGTTCATGTGGAATCTCCTGGCAGCGCAGACCGCCGGTGCGGGCGTCCACGCTAAGAAAACTAAATCGCACCCTCAAACCCCAAACGCACTAGAACGCAAAAAGAGCCAAAAAAAGGCGTTCAAAATCATCTTATTCTAAGAAAATTATCCTACTGGATCAAGGGCGACCAGGCCGGATCGGACGCAGAACCCGGCGTCAGGACCCGCCTTTCGTTACGTCCCGTCACATCCACCGACCAGATCTGCGATCCGGCATTGCCGCCCAGGCCGCGCGAATACATCAGCACACGGCCATTGGGTGCCCAGGTGGGCCCCTCGTCCCGCCCACCCGAGGAAATCAGACGCTCCCCCGAGCCGTCAGGGCGCATCACCCCGATCGTGAAACGGCCGCCCTGCTGCTTGGTGAAAGCCAGAAGATCGCCGCGCGGCGACCAGACCGGTGTGCCATTATTGCCAGCACCGAAACTGACGCGGCGCTGGCCGGAGCCGTCGGCATTCATCACATAAATCTGCTGGCTGCCGCCCCGGTCCGATTCAAAAGCAATCTGTCGGCCGTCTGGCGAAAAGGACGGCGCAGTGTCGATGCCCGGATCGCTGGTCAGGCGCTGGATGGCGCGGCTGCGCAGATCCATCACATAGATGTCGGAATTGCCTGCGGTCTCCAGGGTCAGCGCCACGCGGTTGCCGTCGGGCGAGAAGCGGGGACTGAAGGTCATGTTGGGGAAATTGCCCAGGACTTCCTGCTTGCCGGTCTCGATATCGAACAGATAGACGCGCGGCTTGGCGGCGATATAGGACATATAGGCGATCATCTGCGCCGTGGGATTGAAGCGCGGCGTCAGCACCAAATAGCTGCCATTGGTGAGGAAAATGGGGTTGGCGCCATCCTGGTCCATGATCGCCAGGCGCTTGACGCGCTTGATCGCCGGACCGGTCTCGGAAATGAAGACGATGCGGGTGTCGAAATAGCCCTTTTCACCGGTGATGCGCTCATAGATGGCGTCCGACACCATATGGGCGATGCGGCGCCAGTTTTCGGGGGTGGTGAAAAATTGCAGCCCCAGCATCTGGCTTTCGCCATAAACGTCCCACAGCCGGAAATCGACCCTGAGCCGTCCGTCCGGCTGCTGGGTGACCTGGCCCGTCACCAGCCCCTGGGCGGTGATGGAACGCCAGCTGGCAAAGGTGGGCACGGTGTTGATATTGGTGACGCGCTCGACAAAACCCTTCTGGTCCAGCGGGCGGAACAGGCCGGAACGCTGCAGATCGGCCCGCACCACCCCGGCAATGTTGGCGCCGGCCTGCGGATCGCCGACGAAATCGGGAATGGCGATGGGCAGCGGATGCGAAACGCCCTGGGTGACGTCGACCCTCAGCTGCGCGAAGGCCGGCGTGAAAATCGCCGGCGCCGCCAGTGCCGCCGTAACGGCCAAAAGGATCAGGAATTTCTTCATCGCAATCTCCAAAGACATTGGGCGGACTATTGTTCCATCATCTGACGCGGATCAAAGCGCAAGGGATTGATTTCACGCCATACATTATAGCGGTCGGGGGGCAGCCTGTAGGGCTGGCACTGATAGATGGCCCGGCTGGCAGCTTCCGCGGCAGCGCGGGTATAGGCATTGGATGCGGCCACAACCTGGGTTCCGGGCGTCAGCTGGAGGCTGGCCACGGTGCCATCCGGATTGAGGCGCAATGCATAATCTACCACCAGGTCGCGGGCATCGGGCGCCCCGGTGGGGGGCGACCAGCAGCGATAGATCTGGCTTTTCAGCGCATCGGCGATATTGGCGGTCATCGCGTTGCCCGAGCCGATCCCCGGAACGACCCGTTCGGCGGGCTTGGCATTCCTGACCGGCTTTTCGGGCGTGGTGAGCTTGTTGAGCAGGGCGGCGAAATCCTGGGCGGCGGTCTTTTTGGGCGGCGCCGGCTTCGGCTTCACCTCTTTCTCGATGTCGAATTTGGGCATAGGCGGCACCGGGGCCGGCTCAACTTCCTGCATCTGCGGCTCGGGCGGCGGCTCGTTGGCGGGGACCGGGATATCCATCTTTTCCGGTTCGGGTGCCGGGGGGGCCTGGGCGGCAACGTTGGTGACATCGGCGATGGTCACCAGGTCCACCGGCACGACATTGCTGTCTTCGGGCATGTCGAAATTGCGCGAAAAGGTGAAGAGCGCGGCGGCGAAAATAAGACCGTGAAACACGGCCGACGCCAGGACGCCATAGCGCGGGCCCTGCGCCGTGGTCGCCTGGGTGCGCCGGTAGATGGCGGCCGCTGCCGCCTTAGCGCGCGTCGGGCTGTGGCTTGACGACATCCGTCACCAATCCGATACGGGTGAAGCCGCTGGCGGCCAGAATGCCCATCACTTCCATCACCTTGCCGTAATTGGCCTGGTCGTCACCGCGCACGAAGATGCGCTGGTCATAGCCATTGGCGGAAATCGCCTTGAGCTTGTCGACCAGGGCCGCCTGGGGGATCTGTTCCTTCTGGATGAAGATGGCGCCATTGCGCTGCACCGTGATCGACAGGGGTTCGGCGTCCTGTCCCAGCGCCGGCGCCCTCGTCTTGGGCAGGTCCACCGCCACGCCGACAGTCAGCAGCGGCGCCGTCACCATGAAGACGATCAGCAGCACCAGCATCACGTCGACAAAGGGCGTGACATTGATTTCCGCCATGGCCTGGCGGCGCATCCGGCCACGGCCGCGCGAAGAGGTATGCTGGATGCCCGCCGCCATCAGCGCCCGGCCTTGTCGTCGAGCTGGCGCGACAGGATGGAGGAAAATTCGTCGGCGAACGCGTCGAGCTGGTTCACATAGCGGCCGATCTCGGCCACGAAGCGGTTGTAGAAGATGACCGCCGGAATGGCGGCCAGAAGACCCAGGGCGGTGGCGAACAGCGCCTCGGCGATGCCCGGGGCGACGACCGCCAGGCTTGTGTCATGGCGTATCGCGATCGCCGTGAAGGTATTCATGATGCCCCACACCGTGCCGAACAGGCCGACGAAGGGCGAGACCGAGCCGATGGTGGCCAGGATGCCCAACTGCCGCTCGATGCCGTCGGTCTCGCGCAAAATGGTGACGCTCATCGCCTTGTCGATCCGCTCCTTGATGCCCGGCAGGGCGTTTTCGCGCGGCGTGCCGCCTTCAAAGGCGCGGCGCCATTCGCGCAGGCCCGCGATGAACATCGCCGCCAGGGGGTGGTCGTTATGGGCAGCGAACTGCTGATAGAGCTCGTCCAGCGACTGGCCCGACCAGAACAGCTTCTCGAAGCGTTTCGCCTTGCGCTTGAGGCTGCTCAGCAGCATCAGCTTGTTGAAGATGATGGTCCAGGACCAGAGCGAGGCGACCAGCAGCAGGATCATCACCGCCTTCACGACATAATCGGCGCGCATGAACATCGGGACGACGGCGAAGCTGCTGGCGACATCACCCGCCTGCGCGGACGCTATGCCGGGCGGCGCATCCAGGGTTTGAGATTCAGCAGGCGCGCCGACGGGGGCGGCAATCGGCGCTTGGGCGAAAGCCTGGGGGGCGAAGCTTGGCGCGGCGAAAGCCAGTGTGAGAATCGCGACAGCAGCGGCGGCAACGTGTCTGAGGGTCATGGAAAAACCTTTTGGCGCCGTGATGAAGGGCTATTGCCCCCCGATCTTGGCCGAAGTTTGACGAATAAGTTCAAGTTTCTTCTGTGGTTACGAAAGGCGCAAGAGTCTGGGCCACGTTTTTGGGCAGCCGGCGCGCCTTGCCCGTTAACGTGGTGATGCAGGCTTCGATCCGTCCCTCGACCAGAAGCGTATCGCCGCACATCACCTTTTGGATGGCTTTCATGCGCGCGCCTGACAGGGCCGTAAGGATGGTGCGGACGGTCACGGCGTCGTCCAACCGCGCCGGACGGTAATAATTCACGGTTATGGAGCGAATCGCCCAGGCGGTCGGTTCTTCGTCTTCCAGCCCGGCCATCTTGGAGATGCCCGCCAGACGGAAGAATTCGGTGCGGCCCCGCTCCATGAAACGCAGGTAATTGGCGTGATAGACCACGCCCGACAGATCGGTGTCCTCGTAATAGATGCTGATGGGCAGGACATGCGTCTTGCCCTCAAAGTGACCCAGACCGTTCAGCCTCTTATTCATCGCTATCGCTCGCAAACAGGCTGGTCTGCGCGCCCGGCGGCGGCGCCAAGCCCAGATGGCCGTAAGCCGCGCCGGCCAGCACACGGCCGCGCGGGGTGCGCTGCACGAAGCCCTGCTGCATCAGATACGGTTCCACAATTTCCTCGATCGCGTCGCGGGCCTCGCCCAAAGCAGCAGCGATGGTCTCGATCCCCACCGGGCCGCCGCCGAAATTCTCGGCGATCAAAGTTAAGTAACGGCGATCAAAGGCATCCAGGCCGCGGGCGTCCACCTCCAGCCGGGTCAGAGCGGCATCGGCAATCTTGGCGTCCACCTTGCCCTGTTTGGCGACGGCGGCGAAGTCACGCACCCGCTTGAGCAGACGCCCGGCGATGCGCGGCGTGCCGCGCGAGCGGGCGGCGATCTCGCGCGCCCCGTCCTTGGTCAGTTCAAAACCCAAAACCCGGGCGCCGCGCTCGACAATAGAAAGCAGCTCATCGGGGGTATAGAAATTCAGCCGCACCGGAATGCCGAAGCGATCGCGCAACGGCGTGGTGATCAGGCCGGAACGGGTGGTGGCGCCGACCAAAGTGAAAGGCGCGAGCTGGATTTTCACCGAACGCGCCGAGGGCCCCTCGCCGATCACCAGATCGAGTTCATAATCCTCCATCGCCGGATAGAGGATTTCCTCCACCGCCGGATTGAGACGGTGGATTTCATCGATGAACAGAACATCGCGCGGCTCCAGATTGGTGAGGATGGCGGCGAGGTCGCCAGCCTTGGCCAGCACCGGCCCGGAGGTTGAGCGGAAATTGACGCCCAGCTCGCGGGCCACGATCTGCGCAAGCGTCGTTTTTCCCAGTCCCGGCGGGCCATAGAACAGCACATGGTCCAGTGCTTCGCTGCGGGCCTTGGCCGCATCGATGAAGACCGAAAGATTTTCGCGCGCCTGTTGCTGGCCGACGAAATCGGCCAACCGCTTGGGACGCAGCGACACCTCGAGCGTGTCGTCTTCGCTGCGATCCGGCGTGACCAGTCTTTCTTTGCTCATCGCGCCATGCCCTTCAACGCTTCACGGATCAGGGCGCCGGTTTCGGTATGTTCGCCCAGCGCCTGAGCCGCCCGCGCCACGGCTTCGGCGGCGCGGGCATCGCTGTAGCCCAGATGCACCAGCGCCGAGACCGCATCACCTTCCGGACCGCGCGGCGCGGCGACAACGGCAAAGGCGCCGACCTCTTCACTACCGACCATCATCGACGGCACTTTGTCTTTCAGTTCGGTGGCGATGCGCAGCGCCAGTTTCGGGCCCACGCCCGGGGCACGGCCGATCATCGCCTTGTCGCCCAGCGCCAAAGCGCGGGCGAGATCGCGTGGGCTGAGCGTGGACAGCACCGCCAGCGCCACCTTGCTGCCGACATTCTGCACCGTCTGCAGCAGCCGGAACCATTCGCGTTCCTCGGCGCTGGCGAAACCATAGAGCCGGATGGAATCCTGGCTGACTTTCATCTCCACCATCAGCGCGGCATGGGCGCCCACTGCCAGGCGCGACAAGGTGGAAGCCGGGCACCCCACCAGATAGCCGACGCCATTCACGTCCAGGATCACACCGTCTTCGTCCAGCGAGTCCACAATTCCCGTCAACTTACCGATCATTGTGCAACCACCATGCGGGCGCGGGTGGTGGACAGATGCGCATGGGCTATGGCGCAGGCCAGCGCGTCGGCGGCATCGGCTTGCGTCACGCCGCAGGCCGGCAGCAGCCGCTTGACCATGAACGCAACCTGCTCCTTGCCGGCATGGCCCGCCCCCACCACGGATTTCTTGATATGGTTGGGCGCATATTCGGCGATCTCGAGCCCGGCTTGCGCCGCCGCCAGAAGCGCGACCGCACGGGCATGACCGAGCTTCAGCGCCGCCTGCGGATCGCGCGCGACAAAGGCCTGCTCGACCGCGATGGAAGATGGCGTGTGCTGCGCGATCACGGCGGCTAGTTCGCGGTGCAGCGCCATCAGCCTGAGGCCCAGCCCCAGGGCCGGCTTGGTGGCGATCACCCCATGGGCGACATGGGTCAGGCGCGAGCCGGCGACATCGATCACCCCCCAGCCCATGGCCGAAAGGCCCGGATCCAGGCCAAGGATGCGAATCGTCACGCCCATGGCCCGTTTGTACTCTTTATGTTCGGGGTTTTCCTACTGGGTCACACCGGTTTCTGGGCGAAATCCAGCATCGCCAGCGCGATTTCCCGCTCGCCCATCACCACCTTGTTGGCGCCATGCGAGATCAGATGGTCGACCTCGGCATCGAAATGGGCCCGCGCCACGATGGGCAGGTTCGGATTGGCGCGGCGCGCCTGCTGCACGATCTGTCCGGCCTCAAAGGCTTCGGGAATGGCGACGAACAAAAACCGCGCCGCGGGCAGGTTGGCCGCCGCCAGGACATCATCCTTGGCCGCATTGCCCCTGATATGCTCGATGTCCGGGTCGCCCACCATGCCCTCTTCCAGCACCAGCAGCGGCATTGAGCCCTTGATCCCGTCGGCGATCAGCTTGCCCACCCGGCCATAGCCCACCAGCACGGCATGGCCGGTCAGCGCGGTCGGCTCGGGCGCCGGGCGGGGCCTGTCGGGGGCGGGCGGTACATTGGGCGAGGCTTCGCGCTTGGCGGCGAGGGCAAACAGCACCGGATTGAGCAGGATGGAAAGAATGGAGGCGCCCAAAATCAGATCGCGCGCGCCTTCCGACATCAGGCCCAATCCGATGCCCAGGTCCGCCAGGATGAAAGAGAATTCGCCGATCTGGGTCAGGGAAATGGCGATGGTGACGGCATTGGCTTTTTTCACATCAAACAGCCGCAGCAGGAGATAACAGATCCCGCCGGCCGCCAGCACGATGCCGAATGTCGAGGCCAGCGCCACCGGTTCTTCCAGCACCACACGCGGGTTGAACAGCATGCCCACCGAGACGAAGAACAGCACCGCAAAGGCGTCTCGCAGCGGCAGGGATTCCTCGGCGGCGCGCTGGGACAGCTGCGATCCCGCCAGGATCATGCCGGCAAAGAAGGCGCCCAGCGCGATGGAAACGCCGAACAGCACCGCCGCGCCGAACGCCACCCCCAGCGCCAGCGACAGGACCGCCAGGCGGAACAGTTCACGGCTGCCGGTATGGGCAATGTAATGCAGCACGGCGGGGATCACCCGCCGGCCGATGATCAGCATGACGCCCGCGAACAGGGCCAGCTTGCCGAAGGTGATCCCCAGGCTTTTGGCCAGCACCATCATGTTGATGTCGCCGCCTTTGAGCACGGCGGCGATGGGCGGCAGAAGCACCAGCACCAGAATCACCAGCACGTCCTGCATCACCAGCCAGCCGATGGCGATGCGCCCGCGGGAGGTTTCCATCAACCGGCGATCCTGCAGCGCCCGCAGCACCACCACGGTGGACGCGATCGACAGGCACAGGCCAAATACCAGGCCCTGGGCCAGCGGCCAGCCCAGCACCATGCTGGCGCCGACGCCCAGCGTGGTAATCACCGCCATCTGCAAAATGGCGCCCGGGATCACGATGCCCTTGAATTCCAGCAGGTCGCGCGGCTTGAAATGCAGGCCGACGCCGAACATCAGCAGGATCACGCCGACATCGGCCAGTTGCAGCGTCAGATGGGTATCGGCGATGAAGCCGGGCGTGAAGGGGCCGATTGCGACCCCCGCCAGCAGATAGCCGACCAGGGGGGGCAGCTTCAGCCGTTGGGCCACGGTGCCCAGTATAAATGCCATCCCGAGGCCGACGACGAGGATTGCGATCAGGGGCGACATTTCATGCATGCGGGCACTATAGGAATAGAACGCACAGGGGCGGAACGATTATTTGCCCGGCATACAAGCTTTCTCGAAAAGCATGACGCCAAAGTGCTTCAGCCGCATTCCCAATCAAATTCCGGACGCGTCAGGATCGTCCGAGCTTGATCAGCGGCAGACCAGCGAGCCGTTGCGATTTTCCGCGTTGCCGGTAGGGCAATTGCGCATATCCAGCACCGTGACGTTCCAGCGGCCGCTTTCGTCGCGGCACTCGGTGCGGAAAACCTGTCCCTGCATCACGCCGCCGCGGCAGCTCTGCGCCCAGGAGCCGGACGGCACGCCCGCATTGCCGCCAAAGCCGCCGCCGAATCCGGGGCGGCCACCACCGCCACCGGCCATCCTGGCATCGGCTTCGCGCAGATCACCTTCGCTGCAGCGCTGCGCGTTGTTGATGCGCTCGTTGCGCCGGCCATACTGCACCAGGCAGCCGCCGCCGACGCTGATGATGGTGCTGCCGTCGCGCATCGGAATTCCGTCGCGCATGGGCTGCGCCAGGGCGGCGCCGGCTGCAAGCGTGACAATTGTCGAAGCAAGGACGATGGTGATTTTCATAATGGCCCCCCGATTGTTTCCCCGCACCCGCCAGCGGCAGGACATTTTCAGTGTGAACGCAGATGCCGCGTGGCGTCAAGAAACGCGGGCAGACAGCGGCAAAGCTCAGCCGGACAGCTTGGCCATCAGCGCGTCGGACAGCTCGTAATTGCCATAGACGTTCTGAACGTCGTCATGATCGTCCAGAACCTCGATCAGTTTCATCAACGTCTCGCCGGCATCGTCGGCCACCGCGACCATATTCTGCGGCCGCCAGACGATCGCGGCCGAGGCCGGCGCGCCGAGCTTGGCTTCCAGCGCTTCGCGCACCGCGGCGAAGTTTTCGATCGAGGTGAGGAAGTCGTGGCTGTCCGCCGAGGAGACGCATTCGTCGGCGCCCGCATCCAGCGCCGCTTCCAGCATGGCGTCTTCGCTGCCCTTGGCGGCCGGATAGCTGATCAGGCCGACATGATCGAACATGAAGCTGACCGAGCCGGTTTCCCCCATCGCCCCGCCATATTTGGAAAAGGCGGCGCGCACGTCGGCGGATGTGCGGTTGCGGTTGTCGGTCATGGTTTCCACGATCAGCGCCACGCCGCCGGGGCCGCGCCCCTCATAACGGATTTCGTCGTAATTCTCGGCATCGCCGCCCGTCGCCTTGGTGATGGCGCGCTGGATATTGTCCTTGGGCATGGACTCCGCCTTGGCCGCGATAATGGCGGTGCGCAGGCGCGGATTGTGCGCCGGATCGGGCATGCCCGACTTGGCGGCGACGGTGATTTCGCGGCTCAGCTTGGCAAAGAGCTTGGAGCGCTCCTTGTCCTGCTTGCCCTTGCGAAACATGATGTTCTTGAACTGACTATGACCGGCCATGTCGCTTTTCCCTGTAGGGGGCTGAGATACCGCTGCCACCCCCCTATTTTCAAGCCTGACCGCCTAGGGGCAGGATGGGCGATATTCTTCGCGCCTATTTCGATTTTTGCGATTTGCAGGAGAAGCCCATGACCAGCCTCAGCACCGATGCCCTGACCCTGACCCATCTTGCCATCTCCCTGGTCGCCATTCTCAGCGGGTTGGTGGTCGTGGCCCAGATGCTGAAAAACACCATGTCGAGCGGCTGGACCGGCGTCTTTCTCGCCACCACCCTTCTGACCAGCCTTACCGGCTTCGTCTTCTTCCAGCCCCCCAATCCACCCACACCGGCGCAACTGACGGGCGTGGTGGCGCTGCTGGCGCTGGTGCCCACGCTGTATGGATTATATGTGAAGCATCTGACGGGCGCCTGGCGTCTGGTCTATCTGATCGGCGCGGTGTTCTCGCTCTACCTCAATGTCTTCGTGCTGGTGGTGCAGCTGTTCCAGAAGGTGCCGGCGCTGCAGCCGCTGGCCGGCAATCCGCCCAGCGGCCCGGTATTCGGTGCGGCCCAGGGGCTGGTGCTGATCGCCTTCATCTGGGTTGGCTGGCGGGCGGCGAAGCGTTTCCGCCCCCTGGTCGCCGTGGCGATCACGCCCGCCTCGCCTCTCTGACCCCCTGCCCCCGCGACAGAATGCGCAGGATGAAGGCTTGACTTTACTTTGTAATGTTTCTAATTGTCGTTCTCAATAAGAACCGACTTTGGAGACTAAAATGCTGACGATTGGCGACAAATTCCCCGATTTCTCCGTGACCGGGGTGGTTTCGACCGACCCCAACACCGCCTTCCAGCCCTTCGACCAGAACAGCGACAAGGGCAAGTGGAAGCTGGTCTTTTTCTGGCCCAAGGACTTCACCTTCGTCTGCCCGACCGAAATCGCCGGCTTCGGCAAGCTCAAGGGTGACTTCGCGGACCGCGACACCGTAATCTATGGCGTTTCGACCGACAGCGAATTCGTGCATCTGGCCTGGCGGCAGAACCATGCCGACCTCAAGACCCTGCCCTTCGCCATGCTGGCCGACACCAACCGCCGCCTCTCCCAGGCGCTGGGCATCCTGGATGCGGAAGCGGGCGTCGCCAAGCGCGCCACCTTCCTGGTCGATCCGGAAGGCATCATCCGCTTTGTCTATGTCACCGACATGAGCGTGGGCCGCAATCCGCAGGAAGTCCTGCGCGTGCTCGACGCGCTGCAGACCGACGAACTGTGCCCCTGCAACTGGCAGAAGGGTGAAGACGTCATCAAGGCCGCTTAACTTTTCTCATGATGCTTCGCCTGCTCCCCTAATCGCGGCGAAGAACACTAAGCCCTCATCCCATAAAAGGGATGAGGGCCCTTTTTGAAAGAAAAAACATGTCGATCGAAGCCCTGAAAGATGCGCTGCCCGAATATGCCAAGGACCTGAAGCTCAACCTGTCCTCGCTGGCGGGCGAAGCCCTGCTCACCGAGCAGCAGCGGGCCGGCACCTTTATCGCCTGCGCTCTGGCCTCGCGCGAGCGCAGCGTCACCAGCGCCATCTTCAGCGAATTCGCCCTCAAGCTGTCGCCCGAGGCGCTGACTGCCGCCCGCGCCGCTGCCAGCATCATGGCGATGAACAATATCTATTACCGCTTCACGCACCTCTCCTCGGCGCCGGACTACAAGACGCTGCCGGCACGCCTGCGCATGAATGTGATCGGCAAGCCCGGCGTGGACAAGGTGGACTTCGAACTTTGGTGCCTGGCGGTCTCGGCCATCAATGGCTGCGGCGTCTGCATCGACAGCCATGAGAAAATCCTGCGCAACGGTGGCCTGTCCGCCGAGCAGATCCAGGCCGCGGTGCGCATCGCCGCCACCGTCCATGCCGTCGCCGCCACCCTGGACGGCGAAGCCCACAGCGCCGATCTCGCCGCCAACGCGGTCGCTGCCTAGACAACTGCCCCGGCGGCCGTTTGCATCCGCCGATATTATAGTATGTTGCTCCATCCGCGTTTTGGAGCAGACGATGGTCGTCAAGCCCGTTGCAATCCTTGGCACCGCTCTTCAAAAGCGCGCGGGCGGATTGACGCCTTGAGCCAGCAAGAACCGGCGCCCGCCATTGCGGCCTGCCGCGCGCGCATCGCAGCCAGCCCACCGAACATCGCCGCCCGCAATGAACTGGTGGACCTGCTGCGCGGCGCGGGACGCCTGGAAGAAGCGCAAGAAGAATGCCGGGCGCTGATCGCGCTGCAGCCGGACCATGTCGGCGCCTGGATCGCCCTGGGTGGATTGCTGATAGACCTTCAGCGGCCGGTGGAGGCGGAGGCGCAGCTGCGCAAGGCGCTGGCCTGTCCTGCTGCCGCACCCGCAAAGGCGGCCATCCACACGCTTTTGGGGCTGGCGCAGCGCCGCCAGCGCCGCGATGACGAAGCGCTGGCAAATTACGACCTGGCCCATCGCCTCGACCCCAGCCTGCCGGAGCTGGAGATGCATCGCGCCGAAGCGCTGCAGAATCTCAGGCGGTACGACGAGGCGATCGTCACCTATCGCCAGGCGCTCGCCCGCGAGCCGCGCGATCCCGCCGCACACCGCTATTACAACGATCTGCTGTACCGCCTGGGCCGCAAGGAGGATTTTCTCAAATCCTACGAGCTGGCGCCGCGCACCCCGGACCTGCTGATGGGCAAGGCCTATTTCCTCAACCATGAATGCCGCTTTGCCGAAGCCTATGCCACCTATGGCGAAGCGCTCGCCCGCGATCCCGGCAATGTCGCAGCCATGCTGGGCGCAGTGGAAAGCCTGCGCGGCATGAAGCGCTATGACGAAGCCGCTGCGGCGCTGGGACTGCTGTTGCAGCGCGCCAGCGACGAACCGCAGCTCATTGCCGGCGCCGCCGAAGTGGCGCTGCTGCAGCGCGATCCGCGCATGGCGGCGATGCTGTGCGAACGCGGGCTGCGCGCGGCGCCGCATGACCAGTCATGCCTGGTCGGCTTGAGCCTGGCCTGGCGCATGCTGGAGGACGCGCGCGACGAAGCGCTGAGCGGCTATGACCGCTACATCCGCGCCTTCGACCTGAAGGCCCCGGACGGCTTTTCCAGCATGGCGGATTTCAACGCCGAACTGTCCGCCTATCTGGGCCGCCTGCATCCGGACACCCGCGAATATGTCAACCAGTCGCTGCGCGGCGGCACCCAGACGCCGGATCACATCTTCGGCGTCGGGCATGACCTGGTCGATCGGCTGGAGCGCCGCATCGCCGAGGCCGTTGAGGACTATATTGCCGGCCTGGAGGGAGATGAGGCGCATCCGTTTGTTTCGCGCCGGGCGCGGTCGTTCCTGTACCGCGGCTCCTGGTCCTCGCAGCTGAAGGCGCAGGGCTTTCACGTCAATCACATCCATCCCCAGGGGTGGATCAGCTCCTGCTATTACGTCGCCGTGCCGGATGCGGCAAAGGACACGCAAACCCGCCAGGGCTGGATCAAATTCGGCGAGCCGGGCTTTGATGTCGGTCTTTCCAACCCCATCCGCCGGATGATCCAGCCGGTGCCGGGGCGGCTGGTGCTGTTTCCGTCCTTCATGTGGCACGGAACAGTGCCGTTCACCGACGATGCCAAGCGCACCACCATCGCCTTCGACGTTATTCCGCAATCCGGCCCATAGCGCGCCGACAACCTGCTGGAACGTCGCCTCTAGAGTTCGGGAAGAGACGGCTTCAGCCGCCCGCCCAGGCGCACCGGATCGATGCGGGTGGCAAGACCCTTGGCGCCGGTCTGCACGAACACGCCGCACAGGGTGGCGGGGCCGGTCGCGGGGGAAAAGCGCTGGCTCGACATCTTGCGGGTGAAGCGCTGCACCGGTTCGCCCTTGTCCATCCCGATCACCGAATCGTAATCGGCGCAGGCGCCGGCATCACACTGGAACGCCGTGCCGCCCGGCAAAACTTGCGCGTCCGCGGTGGGAACATGGCTGTGCGTGCCCACGACCAGACTGGCGCGCCCGTCGCAGAAATGGCCCATCGCCATTTTTTCCGAGGTCGCTTCGGCATGGATGTCCACCACAATGGCGTCGGCGCCTTCGGCCAGCGGACAGGCGTTCAATTCCCGGTCCACCGCCGCAAAAGGATCGTCCAGCGCGTCCATGAACACCCGGCCCATCACATTGATCACCAGCACGCTGCCTGCCGGCGTCTGATACAGGTTGGCGCCGCGACCCGGCGTACCTTTGGGATAGTTGGCGGGGCGCAGGATGCGGTCCTCGCTTTCGATATAGGTGAGGATTTCCTTCTGGTCGGCCCAGTGATTGCCGGTGGAGATCACATCGATGCCAAGGCCGAAGAACTCCTCGGCAATGCTGCGGGTCAGGCCGAAACCGCCCGCTGCATTCTCGCCATTGGCGATGACCAGATCGAGCTTCAGTGCATCGCGCAGCCGCGGCAGCTGCGCATGCACCCCGTCGCGCCCCGGCTTGCCAACAATGTCGCCCAGAAAAAGAATGTTCATCGAAAGTGCCGCAGGCCCTGTTCTGTAAGGATCATGTCGAGGGTCCTATCATGCGCCTCATGGGGAAGCGAGGCGACTTCCTGCCCCGCATAGCCGATACCGATGGCCGGAACATTCAGCTTTTCCAGGGTGCGGTCGTAAAAACCGCCGCCATAACCGAGCCGGTGACCCTCCGCGTCAAAGGCCAGCAGTGGCACCAGCAGCAGGCCGGGGGTGACGCGTGGCCAATGCTCCAGCGGCTCGTGAATGCCATAGGTACCGGGCGCCAGCACTTCGCCGTCCGGCACCCGATGAAATTCCAGCGGCTGGCCTTTTGCGGCGACACGCGGAAAGGCGATGTGACAGCCAAGCTCGACCAATCTCTCAAGCAGCAGTGCGGGATCGGCCTCTTCCGGCAGCGCGTGATAGCCGCCCACGATCATGCCTTTGGTGACAGGAAAATCCTGGGCATGACGCGCGATGGCGGATGCAAAACCGTCATGCGCCAGCGTCCTGCGCGTTGCGCGTGCCGCAGCACGGAGATGATGCTTCAAATTCATAGGGCAAACACAGGTCCGTCTCCCCTTTCGGCGCACAGCGCCGTCAAAGGGGAGGTGATTTCAGCGTTCGAGGCGAGCATCCGCGAGCCGAGAGAAAGCTGAAATCGGAGGGAATGAAAGAAAGTGGACGGTACCATACTAGCCGTTGGTATTGGATCTCATGGGCCTGCAAGTGCAGGTGGGCGTCGTGTATCCGGAACCACGGTTCCAGTCAGGGACAACTCCCGATGAGTACAATTAAGGCCCCTGGGCATCGCAACCTGACGCGAAAGACAGTGACCGTCCGTCCCTAATTTAGGCGTGCGCAAGCCGCGCGGCAATGTCTTCCAGGCGCTTTGCGGCGCTTTCCAGCGCATCGGCGGCGGCGCTTTCGGCCTCTTCGGCGCGCAAATGAAGGTTTTTCTTCTCGCCTTCGCCGACGGAACCCGCCGCGATCTTGCCACTCATCTCCTGATGCTCGTCCGCCATCAGCAAAGCCGCCATCAGCATCATGCGGGCATCGCCCACCTGGCCGACGGAACTCAGCACCTCGCGCGCCTTGGCGTCGACCTGGGCGGCAAGCCCCTTGAGATGCTCTTCCTCGCCTTCATCGCAGGCGATGGTGTAGGCCCGGCCGTTCACCATGACATTGACCAGGGGCATGGGTTACCTCGCCAGCGCGGCGCGGATTTCGCCAATCGCGCCATCCAGCCGGCCTTCCACTTCCTCGGTCAGGCCGGAAAGCATAGCGATTTCCTCTTCCAGTTCCGCGACGCGCCCCATCAACCGTTCGCGTTCGGCTTCCAGTTCGGCGACCCGCTCAGGCAGTTTGGCAGCCTGGTCGAGATTCTCGCCCACCGTGCCTGCCGCATTTTCGACGCTTTCCAGGGCCGCCCGGAAGCGCGCTTCCGCCAATTTCAGCCGGGTCATCCGGGCCTCATCGTTCAATTCCCGCAAGACCTTAGGCCCTTGGCGGAAATCGGGTCAACCGCCGCGCAAACAAGGCATGGCTGCGACCCTTGACGGGGGTGGCACCCGTTCGTAAAGCACCCCTCTTTTCGCGCTGAAAGACCGCCCATGACCGCGCCCGATCAGGCTCAAATCCGCCGTCTTGCCAATGCCATCCGGGTCCTGTCCCTGGACGCCGTGGAGACCGCCAAGTCGGGCCATCCCGGCCTGCCGCTGGGCATGGCCGATGTCGCCACGGTGCTGTTTTCCCGCTTCCTGAAATTCGACGCCGCCGAACCGGGCTGGGCCGACCGCGACCGTTTCGTGCTGTCGGGTGGTCATGGCTCGATGCTGCTCTATTCCCTGCTCTGGCTGACCGGCTATCCCAAGGTCACGATCGAGGACCTCAAAACTTTTCGCAAAGTCGGCAGCCCCACCGCCGGCCATCCCGAGCATGGCGACCTGCCGGGTATCGAAACCACCACCGGCCCGCTTGGCCAGGGCATCGCCAATGCCGTGGGCATGGCGCTGGCCGAGCGGCTGCTGAACGCCCGCTTAGGTGACGAACTGGTCAACCACAAGACCTATGTCATCGCCTCGGACGGCGACCTGATGGAGGGCATCAGCCACGAGGCCATCGGCCTGGCCGGGCATCTGAAGCTCTCCAACCTGATCGTCTTGTGGGACGACAACCACATCACTATCGATGGCGCCCTGTCTCTGTCGGACTCCACCCAGCAGGCCGAACGCTTCAAGGCCGCCGGATGGGTGGTGGATTCCTGCGACGGCCATGATGCGGCCGATATTGCCCGCGCGCTGGAGAAAGCGCAAAAGGCTGACGCGCCGGTGCTGATCGCTTGTCGCACGATCATCGGCTTCGGCATGCCGGGCCGTCAGGGCACCCAGAAGGCGCACAGCGATGCGCCGGGCGCCGAGATCGTGGCAGGCGCACGTAAAGAATTGGGCTGGGACTTTGAGGCCTTTGTCGTGCCTGATGATGTGCTGAACCAATGGCGCGCCATTGGCCAAGCTGGCGCCAGGGCGCGGGCCGAATGGAACGCGCGCAAATCCGCCAGCAAGCACGCCAAGGACTTCGACGACGCCATCAGCGGCGTGATCCCGCCTTCCGTCGGCGCCGCGCTGACCGCGTTGAAGGAAAAACTGTCGGGCGAAAAGCCCAGCGCCGGCACCCGCAAGATGTCGGAAAAGGCGCTGGACGTGATCAATGCCGAACTTGCGACCACCATCGGCGGCTCGGCCGACCTGACGCCGTCCAACAACACCAAGACCAAGAATATCGAGGGCGTCAGCCCGGGCAATTTCGCCGGTCGCTATATCCATTACGGCATCCGCGAGCATGGCATGGCCGCGGCGATGAACGGCATCGCGCTGCATGGCGGGCTGATCCCCTATGGCGGCACCTTCATGGTGTTTTCGGATTATTGCCGCCCGTCCATTCGCCTCGCCGCCCTGATGGGCATCCGCGTGGTGTTCGTGATGACCCACGATTCCATCGGCGTGGGCGAAGACGGCCCCACCCATCAGCCGGTCGAGCATCTGGCTGCGCTGCGCGCGATCCCGACCCTGCTCACCATGCGGCCCGCCGACGGCGTGGAAACCGCCGAGTGCTGGGACCTGGCGCTGAAGAATGACCGCCGCCCCAGCCTGCTCGCTTTTTCGCGGCAGGACGTGCCGACGCTTCGTGAAAAGCACACTGCCGACAACCTTTGCGCCAGGGGCGCTTACGAACTGGTGGGCGACGCCGAAGCCAAGGTCACGTTCCTGGCCACCGGCACCGAAGTCAGCCTGGCGGTCGAAGCCGCCAGCAAGCTCAAATCAGAAGGCATCGGCGCACGCGTCGTCTCCATGCCCTGCTGGGCGCTGTTCGAGGAACAGCCGGAAAGCTATCGCAAGCAGATTCTGGGCCCGGGCACCGTCAAGGTCGCGATCGAGGCGGGGATGCGCGAAGGCTGGGACCGCTACATCGGCTCCGAACTGCTCGGCAATGGTGGCGCCTTCATCGGCATGAACAGCTTTGGCGCCAGCGGGCCTTACAAGGACGTCTACAAGAAGTTCGGCATTACAGCCGACGCCGCGGTAGCCGCGGCCCAAAAACTACTTAAAAAATAACTGCTCAAGATTTAGTTCAGGAGATTCAAATGGCGCTTCGGGTTGCAATCAACGGCTTCGGCCGCATCGGTCGTCTGGTGCTCAGGGCGATCGTGGAGTCGGGCCGCCGCGACATCGAAGTCGTGGCCGTCAACGATCTGGGGCCCGTGGACACCAACGCCCACCTGCTGCGCTATGACAGCGTGCATGGCCGCTTCCCGGCCCAGGTGAGCGTCGATGGCGAATATATGATCGCCGCCGGCCACAAGATCAAAGTCACCTGCATCAAGAATCCGGCCGAGCTGCCGCACAAGGAACTGGGCGTGGACATCGCCCTGGAATGCACCGGCATCTTCACCTCCAAGGAAAAGGCCGCCGCGCATCTGGCCGCCGGCGCCAAGCGCGTGCTGGTCAGCGCGCCTTGCGACGGCGCCGACCTCACCGTGGTCTATGGCGTCAATCACGACAAGCTGAGCGCGGACATGCTGGTCGTGTCCAACGCCTCCTGCACCACCAACTGCCTGGTGCCCGTGGCCAAGGTGCTGAACGATGCCGTCGGCATCGAACGCGGCATGATGACCACCATCCACAGCTACACCAACGACCAGCCCTCGCTGGACCAGATGCACAAGGACCTGTATCGCGGCCGCGCCGCCGCGCTTTCCATGATCCCGACCTCGACCGGCGCCGCCAAGGCCGTCGGCCTAGTGCTGCCCGAACTCAAAGGCAGGCTGGACGGCGTCTCGGTGCGCGTACCGACCCCGAACGTCTCGCTGGTGGACCTGAAATTCGTCGCCAAGCGCGCCACCAGCGTTCAGGAGATCAATGACGCCATCAAGGGCGCCGCGCTGGGCCCGCTGAAGGGCATCCTGGATGTGGTGCATGAGAAGCTGGTGTCGGTGGACTTCAACCACAATCCGGCGTCCTCCAGCTTCGCGCTGGACCAGACCAAGGTGATGGACGGGACCTTCGTCTCGATCATGACCTGGTATGACAATGAATGGGGCTTCTCCAACCGCATGGCCGACACCGCCGTGGCGATGGGCAAGCTGATCTGAGATGGCTTTTCGTACGCTCGACGACCTCTCGGTGAAGGGCAAGCGCGTGCTGGTCCGCGCCGACCTCAACGTGCCGGTCGCGGATGGCAAGGTCACCGACGCCACGCGCATTGAACGGCAAGCCCCGACCCTCAGGGAATTGGCCGAGGCCGGCGCGCGCGTTATCGTGCTCAGCCATTTCGACCGCCCCAAGGGCAAGGTCGTGCCGTCCATGTCGCTGAAGGTGCTGCTGGAGCCGCTGGCGAACGCCGTGGGCCGTAAGGTCGCCTTCGCCGAAGACTGCATCGGCCCCAAGGCGCGCGCCGCTGTCGCTGCCCTGCAGGACGGCGACGTGCTGCTGCTGGAAAACACCCGCTTCCACAAGGGCGAGGAAGAAAACGACAGCACCATGGCCAAGGAATTGGCGGCGCTGGGCGACATCCTCGTCAATGACGCCTTCAGTGCCGCCCACCGCGCCCATGCTTCGACGGACGGCGTGGCGCGCCTCTTGCCCAATGCCGCCGGCCGCTCGATGCAGGCCGAACTGACCCATCTGCAAAAGGCGCTCGGGCATCCCGAACGTCCCGTCATGGCGGTGGTGGGTGGGGCCAAGGTCTCGACCAAGATCGCGCTGCTGGAAAATCTGGTGAAGCGCGTGGAGGTGCTGGTGATCGGCGGCGCCATGGCCAACACCTTCCTGGCGGCCGAAGGCATCAAGGTCGGAAAATCGCTTTATGAAGCCGACCATCTGGAAACCGCGCGCAAGATCATCCAGGCCGCCAAGGACAGCGGCGCGGCGATCCTGTTGCCGACCGATGTGGTGGTGGCGAAGGAATTCAAGACCGAGGCGGCGCATCGCATTGTCAGCGCAAGCCAGATCGCCGATGACGAGATGGTGCTGGATGTCGGCCCCGCCAGCATCGCGCAATTCGAAAACCGCCTGACCGATACCCGCACTTTGGTGTGGAACGGACCTTTTGGCGCGTTTGAAATGGCGCCCTTTGACAATGGCACCGTGGCTGCGGCGAAGGCTGTTGCGAATGCGACCAAGGCAGGCACGTTGCTGTCGGTGGCGGGCGGCGGCGACACGGTGGCGGCTCTGGCCCATGCCGGGGTCGAAAATGATTTTACCTATGTCTCCACCGCCGGCGGCGCCTTCCTGGAATGGCTGGAAGGCAAGACATTGCCGGGCGTGGAAGCCCTGACGACGAAGTGAGGACGTTATGAATTTGGACGAGCTGAATACGATTGCCAAGAAGATGGTGGCGCCCGGCAAGGGCATCCTGGCCGCCGACGAATCCACCGGCACCATCCAGAAGCGCTTCGACAAGATCGGCGTTGCCAACACCGAAGACAATCGCCGCAACTATCGCGAACTGCTCTTCCGCACCGACACCGCCATGAAGCAGCATATCGGCGGCGTCATCCTGTTCGACGAGACCATCCGCCAGAAGGCCAAGGACGGCACGCCGCTGGTCAAGCTGATCGAGGCGGCTGGCAGTGTTCCGGGCATCAAGGTGGACAAGGGCGCGGTGCCGCTGGCCGGCGCGCCGAACGAGACCATCACCGAAGGTCTGGACGGCCTGCGCGGCCGCTTTGTCGAATATCACAAGCTTGGCGCGCGCTTCGCCAAGTGGCGCGGCGTTTACGAAATCGCCGACGGCAAGCCGAGCCACAATGCCGTTCACGCCAATGCCCATGCCCTGGCGCGTTATGCGGCGATGGCGCAGGAAAACGGCATCGTGCCGATCGTCGAGCCGGAACTGCTGATGGATGGCGATCACGATATCGACCGCTGCGAAATGGTCACTGAATGGATCCTGAAGGAAGCTTTCCAGGAGCTTTATTTCGCCGATGTGAAGCTGGAAGGCATCATCCTGAAGCCCAACATGGTTGTGCCAGGCATGAAGTGCCCCAGGCAGAATTCTGTCCAGGAAGTCGCGGAGCGCACCATCAAGGTGCTGAAGCGCTGCGTGCCCAGCGCGGTGCCCGGCATCGCCTTCCTGTCAGGCGGCCAGTCGGACGAAGCCGCCACCGCGCATCTCTCCGCCATGAACGCGATTGGCGGACTGCCCTGGGCGCTGACTTTCTCGTACGGCCGCGCCCTGCAGGCCGCGCCGCAAAAGGCCTGGAGCGGCAAGGCGGAAAATGTCGCCGCCGGACAGGCCGCCTTCGCCCATCGCGCCCTGATGAACTCCCTGGCCGCGACGGGCAAATGGACCCAGGCACACGAGAAAGCCGCTTGAGCAATTGCCGCCTCTACCTGATTTCGCCGCCGAAGCTTTCGGCGGCGAATTTTTTGGGTCCGCTGAAGGAAGCGCTGGCCGGCGGTGACGTCGCCTCGTTTCAGTTGCGTCTGAAGAATGCCAGCGATGACGAGATCCGCCGTGCCGCCGATGTCCTGCGGCCCATCGTGCAAGCACATGGCACGGCCTTCATCCTCAACGATCGCCCCGATCTGGCCGCCGAACTGGGCTGCGACGGGGTCCATGTCGGGCAGGCAGACGCGTCTTACGCCGAAGCGCGCCGCCTGATGCCCGGCGGCATTGTCGGCGTCACCTGTCACGACAGCCGCCATCTGGCCATGGAAGCGGGCGAAGCCGGCGCCGACTATGTCGCCTTCGGCGCCTTCTTTCCCACCCAGACCAAGGAGCCCAAGACCCAGGCCGATATCGAACTGCTGCGCTGGTGGGGCGAGACCATGGTGGTGCCTTGCGTCGCCATTGGCGGCATCACCCTCACCAACGCGCCCGCGCTGATCGAAGCCGGGGCCGACTTCCTGGCGGTTGCCGCCGGGGTCTGGGAGCATCCCGACGGCCCCCAAGCCGCGGTTAAGGCGTTCAACGCCCTTTTTGCCTGACTGGCTGGAAATGGCAGGCCTCGCCTGCTATCACCCGCCCGCTCTTTGAACCTGCAGACCTCTCACCCCGCGCCACGGAGGCGTTGAACTATGGCCAAGATTTCCGGCAATGAAGTGCGCCCCGGCACCATAATCGAGCATCAGGGCCGTTTGTGGATGGCGGTGAAGAGCCAGTCGGTGAAGCCCGGCAAGGGCGGCGCCTACAACCAGGTCGAACTCAAGGACATCGAATCCGGCACCAAGCTCAACGAGCGTTTCCGCTCATCGGAGATGGTCGAAAAAATCCATCTCGACAAGAAAGACTTCCAGTTCCTTTATGCCAATGGCGACATGCTCACCTTCATGGACATGGAGAATTACGAGCAGATCGAACTCGCGCGGGACTTCGTCAGCGACCAGGCCGACTTCCTGCAGGACGGGATGAAGACCCTGGTGCAGATGTATGAAAGCAAGCCGATCGGCATCAAGCTGCCGGCGCAGGTGACGCTGACCATCGCCGAAGCCGATCCAGTTCTCAAAGGCGGCACCGCCGCTCCGTCCTTCAAGACCGCGGTGCTGGAAAACGGCTTGAATATCCAGGTTCCGCCCTTCATTGCGGCAGGCGAGAAGATCATCGTCTCCACCGAAGACGGCAGCTATGTGCGCAGGGCGGACTGATCATGGCATTTTCCTCACCGACCCTGAATGTGATGGTGGCCGCCGCCCGCAAGGCCGGACGCCCCCTGATCCGCGACTTCAATGAACTGGAAAACTTGCAGATTTCTATGAAGGGTCCCGCCGATTTCGTCACCAGCGCCGACAAACGCACCGAGAAAATCCTGATCGACGAACTCAGCAAGGCCCGGCCAGGCTATGCCTTTCTGGGCGAGGAAGGCGGCGCGGTGACGGGCGCCGACGCCACCCACCGTTTCATCATCGATCCGATCGACGGCACCACCAATTTCATGCACGGCATTCCCCACTTCGCCATTTCCATCGGTCTGGAGCGCGAAGGCAAGCTGGTGGCAGGCCTGGTGTTCAATCCGGTCACCGACGATCTCTTCACCGCCGAAAAAGGCCATGGCGCCTATCTCAACAACAAGCGGCTCCGGGTTGCGGCCCGCAAGGACCTGGCCTCGTCCGTGATTGCCACCGGCCTGCCCTTTCTGGGCAAGGAAGGTCATGCCCGCGCCGGTGCTGAAATGGCCGAGGTGATGAACGTCACTGCCGGCATTCGCCGCTTCGGTTCGGCCTCCCTCGATCTGGCCTATGTCGCGGCCGGGCGGTTCGACGGCTTCTGGGAACGTTCGCTGCAGGCCTGGGATATCGCGGCCGGCATCGTGCTGGTGCGCGAGGCGGGCGGCATGGTCACCGACCTCAATGGCGGGGCCGACATGCTGTCGGGCGGCACGGTGCTGGCCGCCAATGAGAATCTGCATCCGCAGATGCTGAAATTGCTGAAGGGCGTGAAAGGCTGATTGTCATTCCCGTACCCCGGTCCGCGCGAAGCGCGCCCGGAGTATAAACTCCAGCGGGAATCCATCTTCGCGGCAACGACCGCGATATAGAAGTTGGATACCCGCTTTCGCGGGTATGACAAAGGTGTTGCTAACGTATTCTGCCCGCGCGGTTTTCCACCACCACATCGCGCACCTTGGCGGTCAACAGATTGGCCGGCAGGTGCGAGGTAAAGCCCAAGCCGACATAAAAGGGCCCGCTGGTCTTGAAGGTGACAGGCGCGCCTTCGGGATGGATGGGCTCGCCCTGCCAGCTCACCCACAATTGAAACTGGTCGCCTTTCTTCTCGATGCCGAAGCGGCTGGGATGGATCGCCTGCGGGCCGCGTTCCGCCGTGCCGGGCGCGGGCTGGCGCGCCGAGCGGTGGGAAATGTCGGTCATGTTGCCGGTCTTCTCGCCGCGCCAGGCGATGTGGAGCATGCCGTTACCATGCTGGGCCGCGACGATGGTGCGGGAGTCGTCATCCAGGCTGTCGCGGATCACCAGCGCCACCTTGCGGTCGTGGAAATCGTCCATGTTGGGCCACTCCACACTGGCGGCCAGCGAGACATCGCCCGACATCCGGTTCCACAGGAAATGAAACTCGTCGCGCTGGTACCAGATGTTATAGCCGCCCGCCGTGATGTTGTAGGTCTTGCTCGGCGCATCGTAACTGGCGCTGCTGGGCACCAGTGGCCCGCCGACATCGGTGCTGTTCTCGAATTGACCGACAGTCTTGTTGAAGGTGACGGGATCGCGGTGGAAGTCCTTTGGCGGGGCGATCTGCTTGTGGGTCGGCGATCCCGGCAGTGCCCAGTCCGGCACGGTGATGCCGGGCGGCAGAGGCGGCGGGATCATGGATTGTGCGAAAGCCGGTGACAGTGACAGCGCGGCGAATGCCGCGATCAGATGCATGCGCATGACGCCTCCCTTTTTGATCAGGGTGACGGCAAACGCACTCCCGCGCAAACAGACAATTAATCAGAGCGACCGCGAACCTGAGCGCAGCGAAGGCCTCGCGGCGCGACCATTAAAAACGTCAGAATTCGATAACCGTTCGTATCGACTCACCCGAATGCATCAGGTCGAAGGCCTCATTGATGCGTTCCAGCGGCAGCTTGTGGGTGATCAGCGGATCGATGGAAATCTTGCCGTCCATGTACCAGTCCACGATCTGCGGCACCTGGGTGCGGCCGCGCACAGCGCCAAAGGCGGTGCCCTTCCACACCCGGCCTGTCACCAGCTGGAAGGGCCGGGTCTTGATCTCCTGGCCCGCGCCCGCCACGCCGATGATGATGCTTTCACCCCAGCCGCGATGGGTGCATTCCAGCGCCTGGCGCATCAGATCGACATTGCCGACGCATTCGAAGGAATAATCGGCGCCGCCTTTTGTCAGTTCCACCAGATGGGGCACCAGATCGCCCTTCACCTCTTTGGGATTGACGAAATGGGTCATGCCAAACTGGCGGGCCAGCGCCTCGCGGGCCGGATTGATGTCCACGCCCACGATCATGTCGGCGCCCGCCATGCGCGCGCCCTGGAGCACGTTCAGCCCGATGCCGCCCAGCCCGAACACTACGACGTTCGAGCCCGGCTCGACCTTGGCGGTGTGGATCACCGCGCCGATGCCGGTGGTGACTCCGCAGCCGATATAGCAGACCTTGTCGAAGGGCGCGTCGGAACGGATTTTCGCCAGCGCGATCTCCGGCAGCACGGTGTGGTTGGCGAAAGTGGAGCAGCCCATATAGTGATGGATTTTCTGCCCGCCGATGGAGAAGCGCGAGGTGCCGTCCGGCATCACGCCCTGGCCCTGGGTGGAGCGGATCGAGGTGCACAGATTTGTCTTGTGCGAATTACAGCTTTTGCACTGGCGGCATTCGGGCGTGTAGAGCGGAATGACATGGTCGCCCTTTTTCAGGCTGGTGACGCCGGGGCCGACATCCACCACCACGCCCGCGCCCTCATGGCCGAAGATCACCGGGAACAGGCCCTCGGGGTCGGCGCCGGAGCGGGTGAACTCGTCGGTGTGGCAAACGCCCGTCGCCTTGATCTCGACCAGGACCTCCCCGGCCCGGGGCCCTTCCAGGTCCACCGTCTCGATCACCAGGGGTTTTCCGGCACCATAGGCGACGGCGGCTCTTGTTTTCATTGGCGTAAAACTCCCCTCGAAGGTGCGGGAATGTGCGGCATTTGGGTAATGGTTGCAAAGTGTTAGATTACGGCTAGGCTGCGTCTGGGCACCTTTTCCTGAGCTGTCGACGTCATGCGTTCCTTGTCCCTTATGGGCCTCTCGGCTGGTCTTTGGCTCGCGTCCTTCGGCGCGGGCGCTGCGCAATCCGTGGCGACCGGACTCGAAGTCAGGGTCAATCTGAACGCGGCGCGCAGCACTGGTCCGCTGCTCTATCCCGGCGGGGAATATTCCCGCACCCTGCCCCAGCTTCTCTATCCCGGCCAGCGCAGCGGTACCGTCACGCTCTCCCCGCCCGGCACGCGCCGCGTGGTGCGTTCCGCGCCCCGTCCGGTGCAACTTGCCAGCGCCCCGCCGCCGCCGCGCGTCGCCACTCCGGCCCCCGCTCCCAAGCCCGCCGCGCCCAAGCCCGCGGCTCCCGCGCCGCAGGTCGCCGGTCCCAGTCCGTTCAATCCGCCCAACTACAGCAATATTTTCGGCAGCCAGCCGGCCCAGACCGCCAAACCGGCGCCCACCCAGACCGCGAAAGCAGCGCCGCCCGCGCCGTCATCCGACACGGCCGGCCTGACCAAACGCAGCGTGATCCTGTTCGCCAAGGATGCCAGCGATCCGGCCGAAGGCGCGCTGGGCGCCATCAAGTTCCTGGCCGCCGATCTCAACGCCGCCATGACCCGTCCTTCCAGCCGCATCGAGCTGCAGGCCTTTGGCGGCGGCAAGGGCGACAAGGGTTCCGACGCGCGTCGGCTTTCGCTGCGCCGGGCACTCGCCATCCGCCAGGTCCTGATCAATGACGGCGTTTCCCCCGACCGCATCGATGTGCGCGCCATGGGCGGCGCCGAGGATTCCGGGCCCGCCGATCGCGTGGACGTGTACGTGCGGGCCTGACCGCAAGTCCGCTTCTGAGCGGCCTCTTTCAACAAGGGTTCGCCATGCGCTTCGTTCTTCTGGCCGCCATTCTCGTCTGCCTGGGCGCACCCGGCGCAGCGGCGAAGCAGAACAAGACAATCACCACCGCCGGCTCCGGTATCGCCATCGCCTTGCCGGTGATCGCGGCAGGCATCACGGCCTACAAACAGGACTGGACCGGCACCGCCGAACTGGCCGCCACCACGGTCGCCACGGTCGGAACCGCCTTCGCCCTGAAACAGGTCATCCGCTCGCGCCGACCCGACGGCAGTGACTTCGAATCCTTCCCCTCCGATACCACCGCGCTGGCGGCATCGGGCTCGTCGTTTCTGTTCCGCCGTTATGGCTGGCAGTATGGCTTGCCGGCCTTCGCCGCCAGCCAGTTCGTGTCCTACAGCCGGGTCCAGGCCGACAAGCATCACTGGTATGACACATTGGCCAGTTCGGTGATCGCCTTCGGCTATGCCTCGATCCTGACCACGCGCTTCAAGAAGAAATACAATGTCTATTCCGAAATCCAGCCGGGACCGGATGGCGCGATGATCCGCATGTCTTACGATTTTTGATTTCTAGCGCGCAAGCGGCACCGCCACATCGCTGAACTTGTTGACCCGCAAAAGCGGCGGGAACAGCTTCATCCACACACCCACCACCAGCAGCGTGCCGACACCGCCCGCCACCACGGCCGGCACCGTGCCCAGAAGCGCGGCTGTGATGCCCGATTCAAACTCGCCCAGTTCGTTGGAGGCGCCGATGAACAGCATGGACACGCTGGAGACGCGCCCGCGCATGGTGTCGGGTGTGGCAAGCTGGATCAGGCTGGCCCGGATATTGACGCTCACCATGTCGGAGGCGCCCAGCACGAACAGCGCCAGCAGCGAGAGGGGAAACCAGCTCGACAGGCCGAACACGATGGTGGCGATGCCGAATATCGCGACGGACGCGAACATGACGGGCCCCACATGCTGGCGGATCGGCCAATGGGTGAGATAAAAAGCCGTGGCGAAGGCGCCGACCGCCGGGGCGCTGCGCAGGAAACCCAGCCCCACCGGCCCCATATGCAGGATATCGCGCGCGAAGATGGGCAGCAGCGCCGTCGCCCCGCCCAGCAGCACCGCGAACAGGTCCAGGGAGATCGCGCCCAGCACCACGGGACGCGAACGCACGAAGCGCACGCCTTCGGCGACCCGTTCATAGCGCGAGGCCTCGCTCGCTTCGGGCTTGAACCGCCGTCCGCCCAGCTTTGCCACGATGACGCCCACGCCCAGGAAGCCGGCGATGCAAAGCGCATAGACCGGCACCGGACCCAGCGCATAGAGAAAGCCGCCGATCGCGGGTCCGGAGATCACCGCCGCGGTGAAGAAGGACGAGCTGAAGGCCATCGACCGGGCCAGTTTCTCCGGCGGCACCAGGAAGGCCAGCAGCGAAGACCCCGACGGCCCGGCAAAGCCGCGCGCCGCGCCGAACAGCACCAGCACGATATAGAAGGGCCAGGCATCGTGCGGATGAAACAAAGAGAGTGCCAGGAACAGCGCACTGCACGCGGCCTGCAGCGCGGCGGACAGGCTGTAAACCCGGCGTTGGTTGAAACGGTCGGTGATGTCGCCGGCCGGCAAGGTCAGCAGGAACATGGGCAGGAACTGGCACAGCCCCACCAGCCCGAGCGCCAGCGCCGTGCGCTCCATCTCATAGATCTGCCAGCCGATGGCGACCGACTGGACCTGGATCGCGACGGTGGAGAGAAAGCGCGCGCCCACGAACAGGTTGAGATCGCGCGCGCGGTAGATGCTGGTGGCGGTGTCGCTCATGGACATCGCTCACCTAACATGCGCCGCCCAAAAGGAAAGGCCCTATAGGCTCGCGCTCAGCCGCTATTCTGCAGGCGCAGGGTCTGCACGTTCATCCCGTCCTGAACCTGGAAGCGGGTCTTGTCGAAACCGGGCTTGGAAAGCACCGGACGGGCATCCCGGGAAAAACCGTAAGGCTCCTGCGGCAGGCCGAGCCAGCTGTAATCCATCTCGCCATTGGCGTTGAAATCCTGGAACGCCTGGATGGCGTAGGTGCCGGGCGGGATGCCGTTCAGGGTGATGGTGGTTTGCGGGCCTTCGGCCTTCACATCGGCGCTGGCGACCGGCTTGGCATCGTCATGGGGATAGCTGGCCTCGTCATACAGGCCTAGCCTGAGGATGCCGCCCTTGGGCGAAACATTCTGGACATGGATGACCAAGGTCGCGTTGGACGCCTGGGCCCGGGCCGGCGCGACCAGCCCCACCGCCAGCACCATGAGACCGACCGCGAGCAGCGCTAGGGCCGTCCAGGCCAGGGCAAACCGCTGGAAACCAAACATGATCCTTTGCTCTCCCAAGGCGCTGTGGTTATCAACGCGCCGGAAGTATACCATATCCCGATGAACCGGGGCTTAAGGGCGAAAATCAGGCCAGCGACGGCTCAAGCTTCTTGCAGGCGTCGATCAGGCCCTTCACCGCGTCGGAGGACTTGGTCAGACCGGCTTTTTCCTCGGCCGTCAGGTCCAGTTCGACCACCCGTTCCACGCCCTTGTCGCCGATCACCACCGGCAGGCCGACATAGAGATCCTTGATGCCATAGGCACCGTTGACGTGAACCGCACAGGGCAGCACGCGCTTCTGGTCCTTGACATAGCTTTCCGCCATGGCGATGGCGCTGGTGGCCGGCGCGTAATAGGCCGAGCCGGTCTTGAGCAGGCCGACAATCTCGGCGCCGCCATTGCGGGTGCGGTCCACGATCTGGTCGAGGCGGTCCTGTTTGATCCAGCCCATCTTCACCAGTTCGGGCAGCGCGATGCCGGCGACGGTGGAGAAGCGCGGCATCGGCACCATGGTGTCGCCATGTCCGCCCAGCACAAAGGCCGAAACATCTTCGACGCTGACACTCAGTTCATCGGCCAGGAAATGGCGGAAGCGCGCGCTGTCCAGCACACCGGCCATGCCCACGATCTTGTTGTGGGGGATACCGGAGAATTTCTGCAGCGCCCAGACCATGGCGTCCAGCGGGTTGGTGATGCAGATCACAAAGGCGTTCGGTGCGTTGTTCTTGATGCCCTCGCCCACCGCCGCCATGACCTTCAGGTTGATGCCCAGAAGATCGTCGCGGCTCATGCCCGGCTTGCGCGGCACGCCGGCGGTGACGATCACCACATCGGCACCGGCGATATCGGCATAGCTGTTGGTGCCGCTGAGTTTGGCGTTGAAACTGTCGACCGGCGCCGACTGGGCCAGGTCCAGCGCCTTGCCCTGGGGCAGGCCTTCGGCGATGTCGAAGATCACCACATCGCCCAGTTCCTTCAGGGCCGCGAGATGGGCCAGCGTGCCACCGATCTGTCCGCCGCCGATAAGTGCGATTTTCTTGCGCGCCATGGTGAAATCCCAGTTGCAAAATCCGCTGGCTACCTAGCCGCTTGGGGGCTTTCCGGCAAGCCGGCAGATCGTCCCGCCCGCAAGGCAAGGCAAAACAAGGGTCAAAGAAAAGGCCGGGTGCGAACACCCGGCCTTTCTTTCTTCGGTCCGAAGAAGAAGCAAAAGTTAGATCGCTTCCTTCAGTTCCTTGGAGGCGCGGAACGCAACCTTCTTGGACGCCTTGATCTTGATGGCTTCGCCGGTGGCGGGATTGCGGCCCATGCGCGGACCGCGCTTGCGCACGACGAGGATGCCCAGACCATTCAGGCGGATACGCGCGCCCTTCTTCAGATGCTTGGTGACCAGGGCGATGATGTCTTCCAGCATCTCATTGGCCTTCTTCTGGGAAAGCTCGTGCTTCTCAGCGAGCTGGCCGGCGAGTTGGCGGGTGGAAACGGTTTCGACTTTTACGGTTTTTGCGGCGGTTGCCATTGGGATTCTCCCTCTAACGAATCAACAGATGAGCCCGATTTTACGGCATTTCCCGCAAGATAAAGTGGTCCCACCTCAAAAAAGCACAATAAATTGGGGCTTTTTCCACGACCGGAGCGCCAGCGGAGCTCGAATTCATCAGCTTGTGGGAAGAAAAGCCGGAAAAATGGGGCTTTTTTGGCCTTCGCTGCGGGCTCAAAACAAACGGGCCGCGGCGGAAATCCGGCGCGGCCCGTCACATAAGGCTTAAAACGACTCAGGCGGCGGTGTCGGAGGCCTGTGTCTCGCTGACATTGTCGGTGCGCTCGGTTATGCGGGCCGACTTGCCGGTGCGGCCGCGCAGGTAATAGAGCTTGGCGCGACGCACCTTGCCCTTGCGCACCACGGTCACCGAATCCACCAGCGGCGAATAGACCGGGAAAACGCGTTCCACGCCTTCGCCATAGGAGATCTTGCGCACGGTGAAGCTTTCGTTCAGGCCGGCGCCCTGGCGGGCGATGCAGACGCCTTCAAAGGCCTGCAGGCGTTCGCGGGTCTTGTTGGCCTTGGCCTTCTCGTCATAGGTCACATCGACCACCTTGACGCTCACCCTCAGCGTGTCGCCGGGACGAAATTCGGGATGCGCCTTGGCGCGCACCGCCTTCATCTGTTCGGCTTCAAGTTCCTGCAAAAGGTTCATTTTCTTGATCTTTCGTGCGTCGAAACGGCAATTAGAGCCGGGGCATATAGACTAGGACTTGGCCTTTTCATAGAGGGTCCAGAGGTCGGGACGCCGCGCCCTGGTCAGGCTTTGGGCCTGGTCCTGGCGGAATTTGGCGATTTGCGAATGATTCCCGCCACTTAAGACTTCCGGGATAGGCCGGCCTTCAAACTCCTGCGGGCGGGTATAATGGGGGTATTCCAAAAGCCCCGAGGTAAAGCTTTCCTCGGACGTTGAAGCATGGTCCCCCAGCACCCCGGGGATCAGCCGGACAGCGGCTTCGACCAGCGCCATGGCGGCGATCTCGCCCCCCGCCAGCACGAAATCGCCCAGGGAGATTTCCTCGATTTGCCGCGCCTCGATCACCCGCTGGTCCAGGCCCTCGAACCGCCCGCACAGCAGGATGGCGCCGGGGCCCGCCGCCAGTTCGCCCACGCGTTTCTGATTGAGCGGCATTCCGCGCGGCGACAGATAGATCAGCGGACGATTGCCCCGCTCCACGGCGTCGATCGCGGCAGCGGCGACATCGGCGCGCATCACCATGCCCGGGCCGCCGCCGGACGGCGTATCATCGACGGTGCGATGCTTGCCCAATCCATGATCGCGGATGTCGCGCACCTCCAGCGACCAGAGATTTTTCTCCAGCGCCTTGCCCAGCAGCGAAATGCCCAGCGGCCCCGGAAACATCTCCGGAAACAGCGTGAGGATGGTGGCGGACCAGTTACTCGACATGGTCGCCCGCTTCATCGTCCTCGGGCACCGCGACGATGATATAGCCCTGGGCGATATCGATATGCGGCACGGTCTCGCGGGTGAAGGCCAGATGCACCTGGTCGCCATCGGCGCGCACCAGCTCAATCACGTCGCTGGCGCCGAAATTGTGGACGGCCACAACCTTGCCCAGCATGCGGCCCTCGCTGTCACGCGCTTCCAGCCCCACCAGATCGGCGTGATAGAATTCGTCTTCCGCAGGTTCGGGCAGCGCGGCCCGTTCGACGAACAGTTCGGTGCCCTTGAGAACCTCGGCAGCGCTGCGGTCGCGCACTTCTGCAAACGCAATCACCGCCTCGCCCGGTTTTGTCGGACGAAAGGCGGTGATCGTGAAGGTGCGGCCGTCTTTGCCATGCAGTTTGCCATAGCGCGGCAGG